>OMXO01000016.1 GCA_900315035.1 uncultured Prevotella sp.
GGTCTTCGGCAAGATCCTGAACGACGACCAGCGCAAAGCCCTCACCTGGGACGTGGAACGCGGTGCACCCAACGAGCTCATCGACATCCCCTGGCAGACATGTAACTGCATTGGCAACTGGCACTACAAGACCAGCATATATGAGGAGGATAAATATAAAAGTGCCTCCACCGTTGTGAAACAGCTCGTGGATATCGTTTCGAAGAACGGCAACCTGTTGCTCTCCATTCCCCTCCGTGCCGATGGCACCTACGATGATAAAGAAGCTCGGATTCTCGATGACCTTGAAGCCTGGATGACGGTGAACGGCGAGAGTATCTTTGGCACGCGTCCATGGGTTAAATTCGGTGAAGGTCCTATAGCCGAAAAGACTATTAAACTCAATGCACAGGGCTTCAACGATGCACAGTTTGCAGGTATGGACTATCACGATGTGCGATTCAACCAAACCAAGAAGTACCTCTACGCCACAGCAATGGGGTGGCCTGAAGATGGGAAACTCATCATCCGTTCACTGGCTAAAGGAAATCAGTTGCTGAAGAAACACATCAAAAGTGCCTACCTCTTAGGGTATGGCAAGGTGAAGACACAACAGACGGCAGAAGGCCTGGAGATCAACCTCCCCAGCCCCTGCAATAAGATTGCACCAGTATTAAGAATCAACAAATAACTTATTATCAATATGATTTACAACGAAATTGGAAAGACTGGCATGAAGGTATCGAACTTGAGTTTCGGTGCTTCGTCATTAGGTGGTGTGTTCCATAGTATCCGTGAAGACGAGGGAATTCGTGCCGTACATGTAGCCGTAGATAACGGCATCAACTTTATCGATGTTTCACCCTACTATGGCCATCTCAAGGCCGAAATGGTGTTAGGCAAGGCCCTGAAGGAGATTCCCCGCGAAAAATACTTTCTCTCTACGAAAGTAGGTCGCTATGGGAAAGACGGCGTAAACACCTGGGACTATAGTGCCAAGCGCGCAACAGAGAGTGTCTATGAGAGTATGGAGCGTCTGAACGTCGATTTTATCGATCTTATCAATGTTCACGACATCGAATTCCAAGCCTCTCTCGAAGGAGGTTTACAGAAAGTCTGCGACGAAACGTTGCCCGCACTGGTCGCCTTAAAGAAGAAAGGAGTCGTAGGGCATGTGGGCATCACCGACCTGCAACCCGAGAACCTGAAATGGGTCATCGAACATTGTGAAGAAGGTACCGTAGAGAGTATCCTGAACTTCTGTCACTACTGCCTTAACGACACACTGCTGCAGGACTATCTCGGTTTCTTCGAACAGCATCAGGTTGGCGTCATCAATGCCTCACCACTGTCGATGGGACTCCTCTCTCAGCGCGGTGCTCCAGCCTGGCATCCTGCAGGCAAGGACTTACATAAGGCCTGCGCCCGTGCTGCAGCCTTCTGCCAAGAGCAAGGCTACCCGATTGAGAAACTGGCTATCCAGTTTTCTACCAGCTATAATCCGCGCATTGCCACAACACTCTTCAGCAGTGCAAATCCTGAGAATGTACTGAAAAACATCAATTATGTGAATGAGCCCATGGATACCGATTTGGTCAAGGAAGTACAGAAGATCATCGGCGACCAGATGTTCTCTAGATGGAAAAACTCATAAGTAAATTAAAGATCAGACAATGAAAGCAATACAGATTAGCGAACCTTCTGTCATGAAGGTCATCGATATCGCCGAGCCCCAGATGGGCAATGACGATGTTCTATTAAGAATGAAATATGTGGGATTCTGCGGCAGCGACCTTAGTACTTTCCGTGGTGGTAACCCGATGGTAAAGATGCCCGTAGTACCAGGCCATGAGGTAGGAGCAGAGATTATCAGCGTTGGCGTGAATGTGCCTGAGGGTCTGAAGCCCGGCATGACTGTCACTGTTAATCCCTATACCAATTGTGGGAAATGTGCCTCATGTCGTAATGGACGTGTGAATGCCTGTCAGCATAACGAGACGCTCGGCGTACAACGCTGGGGCGCCATGTGCGAATATCTCGTTCTCCCATGGGAAAAGGTCATTCCTGCCGGCCTACTCACACCCCGTACTTGTGCACTGATAGAACCCATGAGTGTAGGCTTCCATGCAGTGAGCCGTGCTCAGGTAACGGATATTGATGTCGTACTCGTTATCGGATGTGGTATGGTGGGTATGGGTGCTGTGGTGCGCTCTGCTCAGCGTGGTGCTACTGTCGTAGCTGCTGATATCGATGATGAGAAACTGGCTCTAGCCAAGCAGATGGGAGCCAGCTACACCATCAACACGAAGACAGAGGATGTACATGCCCGTCTGTTGGAGATGACTTCCGGATTCGGTCCCGATGTGGTCATCGAGGCTGTGGGCAGCTCTTCCACTTATCAGATGGCTGTCGATGAAGTTGCTTTCACTGGCCGTGTCATCTGCATCGGCTATGCCAAGACCGAGGTTTCTTTCCAAACCAAGTATTTCGTTCAGAAGGAACTCGATATCCGTGGCTCGCGTAATGCACAGCCCTCTGACTTCCGTGCCGTCATCCACTATCTGGAACGTGGCACCTGTCCTGTTGATCAACTGATCAGTCGTGTTGTGAAACCCGAAGAAGCACCCGAGGCCATACAACAGTGGTCAGACGCTCCTGGCAAGGTGTTCCGCATTTTGGTTGATTTCCAATAACTATCAGATATGAAAAGACTCTTATTATCAATAGCGGCTGTCTGTCTGGGCCTTTTTGCGATGGCCCAACAGGCAGTTTCGCCTAACGGCAAGATTACCATTACGCCTAAGGATAGTGGACTGATCGTCAACTATCAAGGACGTCAACTGCTCGAGATTTCCACCCTCGGATTCGAGAATGCCTCTACACCCAGCGCATTGTCTTTTCGTCGGACGTTCAAAGAAGACTATACCATGCTGAGTGGCAAGCGTCTGAAATGTGCCAACGAAGCCAATGAGTACTTTGCTTCCCTTGGCGACGACATACTTCTCATTATGCGCCTTTATAACGACGGTTTGGCTTTCCGCTACGAACTGTCTGGACTCAGCGATGCTACCCTGCCACGTGAGCTCACTACCTTTCACATCCCTGAAGGCATGAAACGCTGGATGCAGAACTGGACCGATTCATACGAGGAGTATTTCCCACTGACGACAACCTACAAGCAGGCACCTCGTCGCGGCATGTACGAGAAGTCGCCAGAGGGCTATGCCTGCCGCTGGGGTTATCCTGCCCTACTCGAACCCATCGACGGGGTTTTCGCCCTCATCTCCGAGGCCAATATCGAGCGCCGTCAGAGTGCCTCATGCCTCTACAACGATGGTGAGTTCTATCGCGTAACTCCTGCCGAAAACACTGTAAAGGTCTCTGATGAGTGGCATAGTCCTTGGCGCACGCTGATGATCGGCAACTTGTCTGAAGTCATTGCCTCTACCCTGGTTACCGATGTTGCAGAACCTTGCCAACTGACTGATACCGACTGGATCAAGCCTGGTGTGGTATCCTGGATTTATTGGGCCAACAATCATGGTAGCAATGATTACAACATCATCTGCAAATATGTTGATATGGCAGTCAAGCTCAAACTCCCCTACGTGCTGATTGATGCTGAGTGGGATATGATGAAAGATGGAAAGACCATCGAGGATGCTGTGAAATATGCCATTGATAAGGGCATCAAGCCTATGATCTGGTACAACTCTTCTGTAGGATGGATTGATGGCGCTCCTACACCGAAGTTCCGTCTGAACAGTCCTGAGAACCGCGAGAAGGAATTCGGTTGGTGCGAGAAAATAGGGGTCGCAGGTGTCAAGATTGATTTCTTCTCTGGCGACAGTCAGATGAATATGGACTTCTGCATCGACCTGCTCAAGACGGCTGCCCGTCATCACCTCTTGGTTAACTTCCATGGTGCCACCATACCCCGTGGTTGGCAACGTACTTATCCGAACCTGCTCTCCACAGAAGGTGTGCTCGGTGCCGAGTGGTACAACAATAACGCTACACTTACCACGAAGGCAGCCCGTCATAATGCCACACTGCCTTTCACCCGCAATGTCATCGGCCCGATGGACTATACCCCCTGTGCCTTCAGCGACTCTCAGAATCCTCACATCACCACCAATGGTCATGAACTGGCACTGACGGTGCTCTTCGAGAGTGGTCTGCAGCATCTTGCCGATAGTCCAGAGAGTTTCCTTGCCCAACCGATAGAGGTACAACAGTTCCTTGGCAAGTTACCCACTGTCTGGGATGAGACGCGCCTGGTTTCCGGCTATCCCGGTGAGAGTGTCGTTCTTGCCCGCCGTCATGGTTCCACCTGGTATGTAGCAGGCATTAACGGGCGCGACGAGGCACAGACGCTCACTTTCGACCTTGGCTTCATTCCTGGCCAAAAAGCGCAGATTTTCACTGATACCGCTTCGAAGCCTTGGGACATTAGCACTTCTGCGAAACTTCCTTCCAAGATGACATGTCAACCTCGTGGCGGGTTCGTCCTCGTCATTCCAACCACCAAATAAACTAAAGACTCAAATATGAACAAGCAACAATCTCTGATTACAAAGGACGGAGTCAGCTATCTGCTGCCCTTTATCCTTGTAACCTTCTGCTTTGCACTATGGGGCTTTGCCAACGATATCACGAACCCCATGGTGAAAGCTTTCTCAAAGATCTTCCGAATGAGCGTTACTGACGGTACTCTGGTGCAGGTGGCTTTCTACGGAGGTTATTTCTGCATGGCATTCCCCGCTGCCATCTTCATCCGCAAGCACAGCTACAAGGCTGGTGTGATGATGGGCCTCGGACTCTATGCCGCAGGCGCACTTCTGTTCTTTCCCGCAAAGGCAGTAGGCATCTACGGCTGTTTCCTCGTGGCCTACTTCATTATGACTTGCGGGCTGTCGTTCCTTGAGACCTCGTGTAACCCCTACATCCTCACCATGGGACCAGAAGAGACTGCCACGCGCCGTCTGAACATGGCTCAGTGCTTCAATCCTTGCGGTTCTATCATCGGTATGTTTGTGGCCATGAATTTCATCCAGGCTAAACTCAACCCCATGAGCAGCGACGAACGGGCCCTATTAAACGATACTGAGTTTGAGGCGCTAAAGAATGCCGACCTCAGTGTGCTCATATCGCCCTACCTCATCATTGGCCTTATCATCGTGGCCATGCTTATCATCATCCGACTAGTCAAGATGCCACGCATAGGCGATGCCAACCACGACGTTCATGTCTTGGTCACCTTGAAGCGTATCTTCTCCCTGAGGTACTATACCGAAGGGGTTATTGCCCAGTTCTTCTATGTAGGTGCCCAAATCATGTGCTGGACCTTTATTATTCAATATGGTACGCGTGTGTTTATGGCTGAGGGCATGGACGAGCAGAGCGCCGAGGTGCTCTCTCAGCAGTTCAACATCTACGCCATGATGTTTTTCATCTGCTCGCGTTTCATCGCCACTTTCCTCATGAAGTATGTGAAGCCCGCCATGCTGTTGGCCGTCTTTGGTATCCTGGCGATGGTATTTACCAGTGGAGTTATCTTCTTCCAGGACCGTCTGGGTCTCTACTGCCTCGTCTGCGTCAGCGGATGTATGTCGCTCATGTTCCCCACCATCTATGGTATCGCCCTCGATGGTCTGGGTGATGATGCGAAATTCGGTGCTGCTGGCCTCATCATGGCCATCCTCGGTGGTTCAATCCTACCTCCACTGCAGGCGATGATCATCGATCAGGGTACGGTCTTCAACGGGTTCCCTGCCACCAATGCCTCGTTCGTCCTGCCGCTCTTCTGTTTCCTCGTCGTCACGATCTACGGCTATCGTACGCACGTCATAAAAGGCATGTAAAAAGTAATAATCCCCTGCTGGTCGGCAGGGGATTATCGTTTACTTGAAGATCTTCTGGGCGAACATCGTCAGATAGATGCGCCAGTTGCGCCAGATATGTCCGCCATCTGTCTCTACGTATTCGTAAGGATATCCTTTTGAGTCCCAGTAAGCACGCAGATCAACGGTACTCTGATACAGGAAGTCCGTCTTTCCCATACCCATCCAGTAGAGCTTGGGCTTACTGCCAAAGAGTCGGGCACTCTGCTTGGCAAAATCGGGATCAGCCTTGATCTGCTCTGCAAACGAGCCGTTGAAACCGCCCTTACCAAGATGCAGACCAGCAGAGAAGAGACCATAGTAGTCGAACTTGTTGGGATAGAGCAGACTGACGTGGAAAGTATGACCACCACCCATTGACAGACCACAAACAGCACGATGGGCACGATCCTTCTGCGTGCGATAGTTGGCATCGACATAGTTGACGATATCCATGAAACTCTCAGGAATAGAGGCAACAGCAGGCTCTTTGGGACCTGTACCACTATCGCGGAAGCCTGGTGTGTACATACCCCACGACCACTCACCAGGAGCTGCCTGACAGTTGGGGTTACCATTGGGCATCACCACAATCATGGGCTTTGCCTTACCTGTGGCAATCAGATTGTCGAGAATCTGGGCAGCGCGTCCGAGTTCACTCCATGCGTTCTCGTCGCCACCAGCACCATGCAACAGGTAGAGCACAGGATACTTGCCACCCTTATCATAACCAGCTGGCGTATAGATCGTCATACGGCGCTGCATCTTCAGCGTAGGACTATTGTACCATACTTTTGAGAGATTTCCGTGAGGCACCTCATTCACCTTGTAAAGATCGCCCTTGTCACCCTTCTCATTGCTGACGATAAAGATGTTGGTAAACGATACGATATCGCGATTCACGTAAATGTTGGCAGGATCTTTCACACCTGTCATCCCGTCGATATTGAAGGTATAGCTGTACATCTCAGGAGCAAGTTTGTCTGTGGTGTAACTCCATACGCCGTTCTTTCCTTCCTTCAGCTGAGCTACGCCCGGCGCGTCATACTTGCCATAACCAGGAACCTCAATCTGCTGGGTAGGCAGGAAGTCACCCGTCACCTCTACCTTCACAGCTTTCGGCGCAAAGAGGTTGAATGTCACTGTGCCGTCATCATTGATAACAGGCGATTGAACACTGGCACTGTTGAAAAGCTTCTCCTGTGCCTGAGCGCCTACGCAGCACATCGCTGCCAGCGCCAAAGTCATAATTGATTTCTTCATACGATTGTTTTTAACAAGTTAAGTTTCACATTGGGTTTCATCACGTTGATTTTAGCTTTTGTCCCCACAAAGATACGAAATCTTTCGGGATTGCGGTTGCAAAAGTAGATAAAAAATCGTAAAATGCTATTCTTCTGCATTCTTTTGATTTTCCATCGTGTTCAAAAAGGCATTCTGCGCTTTCCTATTTGTTCAATCCTGTTCTGATTTGTTCAAAACAGCCATTAATATGGCTCGTCAGGATCTGGTTTCTCTAATTTTTCTCCGTCATATATTTCCAGTAGCGGCGCGGCATGTCGTTGAGCTGCTTGCGGGGATTCAGCCGCTCCTTGATACAGATGGCCTTGAAATAGGTGCGCCAGAGGTTTTGCAGCAATTGGTCATCACTGCTGATAACCGATTCATCAAGCTTACCGTTCGTCAAGTCGAAGGGCACAGCCGATTCGTCTTCGAACGTGATGCGGATCACGGTCTTGCCGTCATAGTTGAAGCCATAATGCCGTTTGGCATCGTAGATAAGCCAAGGCTGGTCGTTGAACCTGTCCTGAAAGTGATCGATGATGATGGGCAGCACATTGTGATCGGGACTGACCACAGCCAGATAAGTGCCGTCTTTCGCCTTCTGAAAACGGATAAACTGTTTCATGCGAAGTTGTTCGTGAAGCACTCTTCGGGCGATGTTCGTCACCGTCAGCACATCAGGATCGGCAAAGTGCTTGGAGATATCCCCTTGCCTGAACACCTTGCAGACATATCGGAACAACGGCGCGTTCAGCTCCTTCAACTCAGACAACCAACTCACGGATATCAGTTTCATGGCCTCTCGCGTCAGCTTTTTCTCCAATCCTGCCCATACCCGTCGTGCCTTCTCCTCGTCTGTCGTCACCTGATAGGTACGTTCGCAGAAAAGGGGCAAGGCGTCACCTTCTGTCAGCAACTCCTCAGGCTGCTCTTTCAGGCTGAATGCATCGAACACTGCGGTCAGCAGCCCGTCCATCGTTCCGTCAAACAGATAGATCGTCATCTTTTTTTTCTCTTTCTACTATATTTTAAGTTTAAGCATACAAAGATACTGATTTCAAACGGATTCCGCAAATAATTAGCAGAAAAACGATAGTACGTCACGTCGGACTGTGAGTCCGCTCGACTCGGACAATCAGTCCGAACCTGTCGGACTGATTGTTATCATTCATCGAACTGGACGCGGATATTCGATGATTTCTGATTTTTGGGGTTAACATCACTTTCTTATCTAAAAACCCTTTATACAAAGGGATTGGAGCCAGTGAGGTTAGTTATTTTAACCTCACTTAGACCTCACTCAGGCCTCACCTATACCTCACTCAAGCTATAAATTGACTCATGATGGAAGAAGTGAGGTTCAAGTGAGGTTCAAGTGAGGTTTCTCCAATGAACCTCACCTACTTCAAATGCCCTATACATCGGTATTTCAGCCCTATCAAGTGAGGTTAGTGATCACAAAACAGGGTGCCCCGACTTTGAGGACACCCTGTTATTATCTTGTAGTTAGCAATGATTAATCTTCGCTAATTTCTGTGGGTATAGTGTACCAGTCATCAGGCAGCGATACACGCTCAGACTGCCAGTTGGTAACAGCGGGGAATGCAACAATCATAGGTACTTCGCCCTTCTTTGGGAATGGAATCTCAATAATAACATTTCCGCTTACAGAGTTCTTTACCTTAACAGTGATGTTGTTGGTATCAGGATTCCAACCAGTAACGGGGAACTCGGCGAGCACCTTATCATAATCGATAGTACCCTGAGTATTGTACATCATCTTTTCGTTATAGCCAGCTTTTACGCCATCAACACTCTTGGTCCACTCAGTGTTACCAATCTGCAGGGTAAAGTCGATCGTTCCACCCATAGCGCGGACGATACACTTCTGTGAGCCGTTGTCGTCGATGACATCAAATACGATATCGTTGAAGTCGAAATCGTCCTTCGATCCCAGATCCTCAACAAAATAGCGCTTCTGGGTAGGCTGTGGCTGTTCTTCAATAGCTTGAGCACCTACTGACAGGCAGACCAGATTGCTGTAATCACCATCGCCTGTGCAGTCGAAGCACCAGTAGGTACGGCCATTAACGGTAATCTCCTTATAGGTTTTGATTTCAAAACTCTTGAGTCCTTTTTCTTTCCACTCTCCCCAGAAAAGCCCCCATGTCCATTCGTAGTTATAACTATAAGCAGTCCAATACGCATTTTCTGCGGTTACTAAACTTCTGGTGTCAATCATTCGGCCTCTTGAGAATACAGCGTCAGTAACAAAGTCATATAAAGGATCAAGATTGTAAGCCCAAACATTATCTTGGATTCTGAGTCCTGTTGCAATATTAGTAATATCATTGTTGTAGCATACCGACAGTCCAAATTTTAATTCTTTATTAGTGGTATGTACTGCGCATGGAACGAGCCAAACTGACAGATAGGGGTTCCAGTCCTTAACTGTGGCATTAGCAATTTTGCTTGCAAACTGTCCTCCATCGGTAACTACATGTTCGTAGAAAAATTTGGGCAAACGAGTTTCATTGCAAACCATCGTTTCGCCTGAACGGGTCTGGGCAGCCTTTGGCATAGCAGCAAAATCCCAGCTCTGGTTAGCATCGGGTTGGCCGTACTTGGCTACATAGTTTGAAACATACTCTGCTTTCTGCTGTTCAGAGACATTGGTCTGGTTTTGTTCAAATACATCGTTCTTTGAACAACTTGCCATCGCAATGCCGACAGCAAGAATCATCATGCCTTTTGTTGACATAATCTTTTTCATAATGCTAAATCTTTTTGTTATTTTAATGGTTGATTTATAATTTATCGACACAAAATTACACAAATTCACACAAAAAAAAGACAAACCCAACCGACCGACACCAGACAATTATACATAATTAACGGTTGACCGGACACAAATGTGACCAAATGGTTCCGCTAATCACTATTTTCTTTGATTTCATGTTTCTTCATTGAAATCGAGCGTGAGTTGCTGTTCTTCGGCAGCTCTTTTTTGTTGGGCCTTGCTGATGAGAAGAGGACGGAGGCGCTCTGGGCGCAGTTCGTTGATGCCGATAATGGGCTGGGAGAACTGCGAGGTGAGCTCATTGCAAGTGACAAAGTACTTTGCCTTCTTCATAACCACACCCATTTTCTTCAGGTCGTAAGAGGTGAGACGACTGAAACGGCGTGAGTTGACGATGAGCCAGGCCGACTTCGTGCCAAGTCCTGGCACTCGGAGCAGTTGTTCATAGTCGGCCGTGTTGATATCCACAGGGAAAGCCTCTGGATGACGGAGTGCCCAGGCGAGTTTGGGATCCACCTCTAAGTCGAGGTTGGCATGCAGGTCATCGACAATCTCTTCCACCTTGAAGTGGTAGAATCGCAACAGCCAGTCGGCCTGATAGAGTCTGTTCTCTCGCACCAAGGGCGGTTGTTTGAGGATCGGCAATCGCGGGTCGTAGGTGTTGACGCAGACATAGCCGGAATAATAGACACGTCGCATCGTGGGCTGTCCGTAGAGCATCGATGACATCTGGAGGATATCGCGGTCTGTCTCCTTCGTGGCTCCTACGATCATCTGCGTTGACTGTCCGGCAGGCACAAAACGCGGCACATGACGATATTTCTTGCGGTCCTCCTTATTCTCCAAAACGCCTTGTTGTATCAGTTTCATCGGCTGGAAGACAGATTTATGGCTCTTCTCTGGCGCCAGCAACTTAAGCGACTCCTCTTTAGGTATCTCGATGTTCACGCTCATACGGTCGGCATAGCGTCCTGCCTCCTGAAGCAATTCTTGCGAACAACCTGGAATGCTTTTCAGATGGATATAGCCGTTGAAGCGATGCACAGTCCGAAGGTCGCGGGCAATAGCTGCAAGCCGTTCCATCGTGTAGTCAGGATTGCGCACTACCCCACTCGACAGGAACAGTCCTTCGATATAGTTGCGGCGATAGAACTCCATCGTGATCTCCTCTAATTCAGATACGGAGAGCGTAGCCCGCTTGATATCGTTCGAGCGACGGTTGATGCAGTAGGCACAGTCGTACATGCAATAGTTGGTGAGCATCACCTTCAACAAAGAGATGCAGCGCCCATCGTCGGCAAACGAGTGGCAGATGCCCACACCGCCAACGGTAGAGCCCACCATGCCCTGCTTGCCTTTGCGCACAGTGCCGCTCGACGAGCACGACACATCGTACTTCGCCGACTCTGCCAGAATGCGCAGCTTTTCCATCGTCTTCTCTGTCAGCATATACGGGTGCAAAATTACAAATAAGCGGGGAAATAAACGAATAATGCCTGGAAAATTATGGCAGACATTATTGGATAAGCAGGAAAAAACCTCAGAAGTTTTTCCACTTCTGAGGCTTCCGTATCGCAATATATGTAGAGCCGATTCAGACCAAGGTTTAGCGCTTCAGGCGATTGATCTGCACCTGAGGTTTCATGACATCGTTGACCTTCGTCGTCTGAGCCTTCACTGCTGCTGGCATCGACACCTTAATATCCTGAGAAGAAGCTCCGATGAGGAACTGATACTCACCCTCGGCAACAACCCAGGCAGAAGCAGCCTCGTCGAATGAAGCCAGATCGGCTGCGCTGACACAGAGTTTTAAGGTCTCGCTCTCACCAGGCTTCAGGTTCTTGGTCTTGGCATAGGCCTTCAACTCCTTAGCGGGCTTGTTGGCAGCCTTGCTGTCAGGAGCAGCAACATAGAGCTCAACCACTTCCTTGCCTTCGTGGTCGCCAGCATTCTTAATGGTAACGCTTACCTCGTAGTTGCCGTCCTTTTCTGCGACCTTGGCATCAGCATACTCAAACGTTGTGTAAGAGAGTCCGAAGCCGAAAGGATAGCTAACGGGCACATCGAACGAATCGAAGTAACGATAGCCGACGTAGATGTCCTCTTCGTAGTCGGTCCAATCTACATTTTTCACGTTGCCACGCTCAACGGTGTTCATAAAGTCGAGCTTAGCAGTCTTATCAACTGGGAAATTCTTCGAAGAGTAAGCATCGGAGAACTTAACCGGCCAGGTCATCGTGAACTTACCCGAAGGCGACTGTTTGCCACTCAGCACATCGACAACGCTGTTACCGCCTTCCTGTCCTGCCTGCCAGGCACACAGAATAGCATCGGGCAAAGCATTCCATGAGGCAGTCTCGATAACACCACCTATGTTCAGGAGTACAACCACCTTCTTACCAGCTTTATGGTAGGTATCGCAAACCTGCGTAATGAGCTTGCGCTCAGAGTCACTCAGGTTGAAATCAGAGGACTTGCGGTCGAAGAACTCACCAGAGATTCTGCCGATGGTCAGCACGGCGATATCAGCCTGGGCAGCCTGAGCCTCGAGTTCTGCCGTAGTAAACAGTTTCTCAGCAGGCAGTCCTGCAGGCAGGAACCTCATCATCATAGCCTTCTGTTTATCGGTCTTCTCAATTTCCGCAATCTCCGCCTCGCGAGCTTTATGATAGTCGCTCCAGTACTGCTGGTATGCCTGCTTCAGATTGTCGGCCACAGCATAACCGCCGTTCTTCATACCATCGAGCAATGATACTACGTAGGCATGGTTTACATTACCCGAGCCCGTACCACCAGCAATGAACTCATAAGAGGTGTTGCCATAAAGAGCCACATTCTTAACGCCCTGATTGAAAGGCAACGTCGCATTATTCTTCATGAGCACCATTCCTTCGGCAGCCGACTGACGTGTAACCGTTGCATGTGCCTTCAAGTCGGGTTTGTTAGAATACTGATACCCTTGATAACGGGGACTCTTCTCTACGAGGTTGAGGATACGCTGCACGTTCCGATCGAGGTCTGCCTCAGCGAGTTTCCCGCTCTTCACGCCAGCCACAATAGAGTCGAACTGAGCCTGTTTACCTGGCTGCAGCATATCATTACCAGCCCACATCTGCACAGCACCATCCTTTCCACCAAACCAGTCGGTCATCACGGTACCCTCATAGCCCCACTCATCACGCAGAATAGTCTGCACCAGATCCTTGCTCTCAGAGGTGTAAACACCATTGATATAATTATAAGAGGTCATGACAGTCCAGGGTTTGCTCTCCTTGATGGCAATCTCGAAACCCTTCAGATAGATTTCGCGCAAGGCGCGCTGAGACATACGGGCATCGTTGCCCATACGATTCGTCTCCTGGTTGTTGGCAGCAAAGTGCTTGATACTGGTACCCACATCGTTCTTCTGAACACCAGTGATATAGGCAGCAGCAGTCTTACCAGCCACAACAGGGTCCTCTGAATAATACTCAAAGTTACGACCACAAAGGGGATTACGCATGATGTTCAATGCGGGAGCCAGCAATACATCGGCGCCATACTCCTTTACCTCTTCACCAATGGCTTGACCTACCTCTTCAACGAGTTGTGTGTTCCATGTAGAAGCAAGCAGGGTTCCTATGGGGAAGTGAGTGCAATAATACGTGGCAGAGTCGCCCTCGCGTGTAGGGTCGATACGGAGTCCGGCAGGACCATCAGCCAAGACAATGGCGGGAATGCCCAATGAATCGAGCGGATAGGTGGTACCAGCAGCACCAGGCACAAGATTCTTAGTAGCACCAATCACGGCATCATCGCCAGAGAAACCAGCCATACCTGTACCGATTACGAAATGAGCCTTGTCTTCAAGCGACATCTTTGCCATTGTTTCTTCCTGGTTAATTGTTTTCTTCGTGGCTACTTTGTCTGCAGCTGTACAGCCCACGAGAGCAGCAGCCAGAATAAATAGGGATTTTTTCATAAGTTTTATTTGAATAATAATGGTGTGAATTCTGAAAGATAGATTCGCCAGTTGCGCCAGATGTGTCCACCCTCGGTCTCAAGATAGGTGTACTTGTGGTGCTTAGAATCGAGATAGGCACGCAGGTCATTGTTGTTCTTGAAGAGGAAATCGGTCTTGCCGATACCAATCCAGAACAGATTGGGCTTCTTGCCGAAGAGATTATCTATCTTCGTGTTACGATCGGCATAGATATTGGGGAAGCCTCCCTGACCATTCTGCTGTTGATCGACCGCAGCAGAGAACAGGCCAATATAGCCAAACAGATCAGGATTATTGATGCTGATAAAGAGGCTATGGAAGCCACCCATCGACAAACCAGCGATGGCACGGTGAGCCTTGTCCTTTTTCACACGGTAGGTCTTCTCGATAAAGTTTACTACATCGGGGAAAGCCGTTTCGAATGAGCCTTCCATGGTCTTAGGAAGCATCATCGTAGGAACCTTGAAACCCTCAGAAGTCTCACCAGGACAAGCCTCTTGAGAGATATTGCCATTGGTCATCACAACGAGCATGGGCTCTGCCTTACCCTGAGCAATGAGATTGTCGAGAATCTGGGCTGCACGTCCGAGCTCGCTCCAAGCGTTCTCGTCGCCACCGATACCGTGCAGCAGGTAGAGTACAGGATATTGCTTGCCGCTGGTCTCGTAGCCAGCAGGCGTATAGACAGTCAGTCGGCGGGTAAGGCCTGCTGTAGGACTCTCGTACCAAACCTTGCTAACGGTGCCGTGAGCCACCTTGTTGACCTTGTACAGATCGGTGCGCTGGTCGCCGCCGATGAGCAGTACGCTGAACAGATTGTTGATGTCGCGGATGTTGTAAACATTCAGTGGGTCGATAATCTTTACACCGTCAACAATCATGTTGTAGGTGTAGAGTTCGGGCTTAAGTGGCTCTGTGGTGTAGCTCCACACGCCCTTGTCGTTCTTAACCAAATCTACCACACCCGGAGCATCAAAGCTGTTGCCACCGAACTCCACCTTTCTTGTAGGCAGCATGTCGCCAGTAATCTGTACCTTCTGAGCCTCAGGAGCAATCAAGTTGAATGTAACACTGTTGTCGGCATGAACATCAGGTGAAGCGACCTGAGGACCCTGCCCCCAGCTCAGGTTCTGCTGAGCTTGTGTTGCCATGCCTGTCAGGCAGAAGGCAACAATAAACAAAATTTTCTTCATATATCTATTATAGTTTTTAGGGATGCGACAAAGTTACGAATAATTCTGTATCATTGTACTATTCCTTTTCTTTTTTTAATAAATTAATTTCTAACTATTTACCAACCTGCATTCGGTTTCATATTTGGATTAAGTTCCAGTTCCTTGAGAGGAATGGGGAGAAGGCTGTTCTTGTCTTGGAAGCCATACTTATCATTATGCCAGTTCCACTGCACTTGATCACCAGTGAAGGCAGGCACATCCTTGCCCTGATTACCCAAAGCCGTCTTGGCATCGCCCCAACGCACGAGATCCTGATAGCGAACACCCTCGTTACAGAGTTCCAGGCGCTTCTCGGTCTTGATGTCATTAAGGCTGACGTCAGTGAGCGGCTCTTCCACATAAAGTAGCCCTCGCAACCATAAACACTGGCACCCGGCTGGATACCGACACCGAAAGCCTGAAGCTGTCTGTAGGTCTTGATTGTCTTGTTCAGACGGTAACTGTCGGGAAATACACCGTTTCCGAAATTGCTGACAAGTGTGGCTTCAGCACCCAGAGCCATTTCTCTGTCGTCTTCAAGAAGCAGTTCGGTATCACTCCTACATCCTGACAAGAGAAAGAAAAACGATACCCAATAAATACAATCTGCAAAATAATTATTTATCTTTGCACCAATTGAATAAACTAAAGACATTATGCGACGTTTTTTATTTCTTACAGCCATCCTGATGGCAAATGTTTTGACTATGAGTGCAGCCAAGAAAAGTGTGATTAACAAGATTGAGCCAACAGACTGGTACGTGGGGATGAAAAATCCTCAAGTGCAGCTAATGGTCTATGGACAAGGTATCCGCGACGTACAGAGTGTCACTACTGATTACCCTGGGGTGAAGATCGACAGTCTGGTACGCTTGGATTCTCCAAACTACCTGCTCATCTACATGAATCTCAAGGATGCGCAGCCAGGAACGATGACACTGAACTTCGGCAAGACAAAAGTGGCTTACCAACTGAAAGCTCGCGAAATGAGCGGTGATAAGCGAATGGGATTCACCAATGAAGACGTGCTCTACATGCTGATGCCCGACCGTTTTGCCCAAGGCGCCAACCATCCTAAACAGATCAAGGGCATGAGGAACTATGTTGAAGACCGCACACAACCAAGTCTTCGCCATGGTGGCGACCTGAATGGCATCCGCGAACATCTTGACTACTTCAAGGAACTTGGTGTTACTGCCCTCTGGTTTACACCGGTATTAGAGAATGATTCCCCTGATTCGAAAAACGGCCATTCTACCTATCACGGCTATGCCACCACGAACTACTATCAGGTAGATCCACGCTTTGGTAGTAATGCTGACTACAAGCGCCTCTGTGATGAAGCCCATGCCAAGGGACTGAAAATTGTGATGGACATGATTTTCAATCATAGTGGTTTTGAACATCCCTGGACAATGGACATGCCCTCTAAGGACTGGCTGAATATGCCAGAGTGGCTTAACGAACGGAATTCAGGGCGCGACCCCATGACAGGCTATACTGCTAACAGCGACGGTTCGGAACCTGCCAAGAGCAAGTATCTTCAGACGAGTTATAAACTCACACCTGTTATTGACCCATATGCCTCGAAAGTGGATTTGAAAGAGACTGTCGAGGGATGGTTCGTGCCCTCCATGCCCGATTTGAACCAGCATAACCCACATCTCATGCGATATCTGATACAGAACTCTATGTGGTGGATTGAAACCGTAGGAATCGATGGCATCCGCATGGACACCTATCCCTATGCCTACGCAGATGCAATGGCTCAATGGATGAAGGAACTGGAGGAGGAATATCCCAACTTCAACACCGTTGGTGAAACCTGGGTGACAGAGCCTGCTTACACTGCGACCTGGCAAAAGGACTCTAAACTTGCCAAAGACAACTCTTATCTAAAGACCGTCATGGACTTCAGTTTCTTCGACAAGCTGAATCAGGCCAAAAACGAGGAGACTGATGGATTCTGGAAAGGATTGAACCGTCTATACTATTCGTTCGTATATGACTACCTCTACCCCAACCCCTCAAGTGTGATGGCATTTATCGAGAACCACGATACAGACCGATTCTTAGGTGAAGGCAAGGACACGCTGGCACTGAAGCAAGCCTTAGCCTTGTTGCTTACAGTGAACCGCATCCCACAACTCTATTATGGAACAGAGGTACTGATGAATGGTACAAAAGCTAAGACCGATGGTTATGTACGTTGCGATTTTCCCGGCGGATTCCCAGGAGACACTCATAACTGTTTCACCAAAGAGGGACGTACAAAGGCAGAGCAGTCAATGTTTGCATGGACGAGCCGCCTACTACACTGGCGTCAGGGCAACGAAACCATCACTAAGGGTTCACAAATTCAGTTCATCCCCTACAACGGCATCTACGTCATAGCCCGCCAATACAAAGGAAAGACAGCATTGACGGTTCTTAATGGAACATCACAGCCCGCCACAATGGATGTAGAGCGCTTCGCTGAGGTCATAGGCAAAGCCACTAAAGCAAAAGACATCTTGACAGGTCGTTATTACGATCTCTCCAAGAACTTCGAGATGAAACCCCGCCAAAGTCTGGTGTTAGAATATTAAGATTATAGAAACAAAGAATCCCGTCAATTGGCGGGATTCTTTGTTTAGTTCCGTTCCTCATGCTCCCGCATGTAGTCTCGCGGTGACATTCCATAGAACTTCTTGAAGACGGTTGAGAATGATGCCGAGTTGGCAAATCCACAAGCATACATAACCTCAGTAACATTCATGCCCTGATTAGCCAACAACTGGGCAGCGCGTTTCAGACGTATGTTACGGATGAAATCATGAGGTGTCTGTCCTGTGAGTTCCTTCATCTTACGATGCAGATGCACACGACTGATACCCACCTCATCGGCAATCATATCAACACTGAGGTCAGAGTTCTTCAAGTTCTTGTTGATACAATCCATAATACGTTCCAGGAGTTTCTCATCTGGCGTCTTGATACGAATCTTATCCACCTGCTCCTCCAAATCATCATTACGCTCATACTTCAGGCGCAAAAGACGATGAGTATTGATAAGATTGATGATGGTACGACGCAAGATATCCATATTGAAAGGTTTGACGATGTAAGCATCAGCACCAGTCTCCAACCCCTCAAGTTTATCCTCATCCCGGCTCTTGGCCGTAAGCAGTATCACAGGTATGAAATTGGTATTTGGATTCGTCTTAAGTTTTGAGCAGAGGGTATTGCCATCCATCTCTGGCATCATAACATCACTGATGACAAGGTCTGGCTTCGAGTGGAATATCTCCCCCAAGGCCTCACGACCATTGGTGCACGAATGGACATCATAGTCTTTCTCAAGTTCGCCCTCCAGATAATTACGAATCTCGTCATCATCCTCAACAATTACAATCGTAAGCCGACGGTTCGGTGATACTTTTTCAACAGAGAGTTCCATTGGCAACTCTTCCTCAACGGTTTCCACCTCTGGTTCATCTGCGCTGAGAAGCGCCTGCTCTTGAATCAATTCTTCGGGTGTGAGATGGGCATTACCAAGTGGTATGGTTATAACAAATTCACAACCCTTTTCAAGATTATGGGCGGTGATAGTACCATGATGAAGCTCAACCAATGAACGAGTGAGGTCGAGTCCAATACCTGTTCCCGCCTGATTGCTGTTCGTAGAGTTTGCTGTCTGATAGAACCGCTCAAAAATCTTCTCGAACTGTCCTTCGGGTATAGGCTCCCCGTCATCACGAACAGCAATAACAGCATGTCTATCATCGTGGGTCAGACGAATACCGATCTCGCCGCCGGCAGAGGTATATTTAAATGCATTAGAAAGCACATTCATAATCACCTTGTCAAAGTTCTTACGGTCTATCCATACGGGAATAGACGGTGCATCGTGATCGAAAAGCAGCTTAAGTTGCTTACTCTTTGCCTGACTCTCAAAGAGGGTGTAGATATCCTTTACGAAGGCAACAAGGTCGGTCTCACACATATGCATTTGCATTTGGCCTTTGTCAATCTTCCTAAGGTCCATCATTTGATTGATCAGACTTAAAATTCGGTTGGCATTACGGTGTATCGTCTCATAAACACTCCTACGCTGCGGATCTTTCTCGTTCTTAATAAGTGAAAGCAACGGTGTGATGATAAGTGTCATAGGAGTCCGGATGTCGTGGCTCATATTCATAAAGAACCTTAGTCGAGCCTCACTCATCTCTTCCGCATGAATATGAGCCTGCAAACGAAGTTGGCTCTGTTCACGATGACGACGGTAAGCTAAATACTGCCAGGCAAAAAGTCCGAAAATAAGACAATAGAAGAAATAAGCCCATCCTGAACGGTACCACGGGCTGCGGATAACCATTGTAAACTCACGTTCAGCCGTCTCCTCGCCATTACGTTCTGCCTTCACACGGAAACGATAAGTTCCTTGTGGCAAATGAGAGAATGTCAGTACATTAACACCATGCTGCAAACGGATAAATGGTTCGCCATTTATACTATAAAGATAAGAGATATGTTCAGGATTCTCATACGTCAAAGTGGAGAAACGGATAGCAAAGGAATTGTCGTGATAGCCTAGTTCGAAACGGTTACTTGCAATGATTGTTGTATCTGTAACTGCATAATTACCAGAACGAGTGGCCTTGCTGACCTGTTGTCCGCTGACTACGAGTGATGTCAGCTGTACGCTGGCGTTCCACTTATTACTTGCGATATTTTTTGGCTCAAACCAGGTGACGCCCCCAGTTCCCCCAAAGAGAAGCACACCGTTAGCAGAAGTACAAGAAGCACCATCACTGAACTCATTACTCTGCAGGCCATCATCTCCATAGAAGTTACGAAAACGCCCCGTTTTAGGGTCAAGATTCGCCAATCCATGATTCGTACCAATCCACAACTGACCATTACGATCCTGCTCGATGGAACCGACACCATTATCAGGCAGATCTTCATTACGCGTATAATGCTTCAGAACCTTTCCTGTCAAATCATAACAATAAAGACCTTCATTAGTTCCTATCCACAACTTTCCGCCATATTCACGCGCTATACGCACAGGTGTACCATAATTAATACAATTAACACCAAAAGTCTTTGTCCAACTACCTGAGGCAATGTCTAAGCAGCATAGTCCCATGGTAGAAGCCACATAGAGGCGATGGCCATCAGGAGAAACCGACAATTGCGAGATATAATTATTGGGGACACAATCCATCTTACGGTCAGTTTCAGAGCCTTCACGCATGCTATACTGTTTAACAAGGTTACCCTGCATATCCATCTGGAGGATACCGTACTTAAATGTAGCAAGCCAGAGATTCCCTTTGGCATCACATTCCATGTCCATCACAATTAGATGATTGTCGATAGGTGCCTTTATTGGATGATAACTCATCGTTACCGGATCTATCCAACCAAAACCATCTCCATATGACCCAATCCAGATTCTACCATTCAAATCCTCTACCATTGACATAACTGTCGAGGGGAGATTGCCAATAAAATGCTTAATAAACTTCCCCTCTTGACTAACACAGTAAAGGCCATCTTTATCTGTTCCTATCCAAGCACGACTATGTCGGTCTATAAGAGTACTTATGACACAAGCATTACCAATGACGTTGCGCGCACCGAGCTTATAACCCATATAATTGAAACCATTCAACGAAATGGGCTGCTCGTAAATACCTTTTTGCAACAGACCGAACCAAAGATGTCCACTGCGATCTTCCACGATAGAATAGACCTTACTTCTCGCCAGATCCACCTCCATACTGAAGAATGGGTTATTAATGAGTTCATCTTTATCTGGCTGATAGAGAGCTATACCTTGTCCATCGTAACCAATGACGATGCCCCCAAAATGATCGCAATAAAGGGCAGAGACGGAATGTCCATTTGTACCCTCAAGATGCTCAAACTGTCCGTTCTTCAAACGATACACGCCGGCATTCGAAGTACCCACATAAATCGACCCAGTCTTATCTTCACAGAGACCATGCATCACAAGTCCCTGTCGATCAGTCATATAGCGTTTCAGTTGTTTCCCGTCATAACAGAAAAGACCAGTCTCGTCGGCCACCATCCACACACGTCCCTTACTATCTTCAATCATGGCACTAACGGTGTGGATACCAGCTACAGGACCACCAATCTGCTTAGCATGGGTTTTATCAGAGAACTTCATAACACCCAATCCAGAAGTACCCACGAGCACATCGCCATTAGCCCTCTCCAAGAAACAATTAGCATAGCAGGTACTATGATTACCCTTAAGGTCTGTGAGTGTCACATTATAAAACTCACCGCCATCCCAAGTCTGCAATGCTCCATACATACCGAAATAGAACAGACCGTTACGATCCTGAAGCATTGTATTCACGTAATTGCTAGCCAATGTACGAGCATTAGGGTTCTCACGCTTGAACACATGGAACTGATATCCATCATAGCGGTTAATACCGTCACGAGTTGTAATCCAGATGTATCCTTCACGATCTTGATACACCTGAGTAACAAAACTGCTGGAAAGCTGTTTGTCTGGATTAAAAAATTTACCCATCTGGGCAGAGCTGCCAATTGAAAAGCAGAATGTGATAATAGT
Organism: uncultured Prevotella sp.; assembly: GCA_900315035.1. GTDB lineage: Bacteria > Bacteroidota > Bacteroidia > Bacteroidales > Bacteroidaceae > Prevotella. The sequence goes on from OMXO01000016.1 coordinate 21,743, forward strand.
CAGTAATGCTTTAGGCCACATTGTTTTGTTTAATAATTGTTGCAAAGATACTGCATTTTCTGATGATGAACAAATATTTGAGACAATTTCTTAAAAAAATGATACGTTTTTAATCACTTTTATGCTTAAAACATACTAACTTTGCAGAAAAAACGAACAATAATCTCCCAATGACGATGAGAAAAGTATTATTAAGAACAAAATTCATACAAGTTTTTATTTGGTGCGTTCTACAGTCTCTGAACAGTCTTGCCGCAGAACAACTGATTGCCTTCCAACCTACGGCAAATAGTTGGCCTATGAAGGTTTTAGCCATCAGCTATCAGACCAACGAGCATAGTTGCGTAAAATTGGCTGCCCAAAATTTACAGACGGATCTGGAAAAAGTAACCGGACAGAAAATTGAAAACAACGGTACCCCAACCATCCTCATAGGTACCGTAGGCACAAACAAAAAGATTGACACCTGGGTAAAACAGGGACTGCTGCGTAACCTTAAGGGGAAAACCGAGAAATATATTATCAAGAGTATAGACAATCAACTGGTTATCGCTGGTAGTGATAAACGCGGCACTGTTTATGGCATCTATGAACTATCACGCCAAATTGGAGTATCCCCCTGGTACTATTGGGCAGATGTCCCCATAGTGAAACATCCTCAACTCTATGTCAAAGAAGGTGAATATACCGATGGCGAACCCGCCGTACGTTATCGCGGTCTTTTCCTTAACGATGAAGCGCCTTGTCTTACCACCTGGGTCAAGAACACTTTTGGCACCGACTACGGCGACCATCGTTTCTACGAGAAGGTCTTTGAGCTCATACTTCGCTTAAAAGGCAATTATTTATGGCCTGCGATGTGGGGCTGGGCATTTTATGCGGATGACCCGGAGAATCTGAAGACTGCCGATGCCATGGGCGTCATGATTGGCACATCCCACCACGAGCCAATGGCTCGAAATCATCAAGAATATGCTCGTGACCGCAAAGGATGGGGTGCTTGGAACTATGCCACTAACAAACATAATCTCGATCGATTCTTCCGTGAGGGTATTGAGCGCACTAAGGGTACGGATGATATCATCACCATCGGCATGCGCGGTGATGGTGACGAAGCCATGGGCAATAAAACAGATACCAAATTACTGGAGAACATTATAGACAACCAGCGGCGCATTATCAAGGAAGTCACCCATCGCCCAGCTAAGGAAACTCCACAAATTTGGGCTTTATATAAAGAGGTACAGGATTATTACGACGCAGGTTTACGTGTACCAGACGATGTTACAATCTTACTCTGCGATGACAATTGGGGTAATGTACGCCGTATTCCTACAGCCAAAGAACAAGAGCGCAGCGGTGGTTGGGGGCTTTACTATCATGTTGATTACGTTGGTGCCCCACGCAACACGAAGTGGATCAACGTCACCCCTATACAGAATATGTGGGAACAGTTACAGCTGGCCTATAATGGCGGTATTCAGAAATTGTGGATCCTCAACGTTGGCGACCTGAAACCGATGGAGTATCCCATCCAACTTTTCATGGATATGGCATGGGATCCCTCGAAATATCACGCAGGCAACCTACTCGACCACACTCGTGCCTTCTGTGCGGAGAGTTTCGGTGAGGGACAAGCCGAAGAAGCTACCCAATTGCTGAACCTTGTAAGTAAATACAACGGGCGCATCACCTCAGAAATGCTCGATGCAAGGACATACACCACGAATGAGTTTGAGCAGGTCGTATCCGAATATCAAGCCATTGAAACCCGTGCCTTACGTCAGTTCATCACGTTGAAACCCGAGGCCAGGGACGCTTACCGTCAACTCATCCTCTTTCCTATCCAGGCCATGGGTGCTGTCTATGAGATGTACTATGCCCAAGCCATGAACCATGCCCTCGCTCAGCTTGGTGATCCCGATGCCAATTGTTGGGCAGAACGTTGTCGTCAAGCCTTCAAGCGTGATTCTCTACTCAATTTGCAATATAACAAAGAGATAGCAGGTGGCAAATGGGATGGTATGATGATCCAGAAGCACATTAGCTATACGATGTGGAACGATGCGTTCCCTGCCGATGTCTGCCCTAACCTCATAAATGTGCCGACTCCAACCCAAGGTCCCACCTTCATGCCTAACGACGGATACATCAGCATAGAAGCCGAACACACCTTCAGTCGTACCGATGCCTCTTTGGCCAAATGGACCATCATCCCCTACATGGGGCGAACACGTAGTGGTATAGCACTCATGCCATATACCACCCCCACCGACGGCGCAGCCCTCACCTACCGTTTCAAATCCCAGGGAGTGAAGACGGCAAAGATACACATCATCACTAAATCAACCCTCGATTTCCTTGATAAAGGCGGTCTTTTATATAATGTAGTCCTTGACGGCAATAATCCAGTGAGCATCAACTTCAATGGTAACCTCAACGAGAAGCCTCAAAACATCTACAGCATCTACTACCCTACCATCGCCAGACGTGTTGTAGAGAAAGTGGTCGAATTGCCCCTAAATGCAGCACAGGATTTTCATACACTAACCCTTTGTCCGCAAGATCCAGGCATTGTCTTTGAAAAGATTGTCATTGACCTTGGCGGTTACAAGAAGCAGTTCCTTTTCGGCAAGGAGTCGCCCAAAACATATAAATAATTCTGCGCATCAGCAAAAAAAAGACTACAATTGTTACACTAATTGGATTTTTTTTGTATTTTTGCAACCAAAACCAACTAACGATAACAATCATGTATAACATGCGATGCTTACTTCATATTGTGCTGACAGGTGTTATGCTCCTGTCGGCACAGTCTATCTTTGCCTCGAAGGTATTAGGTCTTCATGTGATCGACAAGCACTATCTGATGCTACACGTGCGGGATGGTGAGGTTCACTACCGCGACAATGCCACAGGTCCCAGCGCCTACCTCGGTCATTCTTTTGCTGAAGGCGATGACACCCTCATTGTATTTGCCCCCCGCCTCAATATCGATATAGCCCAACAGGCCAATCTATGGCAGGTCAGCTCTACTAATGACAAAAGTTTTGCTACTACACAGCCCCTTCGCATCTGGCGTAAGTCGAAGCCCATGAACACAGACCATACACTTACTAGCGAAAACGACCACTGGCTATTCTTACAATTGCCTCAAGCGATGCGTCAGGGATGCACTTATACTGTCAATATTCCGAAAGAACTTGGTACAGACAAGTCTGCTATCAGCATACATTATGATATTTGGAACACTGTTTCCGAAGCCATTCATGTCAACATCATCGGATACTCTCCATCAGAAGCTCTCCATGCCGCCGACCTTTATCAGTGGTTAGGCGATGGAGGACAGCGAGACTACCGCGAATGGGAAGGCCGTAAGGTTTATCTTTATAACGTTAAAACTAAGAAGAAATACAGTGCAGGCATCATAAAATTATGGAAAACCATAGCTGATGCCTCCATGGAGGCCGGTGGAAAGAACCTTATAGGTACCGATGTATGGGCTATTGACTTCCGTGGTACTCAGCCAGGCCGTTATAGTCTAGTCGTTGAGGATGTAGGCTGTTCGATGGATTTCGACATTGCCACAGACATCTATTACCAACCCTTCCGCTATTCCGTACGTGGCTACTACTACATGCGACTTGGAGAGCCCAAGGATCCCGAACACGTATGGCCCGTACCTCGTCAGCCACAATTCATACCAGAGACCGACCCCAAAGGTCTTACTGTTTATAAAACAGATTTTCACCCCTTTATGAAAGAATGGCGCGACCTGCGAACTGATGTATGGGATGAGCCCCACTTCAAGCCTGTCTTCGCATCCCGGTTTTGGCAGCATCGTCTTCCTGGCAATCCTGTTAACACAGAGGTACGTGGCGGGCACTCCGATGCCATGGACTGGGATCGTCATCTCGCTCACGTCAGCAACATCTATGACATGCTTCTGCCCTATATTCTTTCAAACGGTCATCTGTCAGACGATAACCTCGGTATCCGCGAAAGTGGCAATGGTATTCCCGACATCATCGACGAAGCACGCAATGAAGTAGACTTCTTCCTCTCTATCCGTGACGGAGAGGGCTACTCACAAGGAGTTACCAATCCCTCCGCCGATTGGAGCGTCATGTTCCAGGCTGGGTGTACGACGATGGCAGCATGGGCTAACGCTGCAAATTGTTCCGTCCTTGCCGAAGCTTTCCGTCTGCAAGGTAATGACTCTTTGAAGACATACTACACTGACGAGGCTATTAAAGCCTTCCGATATGCATCAAAACAAGAGTGGAGTCAGCTCGATGATTTGCAAGACATCGGTAGCATGCAGATGCGCGGCCGTGATTTCCGTCAACTAGCAGCGGCCTTCCTTTACAATATAACAGGTGACACCGCATGGGAAGATATCTTTGCCCAGGAACCTTATAAACCAGCCATCAACAATGTATGGATTGCTGCAGCATACATGACCTGTCCACATCCCCGCCATTATAACGAGCTTTATCAGAGCATCAAGGCCGGTGTCAATGATCAGGCAGAGTCCTATAACATCTCCAACATGTCTAAGCGTCCATCAAGACGTTGTGCCAATGACCGACGATGGCAAGTCTCACAAAATCTCCAGCTTGTCATGCTTGCACATTACATTACTGACAATAAGTCCCGCAAGCGAGAACTTGAGCATGCCATGTTTACTGAAGCCAGTTGGGCTATGGGCCGGAACCCAGGAAACATTGTTGAAATGACCGGTCTTGGCGAACGGCACATTACCGACTGCTACACGACTGGACGTAATGACGGTGCTCCTGAGTCACATCCTGGACAGACACCATTTAATGGTACTGAGACATGGTCGCCCGGACATAATGGGGGCGATGCCCGTGTCATCCTCAAATATTGTTATCCTGACTGGAACAATGGAGGCTGGCCACGTCAAGAATCTTACTTCAACCAACGCTATTTCTGGGTCAATGGTGAGTTCACGCCCCGTGAGACTATGCGCGGTAAGATGGCACTTCTCGGCTACCTTTATGCCATTCGTTAACACTTAAAAACCTTAGCAATCATGACTGTGCTTAAAAGAGCTCTACTTCTCATCCTCTGCCTCCCGATTCTCTGGTCTTGTCAGGAGCCAAAGCCCAAATATGTTATTGGTGTGTCTCAATGCTCAGAAGATATCTGGCGCGCATGGCAGAACTCAGAGATGCAGATGGAAGCAAATTTCCACCAAGGTGTAGAACTGCGTTTCACCGCTGCCCACGACAACTCCGATACTCAGATTCACCAAATTGACAGTCTCGTCTCAAGTGGTATCGATCTGCTCATCGTTGCGCCCAACCAGCTAACGAACGTATCCCCTGCTATTGACCGTGCATTTGACAAGGGAATCCCTGTCATCGTCTTCGAGCGCAAGACCGATGCCCAAAAATACACTGCCTTTGTTAGTGCAGACAACTACGAAATGGGGCACGAGATGGGCGAATATGTTGTCTCTCGTCTTCACGGAAAGGGGACTGTCATGGAAATATTAGGACTGAAAGGCTCTTCCCCCGCAGACGACCGTCATCGTGGTTTCAATGATGCCCTCAAAGGCAGTGAAGTTCAAGTGGTAGCTACTATACAGGGTAATTGGACTGAGGATGTAGCCTACAATGCCGTGAAGGCTTATCGCGGAGACTTAAGCAGCATCGACCTTGTTTTCGGGCATAACGACCGCTCCGCTATCGGTGCTCGCAAAGCCTTCGTCGAGAGAAAAAGCGAGAAGTTACCTCTATTCTGCGGTATCGATGGTTTGCCAGGAGAAAACGGTGGAATCCAACTTGTCAGAGATTCCCTACTCGACGCCTCTTACATCTACCCCACAAGAGGTGATTATTTACTCTATCTTGCCCTCAACATCTTAGAGGGACGCCCCTATCAAGAGGAGACCATGCTCACTTCTGCCCTCGTCACTCGTGATAATGCAAACGTACTACTACTCGAGAGCGATGAAGTTATGCGTCAGACACAGCGGTTGGAACGGCTGAACCAGCAAGCAAGTGGTTACCTCCAACAACTTGCCAACGAGCGCGTCATCAATATTCTTGCCGTAGTCCTCGTTATCCTACTGCTTATCATGCTTGTTGTGATCTATATCTACTTCCTCCAGCGAGCACGTATCAGTGAGGAACGCAATAAAATGGAACGTGAACAACTCGATTTCTATACTCAAGTAAGTCATGAACTACGCACTCCTCTTACCCTTATCGAAGGACCATTAGCACAACTCGCTGAGACCAATGATATCCAAAATGCCAGTGCAGAAGCATCAGGACTCTTCTCAATAGTCTTGCGCAACACACGTCATCTTTCCCAACTCATTAGCAAGATGCTTGATGCTCAAGTCCGACATAGTAGCCTCGTCAGTATCCAGGAATCAGAGCCTATCAACCTGTCGCAGACCAAAATCCCAACTCTCGACACCAACGATGACATCGACAGTACACACCCAACGATACTCATTGTTGATGACAATGCAGATATACGCGCCTATTTAAGTAATATTCTGAAGCCCCACTATCAGGTGAACGAAGCTGCAGACGGTCAGCAAGGGCTTAATCTCGCTAACGAGATTGTACCAGACCTCATAGTCAGTGATGTCATGATGCCTGTCATGAACGGTTTGGAGTTCTGCCAACGCGTTAAAAACGGTACTGCGACCTCACATATCCCCGTCATTTTGCTCACAGCCCGTGCACTTGACGAGCATCAGGTTGAAGGCTATGAGAGTGGTGCCGATGCCTATATCACGAAACCTTTCTCCGCAGAAGTGCTTCTTGCCCGGATCAACAACCTATTGAAAAATCGCCGCCGTCTGAAGAACCTATTCGGTAACAAGGAAGAAGAAAAAAAGGAAGAAAAGAGTAAGGAAGTAGAGAACAATGAGGAAGAGGCTAAGTTTACCACCCAGGAAAGCGCTTTCCTACTGAAGTTCCGAGATTTCATTGAAAAGAATCTTGCTGACAGCGATCTTAGTGTCGAGACTGTTGGCGCCGAACTCGGACTTTCACGAGTACAACTCTACCGCAAAGTCAAAGCCCTCACAGGACTATCGCCTGTTGAACTTCTTCGGACAGCCCGTCTTCAGAAAGGTCGTCAGATTCTTGAGACCACTGGGAAATCCGTCTCTGAAGTTGCTTACGAAGTGGGATTTACCGCCCCGAGTTATTTCACCAAATGTTTCAAAGACGAATTCGGCATCAGCCCCTCAGATCTATAGATTATGGTTTCATAGATTTAGTATGTGGCAATTTGACGGATAGCATCTTCAAAGGCCTCCTTGTTGAAGGAACGAGCCTTCAGTTTGGAGCGGTAGGTGTAGATAGTGCTAATACTAGAGCGAAGGATGTCGGCAATCTCCTGGTTGTCAGTAATACCAAGACGGATGAGGGCCAGGATACGAAGTTCGGTAGTGAGGTGTCTGCTGTCACCTTCGCTAAGATTGAATGCATCTGTAGGTAAAAGAAGTTTATTGACTTCGCTGATAAAACCTGGCCAAATATTGAGGAATGCTTCATCAAAGTTTTGATGGAACATGCGGATGCCACTATTTATTACTTGAGGGCTTTTCAGTTCTGCATAGAGTTCTTCTAGTTTTCGGTCGCGAGCAAGGCGGTTAAGATGTTTGTTCCGATCCTCACTCTGTTTGATAAGATTACTGCTGAGTTCAAGGAAACGCCCAATATACTCTTCTTTGATGCGGTTAGCTTCCTTCATTAAAATGTTGGCACTTTGAATCTGTTCATTATGGGCAGTGAGAGCACTATTCATAGCCTCTATTTGCCGACTTGCAGCTTTTTTCTTGCGTAACAGGACAAGGGTATAAGCCATAATGCCGAGAAGGACAAGTGAGATAAAAGAGATAATTCCGAGGTAAATGTAGGTCTGCGACTGTGTCTGGGAACGTTCTAAATCATACAGTTTCATGATTTGCGGTGCCATACGTCCCACCTGCATCATGCGCAAACGGCTGCCATAAAACTGTGCCTCAGTTATGGACTGATAGAGGTAGCGATAAGCAATATCGTTCTCTCCACGAGCCATGAGGATCTCAGAAAGCGATCGTAGAGAGTTGTTCTCACGGATAGCCCCCAACTCGTCACTGATGGCGCTAAGCAGAAGGTAGTATTCCTGATGAGCAAGATCCTTTTTACACTGATAGAAGTACGCTAGGGTACTTGTAATGATGCTGTACGTACGTGTACTTACCTCAAACTTTGGCAAGCAAGCCTCCATCATTTGGATAGCTTTGTCAGGATTTCCTGTTTCACAAGTATAGGTAGCATAATTAAAGAGATAGTCGTAACTATCCTTTGGTGCCGTTTGGATAATCAACTGGCGATAATACTGTGCTTTCTGAATATAATCGGGAAAGTAAGGAGTGAACTGAGCCATCTCCGAACGGTAAAGGTTAAGTTCGCTCTGCTGGTTGTAGTAGGCAATACGCTGTTCAAGACAAAGTTTTTCGGGGTCAATCTCATCAAGTAAACGACGTGCACGATCAAAAAGGCCAGTGACAGAAAGAATATGGGCCATACGAATGGCACTGGCAGCAAAACGGTCATGATCGTCAGTATGGCGCAACCGTACTACGTTTTTTTCAACATAATAGAAAGCAGAATCGAAACGGAAAGCCACATATTCGTCATAGAGCCGAAGGTTTTGGTCACAAATTTGATCATCGGTGAGAGTCATTCCCTTCAAGCCCTCTTTCAAGTTCTGAATACGAGCTTCTTTTGAAGCTGTCAAATCCTGATAATGAAGAATAAGACTGTCGAGCGTATGATACAGGGGTATAACATTGGTTGCAGTACCGAGAAGGGCATGCATAACGAGGAAGACAAGCAGACAAGATCGTTTTATCATTGTTAGTACTTTTTTGTATGCTGCAAAAATACATATTCTTTTTGAAAGCACCAAATATCCAAGCATACTTTGAGCAATTTTAGGGTTGAATTCATTTTGATTTTTTCGAAAATAGAATTTTATAACATACTGATTATCTGACAATTGCATTTTTGAAGATTTTGATATTTGTTTGTTGAACTTGTAGTCCACATTTTAAACCTCTATCTTTGCCAACGAAATCAAAATTCGACCCATTCCCGCAAACCAATAAATATCAACATAATGAACAAGTTAATAGTTAGTTTAGTTATAGTAGTTAGTAGTTTTGTTAGTTCCAGCGTTATGCCTTGTAACGCGAAAAACGCAGTGGTATCTTCACCCGATGGTGCCGTGACGGTGACCGTCGGTGTGGAGTCCGCTAAACCATTCTACACCGTAAGTTATCAGGGTAAGATGCTGGTGTCTCCATCACATTTGGGATTCCGTCTTGATGATGGAGAAATGGGCACTCATGTAAAGATGGGTACTACAAGCCAGAAAACAGTTGATGAGACATGGTTTCAGCCTTGGGGAGAAAGTGAGGTTGTTAGAAATAACTATAACGAATTAAAAGTGAAGTTCGAAGAACGCGGAGGACACCATATGCAAGTAGTGTTCCGTGTGTTCAATGACGGATTTGGCTTCCGCTATATATTATCAGATATGAAAGGGGGAAAAGAATATAGCGTTTTGGACGAATTGACGGAAATGACTTTGGCGCATGACGCTAAGGCATGGTCGATTTCCTCAAATCATACGGAATATTTCGAAGGTATCTATAAGGCTAGCATGCTGAGCGAGAAGGACACTGTATGCACACCACTTACCATAGAATATGAGAAAGATCTGTTTCTGGCCATCCACGAGGCTGCACTTGAGGATTATGCAAGTCTTAATCTCACGCCAAGAAAGGAAGGACATAATGGAGTACGGCTCCTGACAGCACTTACCCCTTGGAACAACGGTGTAAAAGTCTATGCAAAAGGAGAAATGAAGAGTCCCTGGCGCACGATGATTATCAGTAAGACTGCTGGAGGACTTCTGACATCAAATCTCATGCTGAACTTGAATGAGCCATCACGCATTGAAGACACCTCATGGATTGAACCAGGACGCTATATTGGAATCTGGTGGAGCATTCATAAGAAACATAACACTTGGGAAATGGGCCCCACACATGGTGCTACCACAGAAAACGTAAAACGGTATATAGACTTTGCTGCGAAACATGGTTTTAGTGGAGTGTTAGCTGAGGGTTGGAACCCAGGATGGGGTGCTGGTGAGCAAGTAACATACTTAAAAAGTTACCCAGACTTTGATATAGAGGAGGTAACTCGTTACGGACTTTCGAAGGGTGTGCGCTTTATAGGACATACGGAAACCTGGGGGCGCGCAGCGCTATTAGAACAAGAGATGGATGAGGCATTCGCCTGGTTTAGCAAACTAGGCATCCGTACAGTGAAGACAGGCTATGTGGGGCATCTGTTTGATGGGAAAGAGCTTGCCAAGTCACAATATGGAATCCGCCATTATCGTCGTGTTATAGAATGTGCCGCCAAACATCATATTATGATTGACAACCATGAGCCAGCTATGCCAACAGGCATCCAGCGTACCTGGCCAAACTTAATGACACAGGAAGGAGTGCGCGGACAGGAGTACAACGCCTGGGACAGAAGAGGCGGGAATCCCCCTGAACACACCGTGACACTTCCATTCACACGCGGTCTGGCCGGGCCTACAGATTTCACGCCTGCCATATTCAACTTCTCGGAGATTGTCAAGGGGACACACCCCCATTCAACCCTAGCCAAACAACTTGGTGAGTTCGTCGTCATTTACAGTCCTTTACAGATGGCTGCCGATGCTATCGAGAATTATGAAGGTCAACCCGCACTAACGTTTATCGAGAGTTGTCCTACAACATGGAACAGAACTGTAGTGCCTAATGGAGAGATTGGGAAATATATCACGATTGCTCGCAAAGAACGTCATGGGGATCGTTGGTTTATTGGCAGCATCACCAATGAAGAGGCCAGAGATCTGACCATCAAACTAGACTTCTTGGACGAAGGCTCCAACTACAAAGCAATCATCTATGAAGATGGTCCAGAAGCAGACTTTGAAAAAAATCCTTACGCCATGACAATCCGACAAATAGAACTGAAGAAAAATGACGAGTTGAGACTACATCTCGCCCGCAGTGGAGGAGCAGCTATCAGAATTGAGAAGAAATAAGAAATATAATAGTATTTTCACTATCAACTAACTCTATTTATTAATAAAAACCCAACAAAAATGAAAAGAAAAAATTCGTTTCACCGCTTACTTATTTTTGTAGCGGTCATGTTTTTTGCCTTGGATATTTCTGCACAGACCACCATCCGTGGTCATGTGAAGGATGACACTGGCGAGGACGTCATTGGCGCCTCGGTTGTGGTGAAAGGCACAAACAACGGTACCGTCACTGATTTCGATGGTAATTTCAGTCTGCAATGCAAGGCTGGAGCAACACTTGTTTTCACCTACATCGGCTTTAATCCGCAGGAACTAGTAGCCAAAAACGGCATGGAAGTAACCATGAGTGAAGATGTAGCACAGTTGAATGAAGTTGTGGTTGTCGGCTATGGTTCGATGGCCAAGAAAGAGATTTCCAGTTCTGTAGTACAGATTAGTAAAGACCAGTTTAACCAAGGTGTCGCAAGCGATCCAATGGCACTTATTGCAGGTAAGGTTGCAGGACTTAATGTCGCCTCGTCGGCCGACGCAAACCCTAATGCAATGACAAATATCCAGGTACGTGGCGCTGGTTCGCTGACAGCGAGCAACGGTCCGCTGGTGGTTATTGATGGTATTGCCGGTGGCGACCTACGTAACATCGCCACTCAGGACGTGGAGTCAATCACCGTACTAAAGGATGCCGGTTCTGCTGCCATCTATGGTACTCGTGGTGCCAATGGCGTGATTCTTGTAACCACGAAGAAAGGATCTGGCACAGCAGGAGTAACTAATGTAACTTATGACAGCTATGTGGCCTTAAGTTTTCAGAAGGCCAAACCCGATATTCTGTCAACTGACGAGTTCCGTCGTTCGCGCCGTGGTCAGGACTATGGTGCTGATACCGACTGGTGGAGTGAGATCACTCGTAAGAGCAGTTACAACCTAAACCAGTATATCTCTATTGATTCCTCGACAAAAAACGGTTATTTCGGCCTATCAGTGAATTACAAGAAAGGAAATGGCTTAGACATTGTTTCCAACCGTGAGGAATATGGTGGTCGTTTTGTTGGCGAGCAACGCGTACTCAACGGGCGTGTACAGTTCAACTCATCACTCTCTGCCCGTAAAGTCCATGAGGAATGGGGTAACGACGGGCTGTTTGATACCGCCCTTACCATGAATCCTACCATCCCCGTAAAGAATCCTGACGGTAGTTATTATCAGCCGAACTCTCCCACAAACATCCACAACCCTGTAAATGACTTGAAGGAGAACGTCAGTCAGGGAGATCGCGTGTATATTTTAGGTAATGCAGACGTAAAACTGAACATCCTACAAATGGAACAGCACAACCTCAACACCTCGTTGAGCTATGCTCTGCAGTACAACGATCTGAAAGAGAACTTCTATACACCTTCGACATCAAGTGAGTCGTTCTGGAACGGCTACGCTGGACGAGCACGCATCAACTACCAGAAATGGTGGACAAACCGTTTAGAATGGCTCGTTAATTACACAATGACCATTGATGCCCACCAACTGAAAGCTGTGCTAGGCTATTCTTGGGAGCGCAGCAAATGGGAGCAGAGCGGCAACGAAAATATGGGCTTTGTCTATGACGCTCTCTCTTTCCACGGCATCGGTAGCGGCAGTTATCTGCGTGACGGGAAGGCGAATCTATGGGCAGGAAGTTCAGAATCGACATTAATCGGTTTCTTCGGCCGTTTGAACTATAATTACAACGACATGATCTTCGCCTCAGCCTCTATGCGTCGCGAAGGTAGCACAAAGTTCGGTGCTAACAAGAAATGGGGTAATTTCCCCTCAGCATCACTGGCTTGGGAAATCACCAAGACCCCGTTTGCCCAAGGGTTATCATCAACCTTCCAAAGCTTGAAACCACGCGTCAGTTATGGTGTTACAGGTCGTTCAGATTTCAATGCTTATCAAAGTATCGCCACATACAGCACCCGCGGTGCATACCTCATCGAGAACCAATGGATTAACGGTTATGCTCCGTCACTCAATGCAAATTCCGATTTAGCATGGGAGAAATCAACGGCTTTCAACGTAGGTCTCGACTTCGTGGCTATGAACAGTCGCCTACGTGGTAGCATTGAGTACTTCGACCGTCGTTCAAAGGACCTGCTCTATAACTATACAGCTCCACAGCCTCCTTTCATCTACAACACAATTCTCGTGAACGTTGGTACGACGAAGAACACCGGTATAGAGGTAGCCCTCGACTACGACGTATTGGCAAAAACAGCTTTGAAGTGGACCACCGGCATCAATTGGAGCATGGGAAAAACCAAACTCACCAAACTCTCGAGTGATGCCTACCAAATGGCCTACCTCGACCTTTATCAGAAACCAGGTCCCGGTACCAGCGAATACTTCTTCCGCGTTGAAGAAGGAGGTGAAATTGGTCAGTTTTATGGCTATGAGCACGCAGGAATCGATGACAATGGACTGTTACTTATTTACGATAACAACGGTAACGCTGTTCCTGCAGCCCAGGCCGATCCTTCGTACAAGCGCAACATCGGTAATGGTGCACCCAAGCACTTCTTGTCATGGAGCAACTCTGTGAACTACAAGAACTGGGATCTGAGCATGCTCTTCCGCAGTGCATTAGGCTACCAAATCTTTAACATGCGCAAATACGGCATGGGACTGAAAGGTGCAGGTACTGATAACGTATTGCGTACTGCCTATACCGACTATTCAAACGTCGAGTCGAGTGGTGGTATCATCTCTAGCTATTTTCTGGAGAATGGAAATTATGTAAAACTCGACAATGTGACCATCGGCTATACTTACAGGCCAAAGAAACGTGAACTAGTGGAGAGTCTTCGTGTGTATTTGACAGCCAAGAACGTCTTTACATTAACTGGTTATGAAGGCAACGATCCTTCGATTGTCACTTCAACAGGCATCACCCCGGGTATCGATTCTAATAGTGCTTATCCGCAGGCCACTCAGTTAAGCCTTGGCATAACCCTTCGCTTCCACTAAAGGTAAACATGTAAACAGGTAAAAAAAGTAAGAATATGAAATCAATCAAATACAATATCCTTGCGATTGCGCTGGGACTTGGTCTGGCAGCTTGTACAGACCTTGACGAGAAGGTTTATGACCGCATCGACGCAGGTGTTTATTACCAAAATGAGGCCAGCGTAAAAGGAGCTGTGTCCGCTATCTACGGGCAGACCTCCCAGACTCTGGCTGGTGAAAATTTCTTCCACCTATCAGAATATCCTTCGGACCAAATTACATGGCGTGTATGGAACGGTGGTCTCTGGGGTTGGGACGAAGCCATGAAGACCGTACTGTCATGGCACAATTGGACTTCAGAATCAACAATTATTAATAATGCGTGGAACGGTGCCTGGACAGCCATTGGACTTGCGAATCTGCTACTCAGCGATCTTGAAGGTTTGAGTGCCGCTAGCCTTAGCATGACCGATGCTCAGTTATCCCAATACGTGGCTGAAGTTCGCACCATCCGTGCCTGGAACTACTACTGTATCTTTGAACTCTGGGGTGGTGCATTACCACTGAACACATCGGCCAGTAGTGTGGTTCCTGGAACAGCCGATCCCGATTGGGACACTTCTTGTAAGAAAATCTATAACTTTATAGCAACAGAACTCGATGAAACCGTTGACGCCCTTGCACAAGACGACTCTAACCACTCGATGGTGAATCGCGCCAATCAGGCCATGAACCGTCTGCTCAAAGCTCGTCTGCTGCTTAATGCCGAGGTATTCATTGGCGAAAGCCATTACGACGAGTGTGAGGCCCTTTCTAAGGATATCATCAATGGCAAGTATGGTAATTATAGCATCGATGAGAATTACCGCAACCTTTACAGCATGGACAATGTGAAGAGTCCAGAGGTAATCTTTGCTCTAGCAGCAGAAGACGGTCAGGGCGCAGCCAATGCTATTTCAAATGTTCGTACGATGGTAGGTATGTGGTACGGCTATGCTGACTATTTTGGACAGAGCTATGATGGTATCGGTGCCTGGAACTGTGTTTGTCTGGTTCCTTCTTTCGATAACTCAGGTACCGTTCAACCCACGGGCGGATCTATTGGCGCCAAGTGTTTTCTTGACTATGGCGACAAGTTGGGTGCTCCCTATGAGCGTTTCGACGACCGTGACATCCGTAAGCAGAACTACACCTATGATGCAACAACTAAGACCCACGGTCCCGGTATGTTCTTAAAAGGCGTCATCCGTGCTAACTTCGGAACGGGCGACGTGCTGAAAGCTGATGCAGACCGCGATGGGCAGGATCTGGTATATGTGGATCAGTTGGGTACCTTCCTGAACCAAGGCCGTGACCTTGAGACAGTGATGAGTCCTCGATGGGGCGAGACAAACTCAGGTGTACGTTTGGTAAAATATCCGCTCTATCCAAATGACGAACAGGGCGGCTTTAAGAGCATCGATGATGTGCAGTTCCGTTTGGCAGAGGCTTACTATAATGTAGCAGAATGTGAGATGCGTAAGGGTAACAGCAATGAGGCCAAGAACTATGTAGATGCCGTGCGCCAGCGTTACTTCAAGACCTCTGACCGCACATCTGCACTCAGTGTTCCTGGTCCTGGTTTCTCACAGTTCGATATGGACTGGATGCTCTCAGAATGGGGTAAAGAATATTTGGGCGAGGGTAACCGCCGTCGTACAGACCTGCGACGCTTCGACAAGTTCACACAGGGCCAGTGGTGGTTCTGGGGACGTGCAACTGAGGATGGCATCAGCCTACCTGCTACACGTGACCGCAAATATGAATGGTATCCATTGCCACAGACAGCCATCTCTGTCAATCCGGGATTGATACAGAACCCAAACTATTAAATTGATTATTGATCATTGAAAATTGAAAGTTATGAACAAGAAATTATATAGTCTGTTACTGGTATTACTGGCCTTCACAGGTCTGATGAGCAGTTGTTCAGACAGCAAAGAGCTTGTATTCGACCACGAGCGTCAACAATTCGAGACACGGTCTGACCGTATCCTGTTAGAGTTCATCGCACCTTTCGGTACTACAGCCGATGAGGAAATCTATATCACTGGCGCCTTTAATGGTGAAGACGAGGCCATCGGAGATTCTCAATATCTGTTGACAAAAGCTCCCAACAGCAATGTAAAGTGGGGAATCTATCTCGATCCCAGCACGTTTGTAGGCGGAAAGTCGCTCGCTGATGGTTTCCGTTTCTACTCTAAGAACCAGGGTAAGGAGTTTACCACTGCTGGCGAAGAGGCTCAACACGTTGATAATCCAGCCATTGGTACTTTCACCAACATCTGGGGACAGAGATGGGAAAGTTACTATTGGAGTGGTGGCGAGGCACCCGAACCTGAGCACGACGGATTCTGTGTGTATGTTGACGACCAGACCGGATGGGATGCGCTCACGCTCTATATGTGGGGTGACGTTAACAACCTAAATGGCGATTGGCCTGGTATGCAGGTAACAGGTACATGGAACCATGGTGGCATCACCTGGAAATATTTCGACTTTGGCGAGGCAAACACAGGGCTTGTTGAGAACCTTATCTTTAACAATGGCGGTGCTGGCGCTCAGTTAGCCGACTTTAATTTCGCCATCGAGCGTAATCTCTATCTGCGTATCACCGCTGATGGTGTAGAAGAGATCGGAGCCGAACCAACTGTGAAGCACGATGGCTATGCTGTGTTTGTTTACGATGAAACAGGATGGGATGCACTGAACCTATATATGTGGGGCGACACCAACAATCTGAATGGTGAGTGGCCCGGTATGGAGGTAACAGGTGAACAGACCATCAACGGCATCACCTATAAGTATTTCGATATGGGCGAGGCAAATACAGGTCTTGGAGAGAACCTCATCTTCAGCAATGCCGGTTCTAACCAGTTGGCAGACTTTGCTTATACCATCGACCACGATGTTTATCTGCACATCACCACATCTGGAGTTACCGAGATTGACCCATCAACATTCCAACCTGGCGGTGGCACACCTGCACCAGAGCCTCAACCTCAGCCAACAGATGAAACCATAATCATCGCCGTTAAGAACAGCATCGGATATGCCGATCCTCATCTGTATGTATGGGGTGACAGCGAGGCCTGCGGCGGATGGCCCGGTGCTACTCCTGTCAAAAAGACCGATAATGGTTGGCTACTCTTCGAATTACCTGCAAATGGCACATTCCACCTGATTCTCAACGAAAACGGCAGTCCTCAGATTGACGGTCCTGAAGTGCTTACCAACGGCAGCCATTTCTACGATGTGAATACGGAGTGGACAGAGTCTGCTAACACCGTCACCATCAAAAATGAAGCCGGATATACTGACCCACGTCTATATGCCTGGGGCGATGGCGAGATCTATGGTGGCTGGCGGGGCATCAAGCCTACAAGTAACGAGGACGGAACATTGGTGTTCCCTTTGCCTAATGACGGTGGTACCTACAACCTCATCCTCAACGGTGAAGGCGATGGTGTACAGCAAGATGTTGCTACTATAGTGGCTAACGACAGCTTCACATTCACTGTTAAATAAAGACCACGATGGGAAAAAGAAAAATATCGATTGGACTCCTTACCACAGTGCTGCTACTGGCAGCCTGTGGCGGGAGAACCCAAAGTTTCGACGTTAACAACACACAACCTGTAAGCGACGAGAACCGCATCATCTACCAGATGAACATTGGTGCATTCACTCCCGAAGGGACATTCCAAGCTGCTACACAACAATTGGACCGTCTCGACACTTTGGGCATCGACATCGTCTGGCTGATGCCAATATATCCACGAGGTGCCAAGATGCATAGTCCATACGCAGTGATGGACTACAAAGCCGTGAACCCAGCCTACGGTCATGTGGAAGACGTGAAGACTTTCGTGAAACGCGCTCATGAACTTGGCATGAAGGTGTGGTTAGACTGGGTGCCTAACCATGTGGCACAAGAAAATCCTTGGGTTCAAACCCATCCGGAATATTTTACTAAAGATGAGAAGGGGCAGATGATCCATCCTCATGGATGGGGTGATGTGTTAGAACTAAACTACCAGAACCAAGGATTGGTAAATGAGGTAAACACCGCTATGAAGTTCTGGATTGAAGAGTGCGACATAGACGGTTACCGTTGCGACTATGTGTCAAGCCAAACCATCCCCGTTACCTATTGGCAAGATATTATAGCCCAACTGAAAAGTCTGGTTCCAGGAAAGAAAATTGAGATGTTGAGTGAGACGGATATTACAGACCGTAACAACCAGCGTATTGACTCCTGCGGGTTTGACTATGACTATGCGTGGAACTTCCAGGGTTCATTGGCGAGGCTTTGTAAAAAGGGATTCCACGCTGACACCCTCAAGCAAATTTGCCAGCGTTTCCTTGAGAAGTCGGCAAAGATCAAGAACAACAGGATGGTCTATCTCACGAACCACGACCAGAATTACAACGACGGTGGTAATACCCTAAAAGACTTCTATGGTGAGAATCGCTATGGACTCACTGTACTGGAGTTCACTTTCTTTGGTATGCCGCTCATCTATAACGGGCAGGAGATTGGCGATCCCGATACCCTGAATTATTTCACAGATGCCAAAGTAAAGTGGCAGTTGGTTGACCGGAAAATGTATAACACTGTACGCTCACTTATCGCCGTTCATCACCAGCAACCCGCATTGGCAGCAGGTGCACCTGTTGAGTTCTTAACTACAAACAACAATGAAGTCCTAGCCTGGCATCGTGGCAACGTTGTGGCTGTAGTAAACTTCTCAGACACACCTGCGGAAATTGTAATCAAGGATCTTGAAAAAGGCGAATACGAGCAACAGCTTTGCAGCTTTACCATCGCTGAAGGTTCTTCAAGAAAGGAATTTAAACTCGACGCATCATCCCCCATTCCTCTGGAGGCAAAGGGATATGCCGTCTATGTCAAAAAACAGTAATAACCTGCTTCATCAAAAAAGGAATTACTGTAATAGAGTACTCTTTGGGGCATGCTGCTCTGTGAAGAATGGCTGCCCTTTATTTAAATAAACGCTTATGAAGAAAATTTTTATCTTACTCCTGATTTCCCTTATAGGGATTCATGGTAATGCTACAGACTATGTTGATCTCATCAATCATTCAACAGAGAAACGAGCAGAAGGTCATCGCGTCATCTACGAGATGAATGTGGGCTCCTTCACGTCGGCTGGTACTTTTACTGCTGCTCAAGACCATCTTGAAGATCTGAAGACACTGGGCATTGATATTGTGTGGCTCATGCCTATTTATCCCAGAGGTGGAGGCATTAACAGTCCTTATGCTGCCACCAACTTCCAGCAAACGAATCCCAAGTATGGCAGCATCACAGATTTAAAGGCTTTTGTAGAACGTGCCCACGAATTGAATATGGAGGTGTGGCTCGATTGGGTACCAAATCACACCGCCACCAATGCAGATTGGGTTACCTCCCACCCCGAGTATTATGCTACAAGCGGAGGAAAGAAGATTCACCCGAACAACTATGGAGATGTTTGGCAACTTGACTATAACAATACCGACCTGTTAAATGCCATGAACGATTGTCTAAAGTTCTGGATCGACGAGGCCGATATCGACGGCTACCGGTGCGATTATATCAGTAGTTCCAAAATTCCAGCATCATATTGGGAGGCCACCATTCCAATGATCAAGTCATACAAGGCAGGAAAAGTCATCACTTTCCTTGGAGAAGCAGACATCGCCTCAGATGCCACACGGCTGAAGAATGTCGGCTTTGACTACGACTACGCTTGGCAGTTCCAGTCAAATCTGGCTAATTACGGTTCATCTGGTAATACTGCAGCACGTTTGAAAGCTTTTTCGAACACATTACTTGAGAAATCTTCAGGACTCTCCTTCGGACGTATGCTGTACGTAACGAATCACGACCAGAACTACAATGAAAGCAAGAAGACACTGACTCAGAAGTATGGTGATAATCGCTATGCGCTTACAGTGCTTGCCTATACAGTATATGGTATGCCACTTATTTACAATGGCCAAGAAACAGGTGGGAACCAGGCACTTGACTATTTTAACGACACAAAGATAGACTGGAACGCCAAAGATGAAAAGATGCGAAACACGCTTCGGACCCTTTTTGCACTGAAGCACGTCATTCCTGCCCTCAGTGATAGCAAAAAAGCAACGGAGAATCCAGAAACACAATTCCTCAACGTGACGGGCAATACGGGCGTCTTAGCATACATCCGTACCTATGGTGACAGTCAAGTACTGGTTATGCTCAACATGAGTAATTCTCCAGCAGAAGCTACCATCACGGGGCTCGAAACTGGAGCATGGAGCCTGTGGCTTAATAGTGAGACCATTGCTGAAGGGACCAGCCGAAAACAAG
This sequence comes from uncultured Prevotella sp., assembly GCA_900315035.1. Lineage (GTDB taxonomy): Bacteria > Bacteroidota > Bacteroidia > Bacteroidales > Bacteroidaceae > Prevotella. The sequence continues at coordinate 42,279 of OMXO01000016.1, forward strand.
AGACATTCGAATCAACTCAGTCTTTCGCTCTCGATACGAAGGGCTATCGCGTCTATGTTCGTGGCACCTTCCCTGAAGAAGACACAAGTACCAATATCAAAGCCGTTCTATCTTGCCCCAACGATGAACGATGGTACGACCTTAGTGGACGTACCATTACAACTCCAACAAAACCGGGAATCTACATCAGGAACGGCAGGAAAATGATAGTTAACCCTTAATACCGATTTCTTTCACCTGAGTCTCAAATTCTTCACGGTCACCAGCAGCCTTATTCTTGATACGGGCACGATAGGCATAGATAGAGTTTGGTGAGTAATGGAGGAACTCTGCGATTTTGGAACTCTCTTCAATACCTAATCGGATAAGGGCAAAGATACGAAGATCCGTATTCAGACTATCTTTTTCAGCGGGAAGGATCTCTTCGCCGGGTTTCAATAAAGCATTAAAATCTTCAATGAAGGTAGGGAACAGCCGGAGGAACACTGTGTCAAAGTTGGCAAAGAGTTCTTTCAGCTCATCCTCCTTCAGTTGTTCACTCTTTGTCATCTGGTATAGTTCTGCCTGCTGGCCCGCCTTTAATTTGCGGTTCACTTTGATTCGATAGTTATCCAATTTGTCGATGTAACCAGAACAGATACTAAGGAACTTTCCGATATATTCTTCCTTAACACGATTAGAGTCGTTCAAATGAATAATCGCCATACGTAATTGTCCGTTGATATCAGACAACAGACGGTTTGCCTCAGAGAGATCTTCATTCTTGGCAGACAGCTGATTATTGAGTTGTGCTAATTCGTCATTGGCCGATTTCAGTTCATTTCTGGCCAAAGCAAGCTGTTTCCTTTTCTTTGATACATAAAACAATAAGAACAACAGCCCAACAACGAGCAGACTTATAGCAGCTATCGTCCACCGCAGATTAGAATTTGCCTGATGAAGACTTTCCTTATATTTGTCGTTAATACGAGTCAGAATAGGTGACACCAACCAAGAACGCATATGAGTGCTGAAGTAAGAAATACATTCCCATGAGAAATCCATATACTTATAAGCACGGTCAAGATCGCCTTCCTCGAGCATCAGGGAATTTGCCAGGCTCCAAAGAGCAGACTGATCCATGATAGCCAAACGAATATCGGTTACTGCCGACTGCAATAGCCAATAACGCTGCATTTCCACATCACCTTTTCTCTTATAAATCTCCGAACGGAAAAAAGACATAATGGCATACTCGCGGGTACCAGGCTGCACCATAGCAAGTATCTTATCACTGAAAGGCAAAGCCTGATCCGGCAGATTCTGATTATTGAGAATTTGTAATTTCAAGTCGTTATAACCAAGGGAGTTCTCTGGTAATATCTGCAACAGTGAATCACGGATGGCATCCGACTTGGCAAAAAACTGCGAGCGGAGTTTCTTGTCATGGGAATAATAAGCCATTTCTCCATACAGATGGTTCAGACCTGTGAGATAGCTGATAAGCATGTCGTTAGTAAGTTCTTCTTTCGATATAGCATTGAAATGGCTTTCAGCCTCAGGATAGAATCCGCTATCCGTTAACTGACTGGCCAAAGCTATCTCAATCTGTGCCTGTAGATCTTTCCTTCCCATCCGTTCTGCACAATCCATACAGACTTGAAGGTAGTTCAAGGCAGAATCGTTGACAAATGCCACATATTCTCGATAAAGACTAAATGCAAACTGATATTTTTCCTGATCACCATGAGCAGCACGATATTGTCGCTCTAAGGTTTTAATGGCATCCATCTTATGCTGTTTATAGAATGTAGAAGAATCAATAGCGGCATCAAGCACACGATAAAGAGAATCGAGGTTTACCGTTGCTGCACACCCAGGAACATAAAAGAAGAATGCTATCAAAGAAGATATTAAAGATAGTCTCATATTTCTACTTTAGGTTTTTGTTTGCAAATGTAACCATTTTTTTATGAATGGCAAAATAAAATCCATTCTTTCTATCATCAAAGGCTCTTTTCGCTTTAAAACAGTATGATATAGGCTGTGATTCCATCCATATTTTAGTAGGCAACAACAATCTGAATATGTACTGATATTCAGTCATTTACCGTAATTCAGTATCTATATCCATCCATATTATTATCTTGATAAGCATTCACAACATCACTTTTCTTTGTACCTTTGCACTGCATGATTTAAATAGGCGAAGTGTCGTCACAGATTTCATACTTTAGGTTTATATAGTTTTAGTTAATTAGTTAGTAGTTTGGTTAATTGGAAATCTTCAATAGTATTCAGTATTCGAAAGGTAAATAGATTGTGTAAGGGTTAACTCACTCCATAAGTTTATTATGTATTTATTGTGGATGAAGACATTAAAATCTTCATCCACAATAAATTTTTGTATCAAAGTCGCTATGAGATAGTCAGCAAACCACAAAATACACTGGATTTCAAATACTTACAGAAATATTGAGAAAGCCGTGATGTGGTCAATTCTCCACTTTGTAGTAATCGTGATGTAGTAAAATGCTTGTTTTGTGAATGGCAAAAGCCTACCTTTGCGCCATCAAATTTTATGTTCAATTAAAACGTTATTTTATGAAACTAAAAACATTATCAACCGTACTGCTGCGACTGACGATGATCAGTTGTATGCTTTTCCTACTAGATGTAGGCATTCTGGCCCAAGGTTCCCTGACGATAAGGGGAACGGTCATAGATGCCTCTACACGCGAACCTATGATTGGTGTCAGTGTGATGGAACAAGGAACCCGTAACGGGGCCGTCACCGACCTTGATGGTAATTATGTGCTGCAGCATGTAAAGCCGGGTGCTACCATCCGGTTCTCGTATGTCGGTTTCAAGGATATAACGCTACCAGCAGCAAAAGCATCCGGTGAAATTATCATGGAAGAAGATGACAAGACCCTGACGGAGGTCGTCGTTGTGGGTTATGGTACACAAAAGAAGGTAAACCTCTCAGGTGCAGTGTCAGCCGTAGAAGGTGAGAAACTGGCCGCAAAGCCCTCAAGTGATGTGTTGAGTGCTATGCAAGGTGAACTACCTGGTGTGGCTGTGCTGCGTTCAAGTGGTGAACCTGGCAGTGAGACATCTGGACTCCGAATCCGTGGTTTCTCATCAGTGAATGCGACAGGCGCATTAGTGCTTATTGATGGTGTGGAAGGAGACCTGGGCTTACTCAATGCTGATGATATTGAGAGCATTTCCGTGCTTAAGGATGCTTCGGCCTGTGCCATCTATGGTGCAAGGGCTGCCTCAGGTGTTGTGCTGGTTACTACCAAAAGCGGTACCGAGGGCAAGCCGAAGATTTCCTATTCCGGCTACTATGCCGTGAACACACCTGGCAATATGCCTGAGCGTCTGCCAGCATGGGAGGAGCAGCAGTGGCTGAATCTGGGACGTTATAATCAAGGCGGCAGTTATGAGTGGAATAAAGAGAAGACCACCTGGGTGGCTAACCCAAACTTCAATTATTATCCCAACAATAATAACGGTCGTTGGGAGCAGTTTACAGCTACCAACTGGGTGGATGAAGGTACCAAGGATCATGGTGACCAGACCAATCACTCCATCTCTGTTTCTGGCGGAACAAAGAACATCAATTACCTTGTCAGCGGAAACTATTTCTACAAGAATGGTATGTTGAAGTACGCCGACAATTCAAATACCCGTGTGAACTTGCATGCGAAGGTGAATGCCGATCTGAACAAGTATCTGCGGCTGGGTGTCAACCTTCAGTATCAGTCGAAAAAGAGCACTTCTCCTTCTAATGGTGCAGGAAGCATCCTTAATACAATGTACGGTGCACGTGCGCGTCAGCTGATGTGGATGCCGGAGGAAACGCCCAACTACGGAGAGCAGCCTTACAGTGGTGACCTGCAGGTAAACCCTATCGACATTTTGAAGAATGGTGGTACCAACGAGACGCTCTACGAGGCTTTCCTCGGTAAGGGAGAGCTGACGGTGCAGAATCTGGTCAAGGGACTCCGTTTGAATCTGAGTGCCAGCCGTCGTGCCGGCTACTACACGGCCCGATCAGAGCGCCGCTGGCTGGCTTGGTATGCCATGGACGGCAAAACCATCCGTCAGCAGACGAATAATCCGAACTCACTGTATCGCGTCAAGAACAACGACTTCCATGATCAGTTCGAGGCTACGGCAAACTACGAATTTGATATCCGCCAGCACAATGTGAAACTGCTTGCTGGTGCAAGTTATGAGAACTACCGCAAAGATCAGTTCGACGCCACAGCACGTAACATGAACTCCAACGACTTCTTCTCGTTCAACTACTATGATGCTGCCGAAGCCACCAATACTTCATTGAGTGACAATATTCAGCCTTGGTCAATGATGTCCTACTTCGGCCGTATCAACTACAACTTTGCAGAACGCTATCTACTCGAAGCTAATATCCGTTACGACGGCAGTTCGCGACTGGCTCCCTCAAAACGTTGGAAGGCCTTCCCGTCTGTCAGTGCCGCCTGGCGTATCAATCAGGAGAAATGGTTCAAGGCCGATTGGGTGAGCAATCTGAAGTTGCGTGCTTCATGGGGACAGCTTGGTAATGGTGCCGTGCTTGGGCTCTACGACTATATTCCAACGATTTCACAGGGTGCTACTTATGTCACCGAGAAGAGTTACTATCAAGCAAACCTCGCCTCAAAAGACAAAACCTGGGAGACCATCGAGACCACGAATATCGGATTGGATCTCGGTCTGTTTAATGGCCGGCTGAACACTTCGTTCGATTATTACTGGAAATACAATAACGACATGCTTTCAAACCTGCAACTGCCGCACACCATTGGTATAGGTGTTCCTGCTGTCAATGTGGGCAAACTGAAAACCTGGGGTTGGGAGTTCGAGATCAAGTGGGCAGACCGTATCGGCGACTTCAGCTATCAGGTGGCCTTCAATTTAAGTGACTCACAGAACAAACTGATGGAATACGATGGCGCCGACGTGATCTATGCAGGAACCGTAGGGCTATTAGAAGGCTATTCGCTGAACACCATCTGGGGTTATACCACCGATGGTTACTGGAAGAGTAAGGAGGAATACCAACAGTATAAGGAGGCGCATCCGGGCTATAAGTCATTCTCCGATGGTAAGGTCGGCGGTGGCGATGTGCGATACCTCTCTTTGCCAGATGCTAATGGCAGCATCGACCATCAAGTAGGCGCAGGTGAAGGCACAAAGGAAAACCACGGCGACCTGGTGAATCTGGGTGACTCTAATGGCCGCTATCTCTACGGTCTGAACCTCTCTGCCCAGTGGAAAGGATTCGACTTTGCCGTCATGTTCCAAGGCGTTGCAAAGCGCAAACTACTCATCGATACCGAGGCCATCGCTCCTTTTGGACGTACCTACCAAATGCCATGGACCATCCATCGCGACTATTGGACAGAGGACAATCAAGATGCTTACTGGCCCCGTCTATATAATTACAATGGCGACATGTACAATTTCCAGCCCTCTGACAAATGGGTACAGAATGCAGCCTACTTACGCCTGAAGAATATCACGTTGGGCTACACCATTCCTATCCAAAAGCGCTATATTCAGAAACTGCGTGTTTATGTCAGCGGTAATGACATTTGGGAGAAGTCAGACATCTTAAAAGTGTTCGACCCAGAGTCAGGCAACAACGTTGGCCGCAACTATTATCCATTCTTCCGCACATGGTCGTTTGGAGTAAATATAACATTATAAAACCATAATAACAATAGATTATGATACGATATATATTCAAGTCATTCTGCGCTATCGGTATGGTCTGTGGCATGGTATCACTCACCAGCTGCGAGTTGGACCGGATGCCAGAGACGACGCTTGCCGATAACAATTTCTGGAAGAGCGAGACCGACCTTCGTGGTGCTTGCAACAAACTGTATGTCGATCTGCCAGGATTCTCTCATGACACACGTGCCGACGACATCATCGGGACAGCCGCCAACTCTACTTCGAGCGGCAACTGGAGTGTGCCTGCAACTAGTGGGGAGTGGACGCAACCCTATCAGAAGATTGCTGTGTGCAACAACATTATTTCCAAGGGTGAGGCTTCACCGCTAACCGATGCACAAAAGAACCGTTGGGTGGCTGAGGCTCGTTTCTTCCGTGCCTTTCACTACTTCGACCTCGTCAGGAAATACGGTGATGTGCCTTTAATCCTAAAGGCATTTGATTCTACGAGCGATCCGGATATCAAAATGGCACGTACATCGCGTGAGGAGGTCATCCAACAATGCTATCGCGACTTGCTGTTCGCAGAGGAGAACCTGCCAGATATCGACAACGTAAAGAGCGATGGTGAATGGGGACGTGTATCAAAGAGTGCTGCCCGTGGTATGCTTGTGCGCATCGGCCTTTATGAAGGAACCTTCTCCAAATACCATGCACTAGGTAGCGATGCCAAGCAACACCTGAAGGTGAGTCTCGATGCTGCTGAGCGTCTCATCAACAGCGGTAAGCACGACCTCTATCCAGATTTTCAGCGTCTTTTCTATTTTGATGGTGAAGGTCGTCAAAACAAGGAGAATGTATTTGTGAAGATCTACGGTCCGAATGGCAGCAGCGGTGTCATCGTTCATAGTAATTCACGTGGACTGGAGAATGCAGTCAGTGTGACACGCCAGACCATCGACCAGATCCTGTATGCCGATGGACTACCACGCGAGAAGACTGCGATGAAGGTTGAGGAGACCACTCACAACGATGTCTTCCTGAACCGCGACCCACGCATGGCGATGACTTTCTATCAGAAGGACGAGGATGCTTATAAAGCAGGCTACAATCCTTTCGGCAATCAGCATGGTAACGGCTATGGCATCAAAAAGGGCTTCATGCTCGATGAGTGGAATACGGTGAACAAGGAGACCGTTGACAAGATGATCATCCGCTATGCAGAGATTCTAATCTCTTATGCAGAAGCGCTGTATGAGTATAACGGCCAGATTTCTGATGCCCAGCTCGACGCAACAATTAACAAAGTACGTGCTCGTGCAGGTTTTGATATCAAGCTGACCAACAATTTCGTTGCAGCCAACGGGTTAAACATGCTCGATGAGATTCGCCGCGAGCGTCTTGTCGAGTTCATCGACGAGAACCTACGCTACAACGATATCATCCGTTGGAAGATTGCAGAGAAGGTGCTTCCCGTGACGATGCTGGGACTGAAATACAATGATGCCGACAATCTGAGTACACCACGCGAAAACCTCGAAGGTCGTCTGACTGGTCCTGACGGTATGTACAAGGGCAAGAAAGTGGCTGACCAGGAAGGTATCTATGTCATAGAAGAGTCTGGCAACCGCAGTTTCGATGCCCATAAAGACTATTTCTACCCCATCCCAACCTATGAGATTGCCACATCAGAAGGCAATGTCAAGCAGAATCCAGGATGGAATTGAATACAGAGTAGCGAATTGTGATTAGTGAATAATATAATAAGATACGAATATGAAACGTTATATCAATAAGTTCGTGCTGACGATGGTGCTCGGCTTGACAGCCCTGACCTCATGCAGCAAAGATGAGTGGGGCAACGACAACCCCGAATACCAGAATGTGTTTATCGTGGCCTTTGCAGACTGGGGACCCAAGAGTAATAACGATAAGACTTATAATGTCGCTCAGGGCAACCTGCAGGAAGTGCCTGTGCAACTGTGGTGCGAGGGTACGCGCTCATTCGATGCCGAAGCCTTTGTGTATGTCGATACCAAACTTGTCCCAGGTACGGATTTCCAGCTTGTCGATGCCAGCGGTAACGCACTGCAGCAGAACAGCCGTGGTGGCTATACCCTGACATGGGACCTGCATTCGACAGATGCCACTAAGAACCATCGTCGCCAAAGCATTTATGTGAAGGCACTCAATGGCAGTAAAGGAGATCTGAAGCTCATGACCTTCGACCCTAAGGATGTGGATCAGGACGGCAAATTGCGCATCTCCAATGGCGGCACCAAGGATGATGACACTCAGTACTATGTGCCAAACAACAAAACCGATCAGTATGAGGTGCGTTGCATTACTGTCAACTACATGGTAAAAGTTACTATTGATTAAAAAAACAAATATGAAGAAATCATTCGTTGTAATCTGCCTACTTTTATCATACGTAACATCGGCGGGTGCGCAGTCCATTTGGGACAGGGCGCACCTTGCCCTTGTGAAAGAGTCGCTCTCAAAGCCGGCCTATGCTTCGGCCTACAAACGGCTACTATCGGATGCCGACGATTTCATGGTGCAGGAGCCCCTCTCCGTGATGATGAAAGAGCAGACGGCCGTCAGTGGCGACAAGCACGACTACCTGAGCCTAAGCCGCTATTTCTGGCCAGACACTACAAAGGCTGACGGATTGCCGTATATCGGTCGTGATGGTGTGTCTAATCCGGAACTCGAGAAACTCGACCGTCCGAAACTCGCACAGATGGCTACCGGTGTAACGGTTCTCTCCCTTGCTTGGTATTTCAGTGGTGAGGAACGTTATGCACAGAAAGCAACTGAAATGATACGAGTATGGTTCTTGAACAAAGATACGCGGATGAATCCCAATCTGAACTATGCCCAAACCGTACCTGGGAAATATAATGGCAAGGGGCGCTGCTATGGGGTCATCGATTCATATTCATTTGTAGAAATGCTCGATGCCGTTCAATTACTCGAAGATTCAAAGGCTTTTACGGCAAAGGACTCAAAGGCTCTCAAACTATGGTTCTCACACTTCCTGAACTGGATTCTTACCAGCGAGCAAGGCCAAGAGGAGGCTAGCCAACTGAACAATCACGGCACAGCCCACGATGTTCAGGTCATTGCCTATGCCAAATATGTGGGTCATCAGAAAGTGATGGATGAATATTTATCGTCGTTCTATGAAAAGCGGATGCAGAAACAAATAGAGACCGATGGAAAGCAGCCATATGAACTACGCCGTACGTTGGCATTCGGCTATTCACAGTACAACCTGACCCATATCATCGACGTATTCCAAATAGCACGTCATGCTGGGTATCAGCAGGAGGGTTTACCTCTATTGGAGAAGGCTGCAGACTTCCTTGCACAATACTTAGGCAAGGAAGTTGGGGAATGGCCCTATCAGCAAATCAGTGAGTGGGATTACAAACAAAATGAATTTGCCAAGGACCTCTATCGTCTCTACCTGCTTGACCCGCAGCGTGAAGATTACCTGCAGAAAGCTGAAGAGAATATCGTGAAACGCTTTTCCGACCGGTTTTTCTTGCTCTACTACATGCCTAACGAGACAGACAATGCCTATGCTATGGCTGATGTGCAGTTGCGCTATCAGTTGGAACTGGTGGACAAACTTCGTAAAGAGAAGAACATCTGGGACCTGATGCCCCGCAGTGTAGAGAAAGACGGTTCATTAAGAACTGTACGCGTACCCGACTGGTGTTGTGGTTTCTTCAGTGGGGAACTATGGCAGATGTACCAATACTCTCATGATACATTCTGGCGAGAGCAGGCTGTCAGCAACACCTGGCCAATCGAGCGAGTAAAACTCAACAAAAGTAGCCACGACTTAGGATTCATGGCTTACAACTCGTTTGGGAAAGCCTGGGAACAGACGGGCGAGCAATCCTATCGCGATGTCGTTGTCACGGCTGCCAAGAGCCTCATTTCCCGCTATGACGACAAGGTCGGTTGTATTCGCAGTTGGAGTTGGGGAACGCCAGACCGCTGGAAATATGCGGTCATCATCGACAATATGATCAACCTCGAACTACTCTTTCAGGCCTCTAAGATGACAGGCGACAAACGCTATTACAACATAGCCGTTTCACATGCCAACACTACGATGAAGAACCACTTCCGCGAGGATTGTTCTTCCTATCATGTGGTGGACTACAATCCAGAGGACGGCAGTGTCATCAAGCGCATCACCCACCAAGGGCTCTTCGATGAGTCGGTCTGGAGCCGCGGACAAGGCTGGGGGCTCTATGGTTTTACCATGTGCTATCGTTACACCCACGATCCAGCCTATCTGGAGCAGGCTCAGAAGATTGCACAGTTCTGGTTCTCACAGCCCGACATGCCAGAAGACCTTATACCCTACTGGGACATGCGCGATCCAGCCATCAAGACAGGTATCGGTCCCGCATCAGACGGTGGATGTCCACGCGACGCCTCGGCAGCAGCAGTTATCGCTTCCGCACTTTATGAACTCGCGACTTACGTAGAGGTACAGGAGGCAGACCGATACCGTCGCTATGCCGACAAGATTATGCATTCACTGGAGACAGCCTATCAGCCAGAGCCATATACCGCTCAGGGATTCCTGCTGTTACATTCCACAGGCAATTATCCTGCTGGCGACGAGATTGACGTGCCCATCAACTATGCAGACTACTATTACTTGGAAGCCTTGCATCGCCGGGCAAGCATGAAGTGACCATGAGAAAAAGATTCATACTGAGTTTTTCGACCTGTGTACTGGCAGTTATCACCAGTGCACAGGTCAAACTGCCATTAGACAAAGGATGGCAATTCATCCGTCAGGATATGGCCAATACCTGGGAAGTATTCCGTCCTGCTAAGACAGGTAAGCCTGAGAGCATTCCACTGTGGCAGGATGTCACACTACCCCACTGCTATAATGCCGATGATGGTGTCAACCATGCCGTGAACTATTATCAAGGACCGGCGTGGTATCGCACAACGCTCCATGTTGATAACCCTTATGATAATGGTCACACACTGCTAGAGTTTGAGGGATCAGGACAGAAGACGCAGGTATATGTCGGTTCTCGGCTGATGGGTAGCCATGTAGGCGGCTATGACCGCTGGACAGTAGATATTACAGGCTGTGGTGCTGGCGACCTCCCCATAGCCATCCGTTGCGACAACAGCCGCGATGTTGAGATGATTCCTTCGGATATGAGCGATTTCTGTCTCTATGGCGGACTGTATCGTCACGTTAATCTACTGTATATGCCCAAGGATTATATTGAAGATGTACGAATCGATGTCTCAGGCCATACAGTAACCATCGACCCCCGATATGACTTGCAGGTAGAGATCTTCGATACCAGAGGTCAGCGGGTGTTCAAAGGCAGCAACCGACAGCCAATCACTATCAAGAATCCAGCCTATTGGGACGTTGACAATCCGCAACTCTATACAGCCCGCATCAGATATGGCGAGCAGTTGATTGAAAAAAGGTTCGGTTTACGCACATTTGAGTTCAAAGAACATGGTCCTTTCTATCTGAACGGCCGACGTTTACTTCTGAATGGCACTCATCGCCATGAAGATCATGCTGGTGTAGGCGCCGCCATGAACGACTGCCAGATTCGCCGTGAGATACAGCAGATAAAAGACATGGGGGCCAATTTCATCCGTCTGGGACACTATCAGCAAAACGATCTGGTGCTGCAACTATGCGATTCGCTGGGATTGTTAGTATGGGAAGAGATTCCTTGGTGTCGTGGTGGGGTCGGTGGCGAAAGATACCAGCAGCAAGCCCGTCGCATGCTGACCAACATGATTAACCAGCACCGCCATCATCCATCGGTTATCCTTTGGGGATTAGGAAATGAGAATGACTGGCCTGGCGATTTTTCAGACAAGGTGGATACCATAGGTATCAGGACACTCATGTCTTCATTGAACACGTTGGCCCATCAACTAGATCCGCATCGGCTAACCACCATTCGCAGATGTGATTTCTGCGCAGATATTGTCGATGTGTATTCACCTTCTATCTGGGCTGGATGGTATGCACGTCGGTTTACCGACTACAGCGAAATGGAACAGGATGCCATCAACCGCTATCCACGTTTTCTCCATGCAGAATGGGGCGGTGATTCCCATGCAGGACGTCATGCGGAGTCAGGATTCGACATCGAAGCCGGCGACCGAAACGGCGACTGGTCGGAATCCTATATAGTCCGTCTCTACGACTGGCATCTGAAGGAGCAGGCACAGATGCCTAACCTGACAGGCACAGCCTTCTGGACTTTCAAGGATTTCTGCACCCCATTGCGACCAGACAATCCCATTCCCTATGTTAATCAAAAAGGAGTTACAGAGCGCGACGGCACACCCAAGGAGAGCTATTATGTTTTCCAATCTTACTGGTCAAAGAAACCTATGCTCCATATTTACGGGCATTCATGGCCTGTAAGATGGGGCAACGAAGGCGAGCCGAAAGAGATACTGGTTTACTCAAACCAGCCAGAAGTAGAACTCTTCGTCAATGGTATCTCGGCTGGCAGACACCATCGAGATATGATGGATTATCCTGCCCAAGGTTTTCACTGGAATGTTGTGCTGAAGAAGGGCATCAATACCATTAAAGCGGCATCAAGTGTACTTACAGACGAAATCACCTTCGAATATCAGACAGAGAGATGGGGTAAACCAGCGACGATTCGTCTTAGCAGAATCAATGATAACCTGATCGAGGCCCAGCTCTGCGATGCAAATGGCATCCGCTGCCTCGACAACAGCGACTGGATGGAATTCTCCATCATCGGTGATGGCAAACTCTTAGAGAATCAAGGTACATCTACAGGTTCTCGACGCATACAGGCTGCGAACGGACGTGCTACTATCCGCGTCAAATCACAAACAGGCGATTATATCGTAGGAGTCAGATGCGGTAAGATCAAAGCTGTTGAAGGAACTCGGTAAGACTGTCATCCTTTTCGAGACCAAGTTTCTGACGGATTCGGTAGCGGCTGATTTCTACGCCTCGTGTGGAGATGTTCTGTAACGGAGCAATCTCTTTCGATTGCAGTCCCATACGGATGTAAGCACAGAGCATTTTTTCCTTGTGAGAGAGTTGAGGGAAACGCTGGGTAAGCGTTTGCAGGAAATGATGGTGAACGGCATCGAATGAATCCTTGAAGGCATCAAGGTCCTCATCGTGTTCGATATTGGTGTCAATCTGACTTATCAGACGGACAATGCGACGCTTCGAGGCCGGAAGATTTTCCTCGTTAAGCCCGTTGTTGAGACTGATGGCTGTCTTGCGTATTTCCTGAAGCATCTCATTCTTGCGAACGATATTCATGCGCGAGCGTACCAGTTCGTCTTGCTTGGAACGCAGTTCTATTTCCAGTTTCTCTTCGCGCAACGTCTCAATCTCCTCCTCGCGCTCTTGTATCTGTTCGTCTTTCTGTGCTATCAGCCTCTGGCGACTTTCCAGTAATCGGCGATAGGCTATCCAACCAAGTGCCGACAATAGCAGAGCATAGAGCAGCCATGCCCACCATGAGCGATACCAAGGTGGCAGGATGGTGAAATGAAACTCCGTCTCTTCTGCCTGCCGACTACCTGTGGTGATGACGCGCAGTCTAAAGGTGTAGTCGCCTTCAGGCAGGTTAGTGTATTCCTTGATACGACGATGGGAATAGGGGCTCCAGTCTTCTTCCGCCGGCCCGTCAAGCCGATAACTGTACAATACGGTTTTGGCAGGATCGTAACTGCTGGCACTATACTCCAGACGGATAGCATTGTCGCCCCATCTGATGATGGCTGGTTGCTGACAGCCGTAGAAGAGGGTATCAGCATTCTGGCCGATAAACACCTTCCGGATATAGGGAAGAACCACGCTGTCACTACGATGAGTCAAGTGGTCCTGTGCCAGATTCAGCGAGGCGAAACCCTCTTCTGTGCCGATGATAGCATGATGGCCTGAGAGACTGACACTTTCGAAATCCTCCATCAGCCAGTCATTCAGGAAGCCCTCGTTGTGTTTCCCTCCGACAACATGAATAGTACCATCGGCCGCATACCAGATGTTTCCTTTTGCATCTTGATGAATATAGGTATAGGCCGTGTGCCCGCTTAACCGTTCTTCGAGTTTAGTGTATGGTTCCAGACGGTCGTGAGGCATATCATAACGGAAGAGCCCTTGGCGGCTGGCGATGACTGTCTGGCCGTCAACCCTGGCCATACATACATTGTTGCCCTTGGGCAGTTGCTCTGAGTTGTAGCATTTCTCTTTGGTTACCTCTCTGAGGTCGTTGCTAAGCGTAAGGCGGAAAAGCCCTTTCTCCTTGTTTGCTACCCAAACGGCACCTGTTCCATCTTCTACATAAAATGACTTGGCCGAAATATCGGTACCTTTTATTTCCTCTGCCATCACCCAGTCCTGCCCCTGTCGCCGCATCAGGCGCAACCCCCAGTAGGAGGCTGTGAGTAATACGTCATCACGCCCAACGGAACGCACACCCCATACGCCGCGATTCTCATAACGGGTAATGCGGTCGCGGTCGAAGGAGAGGAAGAAACGTCGTCCACCACAGAAAAGACGCCCGTCGATGGTATCGAGACAGAGCACTTGGCTGCCTGTGCCTTCGATAAGACGGATGCCATTGTCTGTCATTTCATAGAGTCCCTGGTTGGTGCCGAGATAGAGTTTTCCGTTATAGTTGATGCTGCAATAACCGCTGCCCACGGGCGACTGTCGGCTATTAAGGAATCGCAGAGGCGAGCGCAATGGGATACAGTCGATGCCGTTGTCGAGACAGAGCCATAGGTTCTGATCGCGATCGAAAGTGGTACTAATCACACTCTTGTTCTGCAGTCCGCTGGCAATAGTCAGGCGTTCAGCAGTATCGGCCTTCAGATCCAGCAGAATCACGCCATTCTGCATGGTTCCTAATGCCAGCATATCGCCATACAAGGTACCCGATGACAAGCGTTCTCCCCTGATCATCCCGTCAGCAGCCGTATGAAGAGGGGTCAGATGATGGTCGGTATAGACGAACAGCCCGCAGTCGCTACTCACGAGCAATAGCTTCCCATGACCATAGGGAAGAATGCTAACGATACTGGAAGTCTCACTGACGTTGACGCCCTGGACTTGGTGGAACTCGCGCCCTGCCAACGTAAACAGACCACGTGAGGTGACGGCATACAGGCGGTTATAGGCCACAGCAGAAAAGCTGAGTCCGGTAGGACATTCTATTCTGTGCTTGCTGTCGTTCACATAGAGTGCGTCATCACTCTGATAATAAGTATCGGTGCCTATGCGATGGATATGCCAGACATTCATCTGCCCGCCCTTCTCCACACTTTCGGACAATCGTTCATAGACGAGCCGCCCTTTCTGATTACGGACGAACCGCCCGAACTGTCCCAAGGCTCCTACATAGACCGTATCACCCTCGGCCCTGACGGCTCTCACCTTCGGGTTACCAGGCAGAGAGTATGTCGTCCAGCTGCTACCGTCGAACTCCAACAATCCCTTATTGTTGGCAAAGTACATCCACCCTTGCCTACTCTGGCTGACCTGCCAGTTCTGATTGCCAGAACGGTACAACTGGCGCGAGTAGTTGACTACCGCCCGCTGCCACAGATTCTCTGCCTCTACCGGAAGTATTTCCACCAGCAGAACCACCATTGCCACTATAGATATACAGGTCTTTCTCATTTGTTTGCAAAGATACGAAATAATGCCGAGAAAGACGAACTATTTTAGAACATTAACACAAGGGGACATCTTGTCAGCCCAAGGAGCGCTCATCCATCACGCTCTACTACCTCAACGGCTACGACATCAAGGAGATTGCAGCCATTACCGAGACCTCCATCGCGCCACAGCCCGCGAACGCTATGAGTTGCTGCTGCAGCGTTGTCCCGGCATCGTTGAGCATCTTGGATCATGGGGTCTCTAATTTTGCGCTCTGATAGAATATATCAGTGAAGAATTTGCTTTATCACGGCCAAATCCTTACCTTTGTTGTCAGAAGGAGGAAGAGGCCGACAGG
>OMXO01000116.1 GCA_900315035.1 uncultured Prevotella sp.
CGGTACTTTATTGTGAAGTTACTTGCAATTAAATTCCAACACCTTGCGCTCCTCGAGGTAACCTTCCAGATGATCATCAATATGGACAGGTCCAACACCAGCAGGCGTCCCCGTATAAAGGATGTCGCCCGTCTTCAGAGTAAAGAACTGTGAAATGTACGCAATAATCTCATCGACACGATAAAGCATGTCGGAGGTACACCCCTCCTGGACTGTCTGGCCATTGATGTCGAGGTGGAAATGAAGTCGTTGCAGTCCCGAATCAGCACATGGTGCTTCTGGATCCTTCAGCAGTTTCTCCTTCGGCACCCAGTCACCTATGGCTGCAGAACCGTCGAACCCCTTGCAAATAGTCCAAGGCTGTCCTGCTTCCGAAGCTTTCTTCTGAAGATCACGGGCGGTAAAGTCGATACCGATGGTCAGGGCGTCATAATAGCGATATGCAAAGCGTTCAGGAATGCTCTTTCCCAATCGGCAGATACGTACCACCAACTCTGTCTCATAGTCGATACGTCCCAGATGGTCGGGAATAAAGAATGGCTTGCCTTGATTCAGAATCGCCGAATCGGCCTTCGTAAATATCACACGATTCTTTTTAATATGATGACTTAAATTAGTCAGCTACAAGTGTAAAGCGCTTGAAGGCAACGATCTTCAGATCCTTGTCCTGCTTAGCGAGCCACTGAGCAACAGTAGCCTTGTCGCCGTCGCCGAACTGGAATTCCTGGTCAACCAGGCAATTCTCCTTCAGGAACTTCTGTACACGACCCTTAGCGATGTTCTCAATCATAGGCATCTTCAGCTGAGCCTCACCCTCGACCTTTGCCTCAGCAATGATCTTACGGGCCTCGTCAGCCTGAGCCTGAGTGAGCCAACCCTTAGCCATATTGCTCTCGATGTGATCCTCAGAGTCAACGAGGTTGGGGTTCAGACCAGCCTTCTTAAGCTTCATCTCTACGAACTTCTCAACCTGCGGCAGCGGGCTTGTTGGTCTGTACCATAGTGCACAGTGTATTCTTACCCATGTGGTTGTAAACCTCAATGTTCTCACCCTCGAGTGTCAGGTAGCCATCGAGCTCCATCTTCTCTCCAGTGATACCAGAACGCTGAGTAACAGCATCCTGAGCGCTCTGGCCATTGATGTCGAGTGCTTTTACTGCCTCAAGGTCCTTAGCCTTAGCAGCGATAGCTGCATCGAGAATGCTCTGTGTCAGAGCGATGAAGTCGGCACCGTTAGCCACGAAGTCGGTCTCACACTTCAAGGCAATCATAGCGGCAAAGCCGTCAACAGCCTTTGCGAGTACACAACCATTAGATGTCTCACGGTCGCTACGCTTAGCAGCGATAGCGAGGCCACGCTCACGAAGGAGTTCCTTAGCCTTGTCGAAGTCGCCCTCAGCCTCAGTCAGAGCCTTCTTTACGTCAGCCAGACCAGCACCGGTCATTGCGCGAAGCTTCTTGATATCGTCAATTGAAATTGCCATTATCTTTTAAATTTTTTAAATTGTTACATTTTTAATTTTACTCTGCAGCGGGAGCCTCTTCCTCAGCAGGAGCAGCCTCCTCGGCGGGAGCCTCATCCTTGCGAGCCTTGCGGGCTGCGCGCTTGGGCTTTACCTCTTCATCGCCTTCAGCCTGAGCATCAGCAGCCTTCTCGTCGGCCTTCTCTGCCTTACGCTCCTCGATACCCTCAGCAATGGCAGCGCAGCAAGCATTGAGAATGGTCTCAACGCTATCCTTTGCGTCATCATTTGCAGGAATAACGAAGTCGATGTTGTTAGGATCAGAGTTTGTATCAACGATGCCAAACACAGGGATACCCAGACGGTTAGCCTCACGAACTGCAATCTGCTCCTTCAGCACGTCAACAACGAAAAGTGCGCTAGGCAGACGAGTCAGGTCAGCGATAGAACCGAGGTTCTTCTCCAGCTTAGCGCGCTGACGAGTAACCTGCAGCAGCTCACGCTTAGAGAGGTTTGAGTATGTACCATCAGCCATCAGCTTGTCGATGTTCGCCATTTTCTTCACGGCCTTACGGATTGTGGGGAAGTTGGTGAGCATACCACCTGGCCAGCGCTCGATAACATAAGGCATGTTTACGCTAGCAGCCTTCTCTGCAATCACTTCCTTTGTCTGTTTTTTAGTAGCGACGAACAGAATCTTCTTGCCACTCTTGGCAATCTGCTTCAGAGCATCAGCAGCCTCGTCAACTTTAGCTACTGTCTTGTGCAGGTCGATGATATGAATACCGTTACGCTCGGTATAGATGTAGGGAGCCATTGCTGGATTCCACTTACGCTTCAGGTGGCCGAAGTGACAGCCTGCCTGGAGCAACTGGTCAAAATTAGTTCTTGCCATTTTTGCTTGTTTCTTTTAAATTGTTTACTTTCTTTTTAATTCTCCGTAGAATCAGCCCGATGGTAGTCCAGAGGAATCCAACGGGTTTAGATACTAAACGTGTCCAGTATTGATTAACGCTTACTGAACTGGAAGCGACGACGTGCTTTCGGCTGACCTGGCTTCTTACGCTCAACCTCACGGCTGTCACGTGTCAGGAAACCTGCATCCTTCAGCTGTTTCTTGTCCTCTTCGTTGATCTTAACAAGTGCACGGGCAATAGCGAGGCGAAGTGCCTGGCTCTGGCCTGTGAAACCACCACCGTCGAGGTTTACCTTAATATCATACTTCTCAGCTACCTCGAGCAGGTTCAGCGGCTGCTTAACCACATACTGAAGAATAGCTGAAGGGAAATATACCTCTAAATCCTTCTTGTTGATCGTAATCTTGCCAGTACCCTCAGAAACATATACACGGGCTACAGAGCTCTTACGACGACCTATTGCATTAATAATTTCCATCTTTCCTATTATTTATACTGGTTAATATCAATAGTCTTTGGCTGCTGAGCGGCATGGGGATGCTCAGTTCCCTCATAAATAAAGAGGTTGTTCAGCAGGCTGCGTCCGAGAGGACCCTTTGGCAGCATACCCTTCACGGCATGACGGAGCATCTTCTCTACACCACCATTCTTCTTGCGAAGCTCAGCGGGTGTGTTGAAACGCTGACCACCAGGATAACCTGTGTAACGGGTATAGACCTTGTCAGTCTCTTTCTTACCAGTGAATACTACCTTATCGGCATTGATAAGGATAACATTGTCACCGCAATCAACGTGCGGAGTGAAAGTTGGCTTGTACTTTCCGCGAATCAGCTTAGCTACTTTAGAAGCGAGACGACCAACAACCTGGTCTGTGGCATCGATAACCACCCACTCCTTCTTTGCAGTTTCCTTGTTGACGGAAAGCGTCTTGTAACTTAAAGTGTTCATTTTAAAATTTACTACTAAAAAACAGTTTAACTTAATTAAATATTGTACGCACATAAACCCACATCCGAGTTAGTCGCCCGGCTGCAAGTCTAACGATACGTAGGAACCATACGATTCCATGCTGGACTGACGATTCACGAACCACTGCGCCCGGCCAAAGACGCCGCTATTCACACCCCAATCCCTGGGGATTCTAAGCCTCTCCCCAAATAATCGGACTGCAAAGGTACACATATTTATTTATACGTGCGAACCTTTGCAGTCCAACAAGTTAGATTTTAGGATTATTTAACGCTTTTAACCTTAAAAATCCATGTTATCGAGCGAATCGCTGAAATCTTTCGGCTCATTGTTCTCCTTCGGAGTCTCCTCCTGATGAGGACGATGCTCACCGCGATCACGACGGTCACGACGATCGCCACGATCCGGACGACGGTCGCCACGACGATCGCCACGATCTGGACGGCGATCACCACGATCTGGGCGCTCGCGACGCTCCGGACGCTCAACATAGTCGGCAGGCTTCTCAATCAGTACACGATGAGAAAGCTTGTACTTACCTGTCTTTGGATCAATCTCAAGGAGTTTCACCTTAATCTTGTCTCCCTCCTTGATGCCAGCCTCCTCAACAGTCTCAAGGCGTTTCCAGTCGATCTCGGAAATATGCAGCAGTCCGTCCTTTCCAGGCATAATCTCAACAAAACAGCCATAAGGCATGATGCTACGGACAGTACCCTCATAGATTTCACCTACCTCAGGAATAGCCACGATAGCCTTAATCTTACCAATGGCAGCATCAATGCTCTCCTTGTTAGGAGCAGATACCTGCACTTTACCTACGCCATCAATCTCATCAATAGTAATGGTTGCGCCAGTATCCTCTTGCATCTGCTGGATAATCTTACCACCAGGGCCAATGACAGCACCGATAAACTCCTTCGGAATCTCCAACTGAACGATGCGGGGAACCTGAGGTTTCAGTTCGGCACGAGGCTCTGCAATTGTATCGGTAAGACACTTCAAGATGTGCTCACGTCCAGCCTTAGCCTGCATGAGTGCCTTCTCAAGAATATCAAAAGACAGACCGTCGCACTTGATATCCATCTGAGTAGCAGTCAGACCATCCTTTGTACCAGTGGTCTTGAAGTCCATATCACCCAGGTGGTCCTCATCGCCGAGGATATCAGAAAGTACTGCATACTTGTCTTCACCAGGATTCTTAATCAGACCCATAGCGATACCAGACACAGGTTTCTTCATAGGAACACCGGCATCCATCAGTGCAAGAGTTCCTGCACATACTGTTGCCATTGAAGAAGAGCCGTTAGACTCGAGAATCTGGCTTACCAGACGAACTGTGTAAGGGAAGTCCTCAGGAATCTGCCCCTTCAGACCACGCCATGCCAAATGACCATGACCAATCTCACGACGGCCTACGCCGCGCTGAGCCTTAGCCTCACCTGTACAGAATGGTGGGAAGTTATAGTGAAGGAGGAAACGCTGATAGCTCTTATCGAGCACGTCGTCAACCATTTTCTCATCAAGTTTGGTACCCAGAGTACATGTGCTCAGAGACTGTGTCTCACCGCGAGTAAAGATAGAACTTCCGTGAGGCATAGGCAGAGGAGAAACCTCACACCAGATGGGGCGAATCTCATCAGTCTTACGGCCATCGAGACGAATACCCTCATCAAGGATGCAACGACGCATAGCATCGCGCTCTACATCATGATAATAGCGGTCCATCATGGCATATTTCTCTTCGAGTTCATCTTCAGTAAGATCAGCATGTTCAGAAGCATACTTCTCCTTAAAATCTGTCAGAATCTTCTCAAAGGCCTCGGCACGAGCCTGCTTCTCAAGAGCCTGCTTAGTAATATCATAAGCGGGCTGATAAAGCTCTTTGTTCATACGCTCACGCAGCTCCTCATCGTTCACCTCGTGATCGTATTCGCGCTTGACGTCCTTGCCCAGTTCTTTTGAGAGCTCAGTCTGAAGTTCGCACATAGGCTTGATGGCATCCATAGCTGCCTTGAGGGCACCAATCATATCCTGTTCTGACACCTCTTTCATCTCACCCTCTACCATCATAATGTTCTCAGCAGAGGCACCGACCATGATATCCATATCGGCTTCCTTCATCTGCTCGAAGGTAGGATCAATCACATACTCGCCATTGATACGGGCTACACGTACTTCACTGATGGGGCACTCGAAAGGAATGTCTGAGCAAGCCAGAGCAGCAGAGGCTGCGAAACCAGCCAAAGCATCGGGCTGATCTACACCATCTGCAGAGAGCAGCATCACATTCACAAATACCTCAGCGTGATAGTTTGACGGGAAAAGCGGACGAAGCACACGGTCCACCAGTCGTGATGTCAGGATTTCGTTGTCGCTGGCTTTGCCTTCGCGCTTGGTAAATCC
>OMXO01000018.1 GCA_900315035.1 uncultured Prevotella sp.
TCTTCCCATTCCGAACAGAGAAGTTAAGCCCGCCTGCGCCGATGGTACTGCAATGCAATGCGGGAGAGTAGGAGGCCGCCACTTTTATTTGAGCCCTGAGTCAGAAATGACCCAGGGCTCTTTCGTTTTTACCCCTCTTGGACTATGTCATGCTTATGACTGCTAAGCGGTTTTGAAAAGATTTGGATTAATTTTCGTTTGTATCAGATTATTTGTGTATCTTTGCGCCATATTAAAACTAACTTAAAGATGAAGAAAAGTCTTATTATCGGTATGATGGCAATGTTAGCAGGTTGTAATACGGCTGTTGATGTGGAACAGCAGATTGATGAACTCTATGGCAAGATGTCGCAGAAGGAGCGTATCGCACAGTTGAAAAGTATGTATATGGACGACCTCTTCGGCGAGGACGGTCAGTTGGATACCGCCAAGTGTCGTGAGTTGATTCCTAATGGCATCGGTCATTTCTCCCAGTTTGCGATGCAGAAACCTCGTGACCCTAATGAGTTGCGCGACCGTGTAGCAGCCGTACAGGACTGGCTGATTCATAACACACCCAATGGTATTCCTGCTCTCTGTCATGAGGAGGTGCTTTCAGGCATTAATACGCGTGGTGCTACGATTTATCCACAGCAGATAGGACAGGCTTGCTCGTTTAATCCGGAACTGGCAGAATTGAAGACGCTCCAGACGAGTACGACTATGCGTAAGATGGGTGGCGTGTTGTCGTTGTCGCCCATGGTAGATGTCTGTCGCACGCCCAGTTTCAACCGTCTGGAAGAGTCGTATGGTGAAGACGGCTATCTGTCGGCTGTGATGGGAACAGCCTTTGTGAAAGGCTTGCAGCAAGGTGATTTGAAGAAGGGTGTCGGAGCCTGTTCGAAACATTATTTAGGTTATGGCGGAGGAGGTGATTCTGAAGAGAAAGAACTGATGGAAGAGATATTGCTGCCTCACGAAACGATGATCCGTCTGGCTGGCAGTAAAGCTCTGATGCCAGGTTATCATGCGATGGCGGATGCCAATGGCGAGAAGGTGAACTGCGTGGCTAATGGGAAGATCCTGCAGGATATCCTGCGCGGTTATCTGGGCTTCGACGGGATGGTGGTGAGCGACTATACGGCCATCGACCAGATACCTGGTCTTGAGACCCCTTTGGAGAAGGCTGTGGCTGCCATCAATGCTGGTAATGATGTGGATTTCCCCTTCGGAGCCAATTATCAGTATCTGCAGGAGGCTATAGACAAGGGATTTGTGAAGCCGGAGGTGTTTGAGCGTGCCGTGAAGGCCGTGTTGCGCTATAAGTTCCGTGCCGGACTATTAGATAAGGACGCGTACCTATTTAGTAAAGAGCAGATTACGCTTGACAGCCCCGAGGAGCGCCAGACGGCCTACGATATTGCTACGCAGTCGGTGGTGCTGTTGGAGAACAATGGTGTCCTGCCGTTGAAGGACGCCAAGAATATCCTCCTTACTGGTCCTAATGCCAACACGATGTGGGCCATGTGTGGCGATTATTCCTTCCCGTCGATGACCTATTTCTGGAAGCGGAACATGGAGGATCTGGAGCATCCGGAGATCGTGACACTGTTTGAAGGCATGACGGCCAGCAAGCCTGAGGGTGTGAACCTGATGTACAGTCGCGGCTGTGACTGGACGGAAGAGATTGAGACGAAATTCTCGGAACTGGGCGACGAGCGTGCCTGGGAGTATGACCTGCTGCACCGTAAGGTGGATGCCGGGGAGAAGATCGATAAGGCTGAAGCGCTTGCTATGGCTAAGCAGAGTGATGTGATTATTGCGGCTGTAGGTGAGAACGTGATGCTCTGCGGTGAGAATCGTGACCGCAAAGGTCTTCGTCTGCCTGGTAAGCAAGAGCAATATGTTCAGGAGTTGCTGGCTACGGGCAAACCTGTGGTGCTTGTGGTCTTCGGCGGTCGTGCCCAGGTGATTACAGGCATTGCCGAGAAGTGTGCTGCTGTTATTCAGGCGTGGTATCCAGGTGAAGAGGGTGGTAAGGCTGTGGCTGATATCCTTTATGGAAAGGTTTCGCCTTCGGCCAAGCTCTCTGTCAGTTATCCGAAGGAGGAGTTATATACCTCCATCTGTTATAATTACTCGACAGAGCGTGATTCCCGTGTTCAGTGGCCTTTCGGCTATGGCTTAAGTTACACCACGTTTGAGTATCAGAACCTGAAGGTCGATGCCGAGGTGGCAACGTCGGCAGAGAGTGTCAATGTGTCGTTTGAGGTGAAGAACACTGGTGAGATGGCTGCCGACGAGATTGCGCAGATCTATCTCTCTCCGACGAATCGGAACCAGCAGATCAAACCGATACAGTTGCAAGGCTTTGCCCGTGTGTCGCTCCAATCAGGAGAGACCAAGACGGTGAAGGTAAAACTCTATACGGAGCAGTTCGGTTATTATAGTCATCAGGGCGATCGTCAGTGGAATATCTCACCAGGACAGTTTGTGGTGAAGGTAGGTGCATCGTCAGAGGATATTCGTCTGCAGCAGACGGTCACCTTGAAAGGGAGTGCCGTCACGAAACCGTTGAGGGAGTTCTACTTCTCTGAGACGGAATAATAAAAATGAAGAAGGATAGGCGATTGCCTATCCTTCTTCATTTTTCCCTTGAGCCTCTTGTCGGATTCGAACCAACGACCCCGAGATTACAAATCACGTGCTCTGGCCAACTGAGCTAAAGAGGCGGGTGGGCAGCTACCTGCATCGCGCCCGTTTTGCTCGAAAGCGGGTGCAAAGGTACGCATTAAAATTAAGAATTAAGAATAGCAGAATAAGAAAATGCTACTTTTTAACGATTTTTTGAGGGAAAGCACTCGCTATATGCGGGAAAATGCGTAATTTTGCACCAAATTATCGCAAATTGTTAAAATGACAGCACCAGAATATACTCAATTAAAAGCTTATGCACGGCAAGATGGTTTTTTCCTATCGTTGCTTTGGATAGCCAGTTTCATCCTTTATATCATGGGTATCACCAATGATATGTTGGGATTGGCAGCCCTTATGTTGGCTGTTATGACGCCCTTCTTCGTTGCCGGCCGTCTGCGCAAGTTCCGTGATGAGGGAAGAGACGGTGTCATCTCCTTTCGGCGCAGCTATGCCTATACCGTACTTGTGTTCTTCTATGGGGCTGTTCTCCTGGCTGTGGCACAATTCGTGTATTTCGCCTATTTGGATAACGGCTACCTTGTGAGTGCTTTCTCTAAGATTATCTCTTCGACAGAGGGTAGGGCAGTACTTCAGCAATATGGTATGACGGAGATGATGGACCAGAGTCTCTCTGAGCTTGCTGCTATCCGTCCCATCGATTTCGCCTTGAACATACTGACGGTGAATATGATGGTAGGATTCTTTCTGGCTATTCCTATCGGCTTGGTAACATTCCGAACCGTTAAACTTGAAAACGACAAGTCATAAAACAATGGATATATCAGTTGTTATTCCTCTTTTTAATGAGGACGAATCGATACCCGAGCTCTATGCATGGATAGAGCGGGTGATGAAAGAGAATCATTTCTCGTATGAGGTGATATTTATCAACGACGGTTCCACAGACCGTTCGTGGGAGATTATCAGCGAATTGAACAAACAACAGCCCGACATTGTGAAGGGTATCAAGTTCCGTCGTAACTACGGAAAGAGTCCGGCTCTTTATTGCGGCTTCAATCAGGCGCAGGGCGACGTGGTGATCACGATGGACGCTGATTTGCAGGACTCGCCCGACGAGATTCCTGAATTGTATCGTATGATCAAGGAGGATGGCTATGACTTGGTGAGCGGTTATAAGCAGAAACGCTATGACCCCATCTCGAAGACGCTGCCTACGAAACTGTTTAATGCTACAGCTCGTAAGATCAGCGGGATCAAGAACCTGCACGACTTCAATTGTGGGCTGAAGGCTTACCGCAAGGCGGTGGTGAAGAACATTGAGGTCTATGGTGAGATGCACCGTTATATCCCATATCTGGCCAAGAATGCCGGTTTCGACAAAATCGGTGAGAAGGTGGTACAGCATCAGGCCCGTAAGTATGGCTCATCGAAGTTCATGGGGCTGAACCGCTTTGTCAACGGTTATTTAGACCTGTTGACGCTTTGGTTCCTGAGCACCTTTGGCAAGAAGCCGATGCATGTGTTCGGATTCTTGGGCACCATCATGTTCTTCATCGGATTTGTCTCGGCTTTCTGGATTGGTGCTGACAAGTTGTGGTGCCTGGCTAACAATATTCCTCAGCGTCTGGTGACCGACTCTCCTTTCTTCTATATTGCTTTGACGATGATGATGATTGGTACGCAGTTATTCCTGACGGGCTTCCTTGGCGACCTTATCAGTCGTTCGTCGAGCAACAGAAATGACTATCAAATAGAAGAAACTATATGAGAAAGCTGTTTGGCCTGTTCATCGGTATTCTGTTGCTAGGGTCTTGTTCGTCGATCGACTGCCCTGTGGAGAACCTTGTGTTGGCTCATTATAAGTTCTATGATGCCGCGGGTGACAGTCTCATCTTGTATGATTCGCTGTCGGTAATGATCACGAAGAAGGATGGTGTCAAAGATACAGTACTTAACAAAATGACCGAGAAGTCTTCGTTCTTACTGCCTCTCAGTTATTCCCAGCCTGAGGATGAGTTGGTGCTGGACTTCTGGAATGGTAAAGACCATATGTACGATACACTTTGGGTAAAGAAGGAGAATATTCCTCATTTCGAGTCGATCGACTGTAATGCCAAGTTCTTCCATCGCCTTACAAACGTGCGCTGCACTATTCATTGTATCGACTCTGTAGTTATTAAGAACTCAAATGTGGATTTCAACAATGCGACAGTACATTTCTACGTCTATTTGTAGCTTGCTTATTGGCTTCTTGCTGTTGGCAGCCTCTTCGCCAGCATCGGCACAGATGAAGTTTTTCAGACTACAGAAAGACTCTATTCCTGTGTTCCGTGGCTTTGCCGTGTCGTTCGACCTTGTAGGTGCCGGTATGCTGATGTTCTCTGACTACGGACAATATGAGGCAGCCCTGCGCATCAATCTGCACGACGAGTGGTTTCCCATCGTGGAAGCCGGTATAGGTAAGGCTGACCATGACGATGAAGTGACGCGTCTGCGTTATAAGACCTCTGCTCCCTATTTTAAGATCGGTATAGACAGGAATCTTCTGAAAGACAAGCATGGCCCTAACCGTTTGTACGTTGGACTGCGCTATGCCTTCACTAACTATAATGTGGATATCTCGCGCCCAGATTTAGTGGATCCCAGATGGAAATGGGAATCACCCTTTGAAATCAAGGATGCCAAGTGTAATTTGCACTGGTTGGAAGCCGTTGTCGGCCTCGATGCAAAGGTGTACGGTCCATTCCATCTTGGCTGGAGCCTCAGGTATAAGATGCGCCTGAAACATACTGAGGGTGAGTTCGGCAATACATGGTATGCCCCAGGTTTCGGCATTAACGATACCAGTTCTCTGGGTGGAACGTTTAATGTTATCATCGATATCTGACTATGGACGAGAGGCAAAAGAAACGACTACTCTGGCAAGTACCGTTCCTGACCTTCTTGGTCATCGGAACTGTACTGATTATCGGGCATCAGCAGAAGATCCCTTATCAGCGGTCGTCAGACTTCATTTTTGGAACGAGCTACAACGTTGTGTATCAGTGTGACTCCGACCTGAGTCAGAGCATCAAAGCAGAGCTGATGAAGGTGGATTACTCACTGAGCCCCTTCAATGAGAAATCTGTCATAACGGCTGTCAACAATAACAAAGACGTGAAACTCGACGAGATGTTTCTCGAAGTATATAAGAAGGCGATGGCAATCTCTCACGATACAGATGGAGCTTTCGACATCACGGTGGCGCCCTTGGTGAATGCCTGGGGATTTGGTTTTAAGAACGGTTCACTGCCAGACAGCCATCAGGTGGATAGTCTTCGCCAGATTATTGGTTTCCAGAAACTCTCGTTAGTTGATGGTAAGGTGGTGAAACAAGACCCGCGTATGATGCTCGACTGCTCTGCCATTGCCAAAGGCTATGGCACAGATGTGGTAGCACGCTTCTTGAAGCATCGTGGGGTACAGAACTTTATGGTCGAAGTGGGTGGTGAAATCGTCACCAGAGGGGTTAATGCCCAGCGTGTACCTTGGAAGATAGGTGTCAACAAACCCGATGACGACTCGCTGAGCATCAATCAGGAGATTCAGGCCATCCTCAATGTTACCGATAAGGCGATGGCTACCAGTGGCAACTACCGTCGCTTCTATTATAAAGGGGGACGTAAGTTTGCCCATACTATCGATCCTAAGACGGGCTATCCCGTACAGCACAATATCCTCTCTGCCACTGTGCTGGCCGATGATTGTGCGACGGCTGATGCCTATGCCACAGCCTTTATGGTGATGGGTATGGAGAAGGTGCAAGGAGTGCTTGCGCGTCATCCTGAGCTGATGGCCTACCTTATCTATGATGATGGGAATGGCCAGAATGCCATTTGGTACTCACCCTCCCTGAGGGATAAAATAGCAGGTCAGTGATGCAGGGATTGAGAATCTATGATCAGCTACTTCAATTCCCGCTTTTCCAGGGAATGAGCCATGACGACTTGGAGATTGTGGCCGGCCACATCCGTTTCGGCTTCGTCAAGATAGCCGCTGGTAAGCAGGTTGTGGCTGCAGGCGAAGCGTGTAACCAACTCTTCTTCCTCATCAATGGCAAT
This sequence comes from uncultured Prevotella sp., assembly GCA_900315035.1. Classification (GTDB taxonomy): domain Bacteria; phylum Bacteroidota; class Bacteroidia; order Bacteroidales; family Bacteroidaceae; genus Prevotella. Next base: position 6,738 of record OMXO01000018.1, read on the forward strand.
ATAAAAGTGGAAACCACCTCAGATGATTGCCGTTATGCAGTGGTGGAGCAGTTTTCTGCTCCCTACGTACTACAGCAGGAAGCAGTCTTCGGTTACTACCAGCATTACACTCATAGTTTCTCAACATTGACCGATGCCAATTTCCTGACGATAGAGAAAGAGGAGATTTCACGTCTTTTGGAAGACTTCCTCGTGTTTCGTCTGAATCTGGTAAACCTTTTCGCCACGCAGACGCAGAAAATGAGCCGTCAGTTGTGGCAGCGTTCTCCCAAGGATCTTCGTGGGCGAGTTATTCGTTTTTTTGCCAGTCATTCTATGTATCCCGCAGGTCAGAAAGTCTTCTTCATGCTGATGGAGCATCTGGCTGATGAGTTAAATGACAGTCGTTTGAATGTGTCACGTGTCCTGAATCAGTTACAGCGCGAAGGACTGGTGGAACTCCACCGTGGACGTGTGGTTATTCCGCAATTGGAGCGACTGTTGATGTAAGAAAGATTATAGAAAAAGAAATATGAACAATCAAGAGAGAAAAAATCCGTTCTTCGAGCCGTATAATACGCCTCATGACGTAGCCCCCTTTGACCGTATCCGTCTGGAGGACTATGAGGAAGCTATGCTTGAAGGCATCCGTCGCGATGACGAACAGATAGAGAAGATTATCAACAACCCCGAGAAACCGACTTTTGACAATACTATCATCAGTGTTGACGACGAGAAGGAGGGGGATAACTATTATGATTTGCTTGGTCGGGTGACGACTGTCTTCTTTAATCTGCTCTCTGCAGAAACCAACGACGAAATGGATGCACTGGCCCAGAAAATGAGCCCCATCCTGACGAAACACTCTAATGATATCCGCCTGAACGAGAAGCTCTTCGAGCGTATCAGCTATGTGCACCGTCATCACCGTAAACTTACTCCCGAGGAACAGATGCTCCTCGACAAGTGCTATGACGGCTTTGTGCGCAGTGGTGCTCTCCTCGATGCAAAAGGAAAGGAGCGGCTGCGGGCAATCACGGAGGAAGCCTCGATGTTGGGACTGCAGTTCTCACAGAACTTGTTGAAAGAGAATAAGGCCTTTACCCTTCATATCACTGATAAAGCCCAACTTGACGGACTGCCTCAGACCTCTGTCGAGGCTGCAGCTCAGGCAGCACAAGAGCAGGGAAAAGAAGGATGGGTGTTTACCCTCGATTTCCCCAGTTATTCGCCTTTCATGACCTACAGTACCCAGCGTGAACTTCGCCACCAATTCTATATGGCTAAGAATACAGAGTGCATCCATGAGAATACTGAGAATAATGTGGAGATCTGCAAGCGTCTTATCAACCTGCGCCTTGAACTGGCACAATTGCTGGGACACAAGACTTACGCAGACTATGTCCTGAAGCACCGTATGGCTGGCAGTGTGCGCAATGTCTATAAATTGCTTAACGAACTTATCGATGCCTACAAGCCAGCGGCTGAAAAGGAGGTGCAAGCCATAGAGAAGATGGCCCGAAAACTTGAGGGCAGAAACTTTAAACTTCAGCCTTGGGACTTCGGCTTCTATGCTCACAAGCTCAAACTCGAGAAATACAATATAGATGCTGAGATGCTCCGACCATATTTTGAACTGTCGAAGGTTATCGATGGCGTCTTTGGATTGGCTAACCGCCTCTATGGTATCACTTTCAAAGAAAACAGTGACATTCCCGTCTATCACCCCGATGTGAAGGCCTATGAGGTGTTCGATAATGATGGCTCTTTCTTAGCGGTCTTCTATGCTGATTTCCATCCGCGAAAAGGCAAGCAGGGTGGGGCATGGATGACAGAATATCAGGGTCAGTGGATTGACCGTAAAGGTGTGAATAATCGTCCCCATGTCAGTGTGGTGATGAACCTGACGAAGCCTACAGCCGAGAAGCCGGCCTTGCTGACACTTGGCGAGGTGGAGACTTTCCTTCATGAGTTCGGCCATTCCCTTCATGGTATGTTTGCCAATACCCGTTTCGAGAGTCTCAGTGGTACTAATGTGTGGTGGGATTTTGTTGAACTGCCTTCTCAGTTCATGGAGAATTTCGCTATTGAAAAGGAGTTCCTACGTACTTTCGCCTTCCATTACGAGACAGGTGAACCACTCCCTGACGAACTGATAGAGCGCATCGTGAAGAGCCGTAACTTCAACGTGGCCTATGGTTGTATGCGACAGGTGAGCTTTGGACTACTTGACATGGCTTATTACACCCGTAAGGAACCATTCACAGGTGATATTCTCGCCTACGAGAAGAAAGCCTGGGATAAAGCCCAGATCATGGAGCAACTACCCGACACCTGTATGACGGTGCAGTTCTCTCATATCATGGCTGGTGGCTATGCGGCAGGTTACTATAGTTACAAGTGGGCTGAAGTCCTGGATGCCGACGCCTTCAGTGTCTTCAAAAAACATGGCGTTTTCGACCGGCAAACAGCTCAGAGTTTCCGTGACAATATCCTGTCGAAGGGTGGCACAGAAAATCCGATGACTCTTTATAAGCGTTTCCGAGGTGGTGAACCGACTATCGACGCCCTCCTGAAACGTAATGGGATTAAGAAGCAAGGTAAAAAATAAGGATATGAACGAGAAACAGCAAAAACTGGACCAACGTTATCTCCGGATGGCCCGCATCTGGGCAGAGAACTCTTACTGTCAGCGCCGTCAGGTAGGTGCTTTGGTTGTCAAAGACAAGATGATTATCAGCGATGGCTACAATGGCACACCCAGCGGCTTTGAGAATGTGTGCGAGGATGATAACAATGTCACCAAACCCTATGTGCTCCACGCTGAAGCTAATGCTATTACGAAACTGGCGCGCAGTAGCAACAATAGCGATGGTGCTACTATTTATATTACAGCATCACCTTGCATTGAGTGTGCTAAACTCATTATCCAAGCAGGCATTAAGCGTGTAGTCTATGGTGAGCAATATCGACTTACCGATGGTATAGATTTGCTGAAACGTGCTGGTATAGAAGTGATATTTATGGACATCAATTCTGAAAAATAGAAATAAGAACGATGAGCAAGACTAAAAATTATCGTTTTACCCCGTTGTGGCTGGCTGTTGCTGTGGTTTTCGGCATTCTGATCGGCACTTTCTATGCCAATCATTTTTCTGGCAATCGCCTGAACATCATTAATTCCAGTGGAAACAAGTTGAATAACTTGCTGCACATCATCGACGACCAATATGTCGATACCGTCAATATCAATGACCTCGTGGAGAAGGCCATGCCTCAGATCCTTGCCGAGTTGGATCCTCACTCCGTGTATATCACCGCTCGTGACGGACAAATCGCCAACGATGATTTGCGTGGCTCATTCTCAGGTATAGGCATCGAGTTTACTATCCGCCAGGATACCATCCGTGTGCAGAATGTCATTAGCAATGGACCTGCAGAGCGTGCCGGTATGTTGGCAGGCGACAAAATTGTAGAGGTCGATGACTCTGTATTTGTTGGTAAGAAAGTGACAAACGAAGAGGCAATGCACCGTCTGAAAGGACCAAAAGACACGAAAGTGAAACTCGGCATCATTCGCTATGGTGAGAAGAGTGTCAGACATGTCACAGTCACCCGAGGTGAGATTCCCACGAAGAGTGTTACTGCCTGTTATATGCTTGACGACGAGAGTGGTTATATCCGTATGAAGAACTTTGGAGAGAATACCTATCCTGAGCTGTTGATAGCACTCGCAAAACTTTCTCAGAAAAACTTCCAAAACCTCGTTATTGATTTGCGTGGCAATACGGGTGGCTATCTCGAGTCGGCTGTGCAGATAGCCAATGAGTTCCTGGCCAAGGGACAACTCATCGTCTATACCGAAGGTCGCCGTTATCCGCGACAGGAATATCGTGCCGACGGACGTGGCTCTTATCAGCGTATCCCTCTTGTGGTGCTTGTCGATGAGAGTTCTGCCTCTGCCTCTGAGATTCTTGCTGGTTCTATCCAGGACAATGATCGTGGTACCATTGTGGGGCGTCGGTCGTTCGGAAAGGGACTCGTTCAGAAACCTATGGAGTTCTCTGATCACTCAATGATCCGTCTGACCATCGCCCGTTACTACACACCTTCAGGACGTTGTATTCAGAAGCCATATGCTGATGGAGAGGATTATGAAGGTGACTGGATCCACCGTTACCAGCACGGAGAGTTCTTCTCTCAGGACAGCATTAAACATACGGGTCCTGCCTATCACACCAACAATGGCCGTACGGTCTATGGCGGTGGTGGTATTACCCCTGATATCTTCATCCCAGAGGACACCATTGGCATGACCTCTTATTATAAGGAGGCTTCGATGACTGGTCTCATCCTGCAGTTTGCTTATAACTACACTGATGAAAATCGTGCAAAGTTGAGTAAGATGACCGACGTGTGGGAGATGGAGCGCTACTTGAAGAGTCAGAATACGGTAGAGAAATTTGTGGTTTTTGCCGACAAGAACGGACTGAAACGTCGTAATCTGATGATTCAGAAGTCGCATAAACTCTTAGAGCGCTTTGTCAACAGCCGCATCATCTATAACATCCTCAATGATGAGGCTTGGACGGAGTATCTCAACCATGACGACCCAGTTATCCTCGAGTCGCTCCGCATCTTCAAAGAAGGTGAGGCTTTTCCTGGCAAAAAACCGGCCGATAAAACGAAAAAGGGGAAGTTGGCTATGATGTTCGACAAGGCGAGCCAAAAGACCCCAAAGCAATATCTCGCGCATGCATAAGGCTGACTTGCGGAGGCAGATGCTTGATAGGAAGCGACAGTTCTCCCAGCAACAGTTGGAAGAACTGTCGCTTCCTGTCATAGCGCGTCTTCGTCCATTGTTGCGCGACGCAGCCATCGTGATGGTCTATTATTCCTTGCCCGATGAGGTCAATACTCATCAGTTCCTCGATGAACTGGTGACTGCCGGAAAAACGGTTTTGTTGCCAGAGGTGTTGGACGATACTACGATGTGCTTGCGACGGTATCGTTCTCAAGCAGATCTACAAGAAGGTGCTTTCCATATCATGGAACCTATAGGCGAATGCTTTACCGACTATTCCTTGATTGATATAATCCTTGTGCCTGGTGTCGCCTTCGATACGCAAGGACATCGACTAGGCCGAGGTAAGGGTTATTACGACCGATTCCTTCACAATATCAGACACAACTCAAGACCACAGTTAGTGGGGGTATGTTTCGATTTCCAGAAAGTGGCTGAGGTGCCCGTTGAACCTTATGATATCTCAGTGGATATCGTTGTTTAACGAAACTGAACATCGGCAATTACCTGACTGCCGACAGCATCATTCAGCTTTTTGACAATCTGCTGCCGCATCATCATCAGGTCAGCTCTGAGTGCAGGACTTGTCAGATGTACCCATAGCGTCTGGTTGCGGATGTACAGATTGCTGGTATAGTTGGCAATCATGTCGCCCATCACCACAGGCCAGGCGTCGATAAGCCGTTTCTGCTGTAGCGGCATTTCCAGCCCCTGTGCACGCAGATTCTTCAGAATCAGTTCCTTAATACTTTTTACGTCTCTCTTAAACATTGATCTCTCCGTTATCTACATGGAATATCTTGTAGTCGTGTGATGAACGGCTCAGAATTTGATCAAGATGACTACGATTAGTATCCGTAATGAAGATTTGTCCGAACTCGTCACCGGCCACCAGTTTCACAATCTGTTCCACACGTTCTGTATCGAGTTTGTCAAAAATGTCGTCGAGCAGAAGGAGTGGAGTCGTTCGGCTGTTGTTCGTTCGGCGCAAGAACTCGAATTGTGCCAGTTTCAGTGAGATAACGAACGTCTTGTGTTGCCCTTGGCTGCCCTCTCGTTTCAGTGGATGGCCGCCTAATGCAAAAGTTAAGTCATCGCGATGAATGCCGTGTAGTGAGTAACCCATAATTCGGTCTTTTGGGCGATCACGCTGGATAACCTCCAATAGCGGACCTCTCTGACAGTGCGATGTATAGGTCATCTCCACCTGTTCCCGATTGCCGGATATCCGTTCGTAAAAGCGTTGGAACACAGGAACTAACTCTTTGACAAATGCTTCTCGACACCGGAAGATATGCTCACCCTCTTGAGCCATCTGTTCTTCCCACAGACTCATCACTTCGAGGTCGGGTTCTTCCTCTTGTTTCAACATGGTGTTGCGCTGAAGCAAGGCCTTGTTATAGCGGTTCATGGCGTCGATATAACTGCGGTCGTATTGCGATATCACTACGTCCATTAGTCGTCTGCGCTCTTCACTCCCGCCTTCAATTAGCAAAGTGTCGGCAGGTGACACCATCACCAATGGTATCAGACCGATATGCTCTGATAGTCTTTTATACTCCTTTTTATTGCGTTTAAAGTGTTTCTTTGTGCCGCGCTTCATACCGCATGAGATGTGTAGGTCTTCATCATATTCACCTTCAATCATGAAGAATTCCTGTCCATGAGTAATTACCTGCGAGTCGATGGGATTGCCCGCTGAATGGCAGAACGACAGGAAATAAATGGCGTCGAGCACATTGGTCTTGCCTACACCGTTCAGGCCGATGAAGCAGTTCATCTTCGGTGACAAATCCAGCGTGGCTGCCTGGATGTTTTTATAATTGATGAGCGACAGTTTTTTCAGGATCATGCTACAAAGGTACGAAGAATTTGAAATTTAAGAGTTAAGATTTAAGAAAAAATGTACTGATGCTGCAAATTTTCTTAACTCTTAACTCTTAATTATTAATTTTTTAGTAACTTTGCACCCGATTTTCGAAAATAAAACATAAAAATATAATGGCAAATACAACAAATCAGCAGCAGGCCGCTCCCACGATGGAGCAGAGCCTGAACCAGAGTGAGGCTTTCTTCCTGAAATACAAGAAGGCTATTATTTGTGCCGTAGTGGCAATCATCGTCATTATCGCCGGCGCAGTTCTTTATAAGACTTACGTATCTGAGCCCAACGAGCAGAAGGCCAGCACAGCCATTGCCAAGGGACAGGAATATTTCGCACAAGGCATGTTCCAGCAGGCACTCGAGGGTGACAGCACAGGCTTCAAGGGCTTTGCTAAACTTGCTGACGAGTACAGTTCAACAGCAGCCGGTAATCTGGCTCAGCTCTATGCCGGTCTTTGCAATGCACAGCTTGGCAAATGGGAAGCAGCAGTGAAGTTCCTTGAGAATTATGATGGTGCCGACGATGAGATGATCTCTCCTGCAGCTGAGGGAGCATTAGGTAATGCCTATGCTCATCTGAACCAACTCGACAAGGCCGTTTCACACCTGAAGAGTGCTGCAGAGAAGGCCGACAATAACTCTCTGTCACCCACATTCCTGATTCAGGCTGGCGAAATACTTGAGAGTCAGGGTAAGAACGACGAGGCACTGAAGCTTTACCAGACGGTGAAAGAGAAGTACTTCAATTCTATGGCATATCAGACCATCGACGGATATATTGAGCGCGTATCTGCAAAATAACTATGGCAACAGCTCTCCATAACCTCAGCGACTACGATTTCAATGCCGTCCCCGATGCCTCGAATATGATATTCGGTGTGGTGGTGGCCGAGTGGAACCCCGAGATTACGGGCGCTCTCCTTGAAGGTTGTGTCACAACACTTGAGAAACATGGTGCTCTGCCTGAGAATATCCATGTGAAGACTGTTCCAGGTTCTTTTGAACTGATTTACGGCGCTCATCAGATGACACTCAACGATGGTTATGACGCAGTCATCATCCTAGGTTCTGTCATTCGCGGTGAAACTCCTCATTTCGACTATATCTGTCAGGGAGTTACTGAAGGTATCGCACGCCTGAATGCAACAAGCAATATTCCCGTGATTTACGGGTTGCTCACCACAAATGATCTGCAACAGGCTAAGGATCGTGCGGGTGGTAAGTATGGCAACAAGGGTGATGAATGTGCAGTAGTTGCTATCAAGATGGCAAAATTCTAAAATACTGTTTTCGGTATATGATAAAGGCTTGCGATTATCGCAAGCCTTTTATCGTTTTTCAGATTTCGTTTCCTGTATAAAGCTGGTAATATCTGCCTTTAAGGGCGAGAAGTTGTTCGTGGGTGCCTTGTTCTATGATACGGCCGGCATCGAGTACGATGATCTGATCGGCATTCCTTACGGTACTTAGGCGGTGGGCGATGATAAAGGTGGTGCGTCCCTGCATGAGCGTGTCCATGCCTCGTTGAACAAGAGTTTCCGTTCTCGTGTCAATGCTACTTGTGGCCTCGTCGAGAATGAGAACCGGTGGGTTCGAGACAGCTGCACGAGCGATAGCCAGAAGCTGCCGCTCTCCCTGACTTAGGTTGCCACCATCTCCACGTAACATTGTCTGGTAACCGTTAGCCAGACGTCGTATGAAGTCATCAGCCCCCACGAGTCTTGCTGCCTGTACGCATTCCTCGTCTGTCGCATTGAGTTTCCCGTAGCGAATGTTGTCGAGTATGGTGCCTGAGAAGAGGTGTGTCTCTTGCAACACGATGCTCATTCCCTCACGTAGCGACCGCTTGGAAATATCGGTAATGGGTACACCGTCGTAGAGTATGCGCCCACCTTGAATTTCGTAGAAACGGTTGATTAAGTTGATGATGGTTGTCTTGCCGGCACCAGTGCCGCCAACGAAGGCGATCTTCTGCCCGGGATTCGTGTTGATGTCGATATCAAAGAGCACTTGCTTCTCAGCCACATAGCCGAAATCTACATCCTTGAAATCCACATCTCCTTTGGGATTTGTCAGTTCTGTCTGTCCTTTGTCCACCTCTGGCGCTTCATCACCTAAGGCAAAGACGCGTTCTGCGCCTACGGAGGCATTGAGCACGCTGTTGATCTGCTGGCTCACTTGCGAGATGGGGCGGGTGAAACTTTTGTTAAGTTGCAGGAAGGCAACGATGGTACCCAGTGTAAGTCCTGTCCATCCGTTGAGGGCTATAATGGCTCCTACGACAGCAAGTGACACGAAACCGAAGTTGCTGATGCCCCCATTCACTGGCATCACAATGTTGGCCATGCGGTTGGCATTGCATGCCGACGAGCGTAGTTGTTCATTGATCTCCTCAAACTCTCTGATGGTCTGCTCCTCATGGCAGAATGTCTTAATGACCTTCTGTCCTGTCAGCATCTCCTCGATGAAACCATTGACACGGGCCAGATGCTGTTGTTGTGTGCGGAAGAAGCTGCGCGAGCGTTTTCCGAGACTCGTGGTAGTCACCATCATTACCACCGCCATCAATACGCTCACTCCTGTCAGAGGGATGCTCAGCACAATCATTGACGTGAAGGTTGCCACGATTGTTATTACAGATGAGAATACCTGTGCCATCGCCGTAGAGATCATCTGGCGTAATGAATCCACATCGTTTGTATAGACAGACATGATGTCGCCATGCGACCGTTGGTCGAAGTAACTGACAGGCAGTCGCTGCATCTTCTCGAAGATGGTCTTCCTCAGGTGTAGCATTGTGCCTTGGCTGATGTGAATCATCAGGCGGTTGTATGCATATGAGCAGACGGTGCCTAGTAGCAAGATAAGTGCCAACTTGAACAAGGTTTGTTCCAACGACAGGTACTGTGGATTATCTGCTTGAGTTAATGGCACGATATAGTCGTCTATGAGGGTTTTGGTGAACAACGATGACACCAGTGAAGTCAGCGAAGCAACAAAGACGCATATCAGCACAACGATTATCGCCCATCGGTAGTGGCTGAACACGAAGGCAAACATACGGGTAATAGTAGCGCGTTTCGAAGGCTTCATAGTTCACCTCCTTCCTGCTCGTCGAAATCACCGCCTTCTTCGTTCTGTATAGCGTTAATTTCCTGATAGAGCGAGTTGGTCTTCAACAGATTCTCATGGGTGTCGAAACCTGTGATGATACCATTGTCCATCACGATGATGCGGTCACAATCCTTAACGCTGAGTATGCGCTGAGCGATAATAATCTTGGTCATCCCGGGTAGTTGGGTGCGGATAGCCTCACGTATCTTGGCATCGGTTGCTGTGTCGCAGGCAGAAGTGGAGTCGTCGAACACCAGAATCTTCGGATGGCGTAGCAAAGCCCGAGCAATGCAGAGGCGTTGTTTCTGTCCGCCGCTCACATTGATGCCGCCCTGGTCTATAAGTGTGTTGTAGCCATCGGGCATTTGACTGATGAACTCGTCTGCCTGGGCTATCTTACAAGCCTCTCGGCATTCCTCTAATGTGGCATTGGGATTGCCCCAGCGCAAGTTTTCAGCCACACTGCCAGTAAACAGAGTGTTTTGCTGGAGCACAACGGCCACAGCCGTTCTTAAGACTGTCAGGTCGTAATCGCGTACATCGCGTCCGCCTATACAAATTTTGCCTCTTGTGGGGTCGTAGAGTCGGCTGATAAGGTTTACCAGTGTAGATTTGCCAGAGCCAGTACCACCTATAACACCAATCGTTTCGCCGCTTTTGATACTGAAACTGATGTTGAAGAGCGCCGAGCGTTTATGTTGGCGGTCGCTGGTCGGTTTGGCATAGTCAAAACGCACAGTCTGGAACTCTATACTACCATCGTTAATTTCCATCACAGGGTGCTCGGGATTCACGATATCTGGTTCCTCCTCAATCACTTCTGCCACGCGTTTGGCCGAAGCTGCACTCTGGGTAAGCATTACGAATGCCATCGAGAGCATCATCAACGACATCAGAATAGACATCACGTAGCTGAACAATGAAGTTAGTTCGCCCGTTGTCAGAGTGCCCTCTACGATATAGTGGGCGCCCAGCCATGACAGAGCGATGATACAGCCATAAACCACCATATTCATCACTGGGTGGTTCAGTGCCATCAGACTCTCAGCCTTCACGTACAGACGGTAAAGATTCTCGGCTGCATGGGCGAATTTCTTGCTCTCATAATCTTCGCGTACAAACGCTTTTACCAGCCGGATGTTCGTGATATTCTCTTGCACGCTCTGGTTCAGTTCGTCGTATTTGGCATATACCTGCTGAAAGAGTCTCGCTACTCTTGTAATAATAAGGTATAGCGAGATGCTCAGCACGGCCAGTGCCACAAAGAATACCAGTGCCAGACGGGCATCGATCACGAGGCACATCAGAATTGATAGTACAAGTTTGAAAGGCGCCCTTACACTGATGCCCAGAATCTGCTGATAAGCACTCTGCAGCGTATTGACGTCGGTCGTCATGCGGGTGATGAGTCCAGAGGTGGCATACTTGTCGATATCCGAGAATGCCAGTCGTTGGATGTTATGGTACATGGCTGAACGCAGATTGGCGGCAAAGCCCGTTGATGCGTAGGCTGAGCAACGCCCGCCGAGAATGCCGAACATCAGACTGAGAAATGCCATGAAGAGCATGATGGCACCATAGCGATACACGTTTTGCATATTCCCTGTGTTGATTCCTTGATCGATGAGCAATGCGGTCATGTAAGGTATCATCACGTCCATCGTCACCTCCAGTGCTGTCCACACCGGTGTGAGGATAGAGGCTGTCTTATATTGCTTGATTTGTCGGGTCAGGGTTTCCAGCATCAGTTTTTTTCCATTATATCTGCAAAGTTACGATTTTTTTCTTAACTTTGCACGCGTAAACCTAAAAATTTTGAATCCGCATGAAATTTATCAGTTGGAATGTAAATGGTCTGCGCGCCTGTGAGGGCAAAGGCTTCAGTGATATCTTCCGTCAGCTCGATGCCGACTTCTTCTGTCTTCAGGAAACCAAGATGCAGCCTGGACAACTCGATCTGGCCTTCGAGGGCTACGAGTCATATTGGAACTCTGCCGAGAAGAAAGGTTATTCGGGTACGGCCATCTTCACCCGTCATAAGCCTCTTAACGTGACCTATGGCATTGGCATCGACGAACATGATCACGAGGGACGCGTCATCACTCTCGAGATGGCTGATTTCTTCCTCGTCTGCTGCTATACCCCGAACTCTCAGGACGGTCTGAAGCGCCTCGACTACCGTATGACTTGGGAAGACGACTTCCGCAAATACCTTCAGAGCCTCGACCAGAATAAGCCCGTTATCCTTTGTGGCGACCTAAATGTGGCTCATGAGGAGATTGACCTGAAAAATCCCAAGACCAATCGCATGAATGCCGGCTTTACAGATCAGGAGCGTGAGAAGTTCAGCACTCTGCTATCGGCAGGTTTCACTGATACCTTCCGCTACAAGTATCCCGATACCGTCACTTACTCATGGTGGTCGTATCGTTTCCAGGCGCGTCAGAAAAACGCAGGTTGGCGTATCGACTACTTCGTCGTCTCCAACAGACTGTTAGAACGTCTTGACGATGCCTGCATTCATACAGAAATCTTCGGTTCAGACCATTGTCCCGTAGAACTCTCACTCCGATAATGTTCAAAAAATTAAACACTATATGAAGAAACTAACTATTATCACTATTCTGATGGTAATGACCATTCAGATGAGGGCTTTGACGCCATGGACCAAGGGAGGTTTTGAGACTGGGAAGTATCGTAATGTATTCGTAGAGATGGGTTACAAGCAAGCCGATGTCGATGCGAAATTGAAGGAAGTGTTCAACGATGTGTTCCGAGGACCTAACAAAGTCTATTTTGAGGTTGGCGATGATATGGGTTACATTTCCGACATCAAGAATAATGATGTCCGTACTGAGGGCATGTCGTATGGTATGATGATTGCTGTCCAGTTTGGTGAGAAGGACATTTTCGACCGTCTGTGGCGATGGAGCAAGACCTACATGCAGCACCAGCATGGTCAGCGTGCAGGCTATTTCGCGTGGAGTTGTAAGACCGATGGCTCACACAATGCCGAAGGGGCAGCCTCTGATGGTGAACTCTACTTCATCACCTCGCTCATCTTCGCCTCAAACCGATGGGGAAACGATACAGGCATCAACTATCTGGCTGAAGCGCAAAACATCCTTGCAAGTATCCAACCACGTGCTATCAAAGATGAAATGTCACCACGCCAGATGGGCAATGGCCCCATCGCTCCGCCGCGTAGTTCGGTCTCTTATCTGATTGATCCGAACACAAAACTTATTACTTTTACCCCTGATGGCTTCGGACAGCGTTTCACCGATCCCAGTTATCATATCCCTGCTTTTTACGAGGTATGGGCAAGGTGGGCCGGCGACGGAAGTGCCGATTATTGGTATGAGTGTGCCAGGAAGAGTCGCGAGTATCTGCACAAGGCCATCCATCCGGTGACTGGTCTTAATGCCGATATGACGCAGTATGATGGCAGTGAGATGCGGATGCCCCGTTTCCCAGGTATGCCAGAACCCAAAGAGGGTGAAAAGCCCCGTCGCAATGGAGCCAATAACTTCCGCTACGACTCCTGGCGCGTGCCAATGAACATTGCCCTCGATTATGAGTGGAGTTGTGCCGACGTTGAATGGCAGCAGCAATATGGTGAGAAGATACAGAATTTCTTCTATTCACAAGGTGTCAATACTTTTGTTGATCAGTATCGTACAGATGGTACACTGCCTGAGGGAGATGAAATCCTGCAGGCTGGCGGGACTCGGAAATTGCGCCATAGCATAGGCCTTGTAGCCACTACGGCTGCTGCTTCTGTGATGTGTTCTCATGATAAGAGCAAGGAGTTTGTCGATGCCCTGTGGAATGCCAAGCATGAACCCTTCGAAGATGGCTATTTCGATGCCTACTACGACGGTCTGCTACGTCTCTTTGCCTTCATGCACTTGAGCGGCAACTACAGAGTTATATCTTAGCATAGCGTTGAGGATTTTGCGGCTACACGAGGGAAAATTTGTTCCCTAGTTAGGCCGCAAAAATTCCCTCCGTGGGAATTAATTTAATGATGAGAAAACAGATATTATTCGTGGCCTTGGGCTTATCCGTATTCTGCTCTTATGCTCAGACAGAGCGTAACGACAGTGTGACACCCGCGTTTCTAAAAACTTCGGCGTCGAGAGCTGATAAGCACAGCTCTCTATTTCCCTTTCGTTATTCCTCCCACCACATCACTATTGTCGATGGTAGTCTCAGTTTTCTTGACACTGGCTTTCAACTTGCCAAAGCGATATGAGATAGAAAAGTTAATCATGCTTGCGCGATTTGCGCTGTCGCTATAGCCAAGAATATCGCCTTGAGTGGTGCAGTCTGTATAGTGACGATATTTACGGAACAGATCGTTGGCGCTGATACGTACTGTCAGCCTGTCTTCGTTGAGGAACGAACGCTGCAGTGAACAGCCATAGCGATTCCAAGAGCGCGAATAGCTATACACATTATTGACAGAATGTCCCATCTCGCCATAAACATAAGCCGTAAGGCGCAACTTCCAAGGCAATAGCTGACTACCATTTAGATAATAGAAACCAGAATAGCCTTTCTGACTGAGGCCGATGCTCGGGTTCTCTATTTTATCATCCCACAGATTGAAATTGGCAGAGAGGGTTGTGCTTTTGAAAGGCTTCCACTGCACATAACCCTCCAGTTGCCATCGTGTCAACTTTTCGATGTTGCCGTAAGTCTGATAGCGCACATCGTTCTGGGCATAAATCAGTCGCCCGATGCCATCACTATAATATTTAAAAGCTGGTGCCAACTGCAATGTCAGCCATTGACCGATATACGAATAGATGAGGTGAACGGTCTGATTTCTGCTACTGCTCAGTTCGGGATTGCCATACTGAACCTGCATGGGTGAATTAACTACTGCAGGATTCAGATAGGAGATACCTGGGCGATTAATACTGGTGACATAGCCCAGTTTCAATGAATGGGCATCGCTCAGCTGATATTTCACGCTGAGCTGTGGCACCCAGTCGTTCAGATGGCTATCAAAACTCTCATTCGAGCCATCAGGATAAGCTCCTTTCATATAGCTGTGTTCAAAACGCAGACCTGCACGAGCCGACCATTTTCCTATCCGCATGATATAGTCGGCATAGGCTGCAGCCACCTGAGTGGTATGCTCAAACTCACTGTTGTACGCTGGATAGGGCGTAGCTGCATAGAAGTCCTGAACCGTATGACTACTATTTCCACGATAGATGTATTTGATACCCGTCTCCAGCTTATGGCCTTCTGCAATAGGCCGAAGCCAGTCTGCCTGGAAGGTGTGCTCTGTGAAACGCTCTCGCAGTTTTTTCTGCATGCCTGTATAATCGAATGGCGCATTCTGAAGGTCTGTATAGTTGCTTTCCTGTTCTGTGCGTTGACGCGTCAGGGCGAGCATGTAAGAGAGAGTGAGAAGCTCGCCCTTCCGACGTGTCTTATGTTGATAGTCCAATCGTCCGTTCCATGAATGGTGGTTGTAGCCAGGCATCCAGTAGTTGTCTCGATAGCTATAGAGCAGGCTCTTGTCTGGAGCGTACATCTGGGTTACTCCACCACCTTTTACGTCCAGCTTATAGAAGTATCCACCTAATGATGCTGAGATGAGGTTCAACGAGTCGATGTCATAGCTGGCATCGATATCGGCATAATGTATATAGCCAGGATTGGACCCCTCGTTCATACTCTTCATCACGTTACCCGAAGTGACGTATGTACGTTCCACCTCACTCTTGTTCTCTGTTTCTTTGTTCGACATACCGCCATAACCGTAATCCACAGATATGATGGCCTTACCGATCTGGGTGGTCAGATAGGCACCCAGATTGGGGTGATTCAGCGTTGTATAAGAAGCTGTGGCTGATCCCGTGATGCCATCCAAGTTTTTGCCTTCCACCATCACAATGTTCAGGATGGCGTTGACTCCTTCTGCATCCTCACGGGCACCAGGATCGGTGATAACCTCAATACGCTTTACCATAGAAGCAGGCATCGCTTTCAACACCTCTTTGGCATTTTTCGTCAGGCTGGGATCATAGCGACCATTCTTGTAGATCTTGAAACTGCTGTTGCCCTTTACCTTGATGTTGTCCTCACCGTCAACCGTTACCATAGGTACCTTGCGGAGCATATCCATCACGGTAAGCGTCTTCGATTCCTCATCAGCCTGCACGTCGTAGCCTATACGGTCTATCTCCTGCTTGATGAGCTGTCGCTGAGCCTTGATCTCTATACCTTCCAGCTCCTTGTTCCAAGTGATAGAATCGTTACTTATGCTGGTTGAGTTCTTTTGGGACATGGCTATCCCTACTTTCGCTACCAATAGTAGCGAAAGGCATACCATTCTAATATGTTTCATTGCTTTACTTCGTCAGTCGTTCTTGGCTCATCACGAGCATCTGTTTGATAATATCATCCTTTGCAGTTCTCATCATTTTCTCGAGTTCTTGGATGACCATGACCTTTTCTGCATCGTCTAGGCAATCAGCATTCTTGCATAGCTTGTAGATGTGGGCGACATAATAATTTGTTGCAGTGCCTGTCGGATTCTTCAGAAACAGGTTCTTGAAGGTGTTGAATTCGCTGATCCACGATTCCAGGCTTTTAGTTCCGTGAGAATATATAGAATCATTATCCAAAACAAAACTGTCATCCAAAGATAAACTGCTGCCAAATGAGAACTGATTACCATCAATATTGAATTTGTTACCATTTATACTGATTGTCCTTATTTGTCTTTTACTTTTGCGAAGCTCCTGCCTTGTGGCGTAAGTAATGATGAGTTTACCTACAATCTCTTTGGCGTCTTCACACCATTCCATAGCGTAGGCGTATCGATGAGTTTTACTCTTGTCATTAGAATCAAGGAAAAGTGCATAGATATAGCGTGAGTTTTTAATATCGCCTAAGGGATAGCCGTAATCTTCACCACCCACGGCTAAACTTGTGTAATTGTATAACTTCTTGTTAGCGTTAGATGTGGAACTCAAACTGTAGGCTTTTTCTTTGTCCTGATCGAAAGCTTGTTTAATGTCTTCTACTAAATTGTGATGCGATGCGGGAACTGTAAACTCATAGACATCAAGCTGCCCTATTTTGATGCCTGTTTCTGGATCTTTATTAAGTTTGTGAGTGGATTCTACCTTGGTAGAGGTGTCGGTAATCAGTACGTTGAAGGCGCGTTTGATGTTACCTTGTGCATGGATTGTCTGTAGGCTCAGCATCATGATGCTGACTACTAGTAATTGTTTATTCTTCATATGCAATGTAATTTATTTGTTCATTAATATATACTATGGTACCATCTTCTTGCATCACTGGAATATAACCATATGCAGCTAACTGGGCATTTAGAACCTCTTGTTGGCACTGTTCCAATTGCTTCTCTACATCCAGACGTTCTTGTTCTGCTTTGGCCATCAATGCATAAGCCTTGTCATAGTCGATTATGGTTGGATGCGACTTACGAAGGCTTCGTTTCTTGGGTTTCTTATGTACATCCTGTCGTTGCTCTTGGTGGATTGTGTCTGCATGCATTTCCTCATGAGTTATAACTGGCATCACCGAATCTGCTTGCTCAGCTTCATTCTCAGCCATGATTGGTTCTTTTCGGGAATGGCTTAGACTTCCCCATATCGTAAGTAGAACTATGACAGCCACTGCTGCAGCCACGCTCCATCGCAACCATCTGTGCTTTGGCTGCTCTGCGGGCTTCATCGCCTCCAGTTCTGCAAACAGCAAGCGGTATTGCTCCCACTCTGTTGGTATATGGCTCTGAGCGAAGTACTGGCTCAGGATGTCTTCTTCCTCCAGTGTCGATATGCCCGCCATAAACTTGTTGAGCAATTCGTTTATATATTCTTTGGTGTACTGTATCATAAGTTGTTCCTTCGTTTGATGTCTTCTAATAATGTTCGTCGTGCCCTTGCCAGCAAGGTGCTTACCGATGTGGTCTCGATACCAAGCAACTGGGCTATTTCCTCGTGACTCCGCCGTTCCACTTGTCGCATATATAATAAGGTACGTTGTGTGGTGGGCAGCTGCTGGAGTCTTGTTGCCAGCCAGACATCGTCTTCCTTCATCTCCAACTCATCGAGTGGACTTGTATTCAGACTGATAATCATGGACTCGTCCAACGTCTCTGAGGGCTTTCGTCGCTGATGGTTTCTCAGCATGTGCCTCGCCATCAGTGCAACGATAGCCTCTATCGAGCGGTATTGCTCCAGTTCGTCGTGCATCTGCCACAAGCGGAGCATTACATCCTGAGCGATGTCTTCTGCTTCGTCTTTGCCCGCTCCGTAGCCGATGCAAACGCTGAGAGCTTTCTGCCGCCACGTGCGGGCTTGCTGTTCAAATGCTATTCTGTCCATGCTTTTATCTGCTGTACACTTTATAGACACGTAAACTGGTCAATGTCAAACTTTATTTAATATTACTTAACCTTTTTACCAAACTTTCCAATTATCGATTTCCTTTATAATACGCTGTATAGCCTGTTCACATTCCTCGGGATAAGTTAGCGACTGTACGAACCAGAGTTTGCGATGCTTAACAAACTTAACGTGAAAGCATCGGCCGGTTATTCGTCCATTATCATCGAAGATATGCCCTGAAAGTATGAAGAATCCATTACCTTTCTGCTGAGATGTTACATGAAAGTCTAAGGCATATTTGGTCATAGCCTGTTCAAGTGTAAGATTCTCCGTGTTTTGTTCCGTAAATGCCGTCTGTACAATCTCGAGACTATCCTGCCAGAAACTAAAACGACAACAACCTTTGTCTAAGAGGCTATCAGATGTTTGTTCAAAAAACGACGGATACCGTATGGTGTAATCGTAATCATCATCATGATACTCTCTCATATTTGTTAGTCTCATCGCACGCTCTAGTTTCTGTGATAAGAGTAAATCGTCTTCTTTCTCATAGACAGATACCCACATCATGACAACGATAAAAACTGACATTGATAGAAACAGAAATCTCTTCATACTTGTTTTTTCTGCAAAGGTATGAAGAGATTCGCTATTTGATGAATTATCTGCCTGACATTTGTCTGACAATTCGCTGACAGAAGGCTAACTATCTGTGTTTCAGTTCGTAAGCGCGACCTCTGTCTGATTCGATCTTGAGTTCGGAATGTTCCTCGATGATGGGTTTCAGGCGACGGATCAGGGTGTATAGCGTATCGTTGGCATCGTCTTTCTTGGGCCAGAGGGTATCGCATATCTCAGTTTTCGTCAGCTGATGCGACTCGCTGCGAAAGAACATTTCCATCAGTTGCTGCTGCATGGGTGTCAACTTGACTTGCTTGCCCCTCGCATCGTAGAATCGGCCTTCAGCTTCAGAATAAGCCAAGCCGCCAAATGCCACGAGAGGCACTTGTTTGCGATATCGCCAGAAACAGTAGAGTCCCCAAAGCAGCGCCATTGTCCACAAGATGGAGGCAGGTCGCTGGTCTGACAGCGAGAAGATGGTAGCCGCAGAGCACTTAGCCTCGCAGCGCAGTCCGTTCTGTCGGGTGGTCACTGCCAATATGGCATGACCTCGCAACTGTTCCATCTTCAAATAACTGTTGAAAGTGAGGATGGTGTCAGAACTGATCACGTCGCTTTGTTGTTCGGCCAGCGCTTTGTTCAGCGCGCATTCCATATCCTCAGCAACAATCCTTTCTGTTGCCCGAAAGCTGTTCAGGCTCGTCAGCCCCGATAACGCAATCAGGCCCAATAAGATCACGACTGCATATTTCTGTTTCATTTTCCACGCATGATTGATAGTAACGCTGTTATTTGTATAGGGTGACTGTGCCACCGTCGCTTTGGCAATATTTCTTGAGAAGGTCTTGAATAAACAGCGCATTGGCATTGACGCGCTGCTCGTTTCCATCGTAGCCGTTGATGAGAACCACAAGGTGCGTTGTGCCTATCGTCATCTTTGTGCGCTCGTTGTCGCTGGTAGGTGTGCCGACACCTCCTTGGGCATCACGATAGACGGGCAGACCTGCTATGTTGAGCATGCCTCGCCCAATACCTTCATACGGTTCGCCCTCGCGACCTACGCCGAGGGTGAGCGTGTCGCCAACAAACTTGTCGGCATCAAAGCCACCGATACTGTAACCGAAGGCGATGCTGGCAAGATTGACAAGATCGACAAGCGTGTCAATCTGATAGAGTTCCTTGCCTTGAAGCATCCGACGGATAAGTTGTTCGCTGGCAGGTCGATAGCGCGAGGGGTCTTTGCCACACGCCTTATAGACACGCCGTGTGGCTGCGATACCTGGCAGCTCTTTGAGACTCTCTGTGGTGAGTTCCTGACGGAAACGAGCCTCAAGAGCATGTATCTCGTCCCAAAGGGCAGCGCAATAAGGTGTGTTAACAACCTGGGCTTCAACCGCAGCACCGACAAAACTCGGACAAACGCTTTCTATTTCCTGAGATACGATAATGTTCATGAGCAGTTAGCGATGGCGTTGAGGAAATCTTGTTGGATAAGCCCATTGGTGGCGACCACACTATTGCCTTGGGTAAAAGCTGTTGAGCCTGTATAGTCGGTAACAATGCCACCAGCCTCAATAACGATGAGGCTACCGGCCATGTAGTCCCATTGGCCGATGTACTGTTCGGCATAACCGTCAAGACGGCCTGCTGCCACATTGCAAAGGGCCATCGCTGCGGAACCGCACATCCGTATGCTGGCGCAACGACCATAGAATGTGTCGATGAAATGTTTGGCGAGTGGTTTGTATGCATCGCTGTTATAAGGCAGTTGCAGACAAATGAGGGCATCTTCGATTTTCTGCTGACTCACCTGTAAAGGTTTACCATTCATGTAAGCCCCTCCGCCTTGCCAGGCATAGAAACACTCATCTGCACAGATCTCATAGACAACACCGATGATAATTTGCGTGCCTTGCATAAGAGCGATACTGACAGCATAGGGAGCATACTGATGGATGAAGTTGGTGGTGCCGTCGAGAGGATCGATGACCCACACAAACTGTTCACTATCGTGACTGGCTGAACCTTCTTCAGTGATAAAGCCTGCCTCTGGCAACAATCGCCGCAGTTCAGCAACGATGAGTGTCTCGGATCCTTTATCGACGTAGCTCACATAGTCGTGGGCATGTTTGCGCTCAACCTCCTGAAGTGAAAACTTCTTGCGCTCTTCACGAATATAAGACCCTGCACTCTTTGCGATGTCGCAAACAGCCAGGGTCATGTCTTTCAATTCCGATGGGGCCATCAATCGTCTGGATTACGCTTGTAGTGGAACTCCTGGATATTGGGATTAGAACCGAGATCGGTGTCGGGAATTACACCCCGTTGTATGATCTTCTGGTTGTAACCTTTATGCATAGGTCCGACATTGAGAAGAATGTCTTCGAATGTGACGGTCGGGAACACCAAGCCAAAGCCTCCGATACCAACGCGGATACCCTGAGGATGCATGTTGTTGAAAAGGTAGGATGTGGTGTAGAGGGAGTGGTGATAGATCTCCATGCGGTTCAGCGCTCTGTACGATTGAATGAGGTCAGGGAAGATCTTGGTGGTGTCAGCCTTGGTAAAGGTGTGACCCAAGTTGTTGACGTAGTCGTCAATCTTGTCTCCCTGAATGCTGTCATTCTCTTCCAGACATTGCATGACATTATCTTCCATCTCCACAGCCATCTCTTGTTCTGTTGGGTTTGTGAAATAGGCGATGGCCAGGATGAGAATGAGAATGCCACCCAAGATGGTCAGTTTTCCTAAGCAACTGTGAAAGAATGCATCTTTGACAGTCTCCTGGTTGCGGTAGTTGATTTGGCTCATAATGGTTTAAATTTGATTATTATGTATTAAGTTCATGAATTCTTGACGGGTTTTTGCCTGGTTGAAGGCACCGCTGAAATCGCTTGTAGTGGTGATACTGTTCTGTTTCTCAATGCCGCGCATTTGCATGCACATATGCTTGGCCTCAATGACCACCATGACACCGAGAGGCTTCAGGGTATCCTGGATACAGTCTTTGATTTGCTGGGTCATGCGCTCCTGCACTTGCAGACGATGGGCATATATATCCACAACGCGGGCAATTTTTGACAGTCCGGTAATATAGCCGTTGGGGATATAGGCCACGTGAGCCTTGCCGTAGAAGGGGAGCATGTGGTGTTCGCACAGGGAGAAGAAGTCGATATCCTTTACGATGACCATCTGCGAGTAGTCTTCCCGGAACAGAGCGTCTGTGAGCACCTTGTGGGCATCCATCTGATAGCCTCGGGTCAGAGTCTGCATGGCTTTGGCCACACGCATAGGGGTCTTCACCAGCCCTTCACGATTGGTGTCTTCTCCCAACAGCGTGAGTATCTCCTTGTAGTTGGCGGCCAGTTCTTCAAGCCCTTCCCGGTATTGTGGTTCTTCTGTCATGTGTCGTGGTTTATGGATATTGAACAGTGATCTTTCCTTTGACGATGATGGCCGACTGGTAACCGAGCTGCTTAACATTTCTCAGTACCTCGTGGGCTTCCTCGTAGGTGCGATAGTTGCCCATACGGCAGATCCACCGAGGGGAATAGAAATGAACATAGACAGGCGTGCCAGGGTAGAGCGTTTTGATCTCGTCACCGATCTTCTCGGCCTTCAGTCTGTCGCTGCGCGAGTTACCGCCGGCAAAGACCTGCACACGGAACCCGTTGATCTTATAGCCCTTCATCAGCTTCTTTCGGGTGTCGATAGTGTCGGGCGCAACGGTTGTCGTCTCAGTCTTGATTGTCGTCTCAGTCTTATTTGTCGTGGTCAGCCGTTCTGGCTTTTCTTGATGGTTTGTAGCAGTAGTGTTGTTTTCTGTCTGTTTTTGAGGAACCGTTGGGACTGTCAAGCCGGTTTTGCCGTTCACGAGATCGTCGATGGCTTTCTCCTGAGTAATGGTTACTTTGCCTTCACCGCTATTGCTCTGTTGGATTCTCTGGGTGAAAACAGATTGTGCATCGACTGCTGTGATGCAGCCGACACACAATATGCATATGATGAGTAGTTGTCTCACTGTCTTACTTCTTCCAAGCGTCGATAATACCCTTGAAGTCAGCAGCCTTCAGTGAAGCACCACCAATCAGACCACCGTCAATGTCGGGCTTAGCAAACAGTTCAGGAGCATTGCTGGCCTTGCAGCTACCACCATAGAGGATTGTTGTATCGTCGGCAACAGCCTGACCATACTTCTCGGCGATGATAGAACGGATGTAAGCGTGGATTTCCTCAGCCTGCTCAGCAGTAGCGGTCTTACCGGTACCGATGGCCCAGATGGGCTCGTAGGCGATAACGATCTTGCGGAAGTCTTCTTCTGAGAGATTGAATACTGATCCCTCGAGCTCGGCCTTTACAACCTCGTTCTGCTTGCCGGCCTCGCGCTCTTCCAGGCTCTCACCGATGCAGAAGATAACCTTCAGATCGTTCTTCTGAGCCAGAAGCACCTTCTCCTTCAGAATCTCGGGAGTCTCTTTGTAGTACTCGCGACGCTCTGAGTGACCCAGAATCACGTACTGAGCACCAGTGCTCTTTACCATCTCGGCACTTACCTCACCGGTAAAAGCGCCCTTCTCCTTGTCTGCGCAGTTCTCAGCACCCAGACCGATGATGTCCTGGTCGAGAAACTGTGCGATAGAAGCGAGGTGAATGAATGGTGTGCAGATAACCACACCGCAGTTGGGCTTGTCAGCCTTCAATGTCTCGTTAAGCTCCTTTGCAAGAGCAATACCATCCTGGAGATTCATGTTCATCTTCCAGTTTCCTGCTACAATTTTCTTTCTCATAATTTTATCTTCTTTATTGATTAAAGGGTTATTATTCTTTTTATTTTTGCGAATCCATTTGCTCCATGCCCACAGACGGTCGGCAATGGTGAGGAGTACCAATGGCAACACGAACCATGTGAGGATCCATAGAATCTTAGTGACGACAGTCTCTGTGGGCAACTGTCCTAACTCGGACTCCTCCAAGGGCTTGCTCAGCTCTGTCTCAGTGGGCAGAGCATTGTGGCTCCATTTGCGGATGACGACTCCATCTTTAAGCAACAGCAGCCCGGGGTTTGCGCGGATGATAGTCTTCAGCGTCGTCTCATCGGTGTTACAGAAGGGATATTCTGCTCCGGTGATATCTTGCCAACGGGTAATGCCGTTGCGAGTGCTGGCTGTCAGACAATAGAATGGGTATTTGTTGTCCAGACTATACTCATAGATGCTGTTCAATACATCGAATTCCGAATCGTCTGCCTGCTCCAGATGAGGCGCCACCAAAAGGAAGGTGTAGCCTCCTGTCGTCAGCACCTGTTCGGTGATATCCTCACCATCGTCCGTACTCTCGATGAAGAACTCGCTATAGGGGGAGTCCTGACCTTCCATCATTTTCAGCCAACCGCTTTTCAGGTCAGCACCGATATGATAGGGGCGGAAGTCGAACTGGGGCAGGGTGTAGAGGCTCCGTCCTGCAATGATAAGCAGGATGAATACAGCAGAGTAGTTCATTACAATCCACTGGTTGGATTCGCCGATGAGCCGTGGCATGGCCAACGGATAGCGCTGTACAAGTATCGCCGCTGCCAGCAGAACGATATTCTTCCAGAAGGTCTGCCAGTTGGTAAGCACCAGGGCATCGCCGAAACAGCCGCAGTCGCTGACAGGATCTGCTATGGCCACCCATAAGGTAAGCAGCGTCATGCCCGCCATGAGTACCAGTGTGATTTTTGATACCAGACGCCTGCGGATGGCGAAGAGCAGACAGATGCCGAGGATGAATTCTGTCGCCGACAGCACCACCGAAGAGGTCAGCGTAAGGGCATCAGGCACGTAACGCGCTAAGCCCATTGCCGCGAGATAGTCGTGTATCTTGTATTGTGTTCCCAGCGGATCGACAGCCTTGACAAATCCCGAGAGGATAAATGTCACAGCCATCAGCAGCCGGGCGATATTTACGGCTATTCTCTTCACTCCGTCAATTTAATTACTCCAAAGACCGCATAGTTGATGATGTCCATATAGTTGGCATCGATACCTTCAGAGACGAGCGTCTCGCCTCCCAGGTTCTCAATCTCCTTGATACGCTCAATCTTTGTCAGGATGAGATCTGTATAGCTGCTGACACGCATCGACCGCCACGCCTCGTCGTAGTCGTGGTTCTTCTTCTTCATCAGTTCCAGCGCCTCGTGTGCATACTGATCGTATAGCTGCATCGCCTCTTCGTTGCTCATGTCCACCGTGTCGGCGAAGCCTTTGGCAAGCTGAATCAAGCCTACGATACCATAGTTGATCAGGGCGATAAACTCTGGACGAATGCCTTCGCCAACCAGCGACTCCTGCTTGATTTCGAGGGACCGGATGCGCTTGGCCTTGATAAAAAGTTGGTCTGTAAGAGCCGTCGGGCGCAGGATGCGCCACGATGCTTTGTAATCGTGAAGCTTCTTCTCGAACAGGGCACGGCATTCGGCCAAAGCCTGTTCAAACTGAGCGTTTGTCTTTTCCATATTGGCCATAATCGGCTGCAAAATTACTAAAAAAAATGCAGATTACACAGATTTCGCCAATATTTTTCCTAATATATCTTAAATTTGTACGCGGATGCGTGTGAAGACGATGGTACGACCGCCTTTATTCTTTCTGCTTCTGGCGGATATAATGGATTTTGGCACCGAGGGTTTCGTGCTGTGTCCGGATGGAGTCGCGTCTGATCCTGGTGCGAGTGAGCAGTGTGAGTTCTTCTGGTGTGGCCTTCAAGGCTTTCTTGTGCTGGTCCACCTGTTTTTGCAGGGCATCCAGCTCTCGGTTGGCCGCTTGTAGCAGACTGTCGGTTGAGGCCAGTTCGTCTTCGGCTGCTTTCAATTCGATCTCCTGATGCAGTTTGAGCGCCCCCTTTCGGGCTTCCACCACATTGGGGAAACGTGCACGCAAGGAGTCGATATCGGCTCTGGCCGCATCGAGCTGACCTTGCTCGAAGTGTGTCTGCGCCTCCTGCAGCAGTTGGGCGGCCTGCTCTTTTTCGTTATTGCCGCAGCTTGCAAATAGCAATACTGCGGCAATAGTGATACTTGTTATTCTCATGTCTTATCAGAAATTAACGAGGAATGCCAGACCGAGTGTGAAGTAGTTCATCTTCTTGTCTTTCTTGTATTCGATCGGATCTACATAGAGGGCTAACTCTGAGAGGTCCTTGTTCTGTATAAGACTCAAGCCGACGTCGGTCAGTGAGCTCTTCAGATAGCGGTACGGGTCATACTTCATGGTGTATTCCTTCTTGGTGTAGTCGTAGTCGAAATACAGGCGCCATGAGAAGTTCGACTTGTAGCGATAGGTCAGCGAGAGACCTGTACCGTATGAGGTTGACGACTTGGCGCCGATGGTCAACAAGTCCCAGCGCATGTCATAATCTTCATTGCTTGCGGTGTTGACAGGGTTGTCG
Organism: uncultured Prevotella sp.; assembly: GCA_900315035.1. Lineage (GTDB taxonomy): Bacteria > Bacteroidota > Bacteroidia > Bacteroidales > Bacteroidaceae > Prevotella. The sequence goes on from OMXO01000018.1 coordinate 32,949, forward strand.
ATGCCGCCAATCAGATCGCCCTCGAAGTCATAGGCAGGATGGCCGTTGACAATGTGCATGTCATACTGGATATCCTTGACTTTTCCCTTGGCATAGCCGTCGATGTCGAGTTCCTGCATGAACGAGCGGCCGATGAGGAGTTTGGTGCCCAGTGAGAAACGCTTGCTCAATGGCACGTTGAAGTAAAGACCTACGCTGGCTGTGAACTCCGTCAGGTGGTCACTTTCTACGACTGCACCGATATCTTCAATAGCCTTGCCGCCCTGGTTGATCAGCTCGGTGGTCAGCTCCTTGCTCAGGTTGGAGGGATAGCGCGTGCCCTCTTCGTCAATATAATATTCGGGATTGACATGATAGATGGCGGAAATGGCATCCCATGCATAGTTTGAGCCTTCCAGCAAATCACCTGTATATTGACCGAAGGTCTTGGCAGACATGGCTCTTACACGGAACCGACCGCCGACGCCTACATATTTGTTAAAGAAATAGGCACCCTCGGCATCGACAACGGTGGCTGCACGGAACTCAACGCCGGCGCTGCCGTACTCGTCTTCCACATCGTCGTCATCGTAATCGAAATCCTTGTATTTCTCAGCATTCACCAGGTCGCTCTGACTGAAATCGATGCTCTTGCCACCCAAGCCTACACCCATGCCGATGCTGAAGAACGACGGGCTGTTGAAATCCATCTGGAGGTCATTGCGCAGCAGACCCTTGCCTTTGAAGAGGATGTCGGAGAGTGCATAGCCTAACTCACCGGAAAGGATACCGATACCGGCTCCCGACATCACATCGCTCACCCAGTGACGGTTGTTCAGCACGCGCATCACACCAGTCGCTGTGGCCACACCATAACCGGCTACCGACCACCATGGTGAACGGGTCAGACCGTACTCCTTGTGCAGCAGTGTGGCACCCACGAAGGCTGTCGCTGTATGACCTGAAGGCCACGAGTTGGCACTCGTTCCGTCGGGACGCATCTCCTTGGCGGTGTATTTGATACCATTGACAAAGGCGGCCATGATACCGTATGACATGGCGGCGCTTGCCAATAGGCGAGGCCAGTCGCTACGACCTTCGTATCCGCCCAGTTTCAGACCGACCACCATTGCGGGGCCGAAGAACTGCGTATAGTCGTCGATACCGGTTTTGAAGTCTGTGAGCAGCTGTGTGTTCGCCTTACCGTCCTTGTTGTTGACGCGGAACATAGCCTTATCGCCCTTGAGGGCCAAGCCGCCCAGGAACAGAGGAATACCTACGAACGACATATCGTCCATAAACTTATAAGGTTTGACACCGGGGTTCGTCTTCACTTTGAAGAAATCGAAGTCCATCCCTGTATGAGTCGTGGTTTCGTGGCTGGTCATCTCTCCTTTGAAGGGGTTGGCCGGCAATGCCACTAACTCTGGCTTCATCTCAGGAGTCTCTAGTTTGAGCGATTCCATGTCAGAATAGTTCTCTGCACTGGCTTTTACCATTGTCATCAGTCCGAAAACGATGATCATCAATAGTTGTTTTTTCATCATGATTATAGTTTCGTTAATTGTTATTTGTTGGCAAAGATATACTTTATTTAGGAAATATTAGCAAAAAATCAGTAAAATTTTCATGGCAGGAGTGAAAATGTTGCATTTTTCTGCGATTTTTTACTATCTTTGCACTTTCAAAGGCAACATGATAGCATGAAATTATATTCCGACGAAGAATTAGCAGAGATACTCGATCAGGAGATCTTCCACCTGATCAGCGAGGCCGCAGGTCGTCTGGGGCTCGACTGTTATGTGGTGGGCGGCTATGTCCGTGACATTTTCCTCGAGCGCCCCTCCAATGATATCGACGTGGTGGTCGTGGGTAGCGGCATCTCTGTGGCTGAAGAACTGAAACGGATGGTGGGTAAGAAGGCTCACCTGTCTGTTTTTCGTAACTTCGGTACCGCTCAGGTCAAGTTCCGCCAGAAGGGTAGGGAGTATGAGGTCGAGTTTGTCGGTGCCCGTAGGGAGAGTTATAGTCACGACTCGCGGAAGCCTGTGGTGGAGGATGGTACGCTGGAAGACGATCAGAACCGTCGTGATTTCACCATCAATGCGATGGCTATCTGCCTGAACAAGGAGCGTTTCGGAGAACTCGTCGATCCGTTCAATGGTCTGGCCGACCTCGAAGACGGCATCATCGCCACCCCGCTGGAGCCTGGCATCACCTTTTCCGACGACCCCTTGCGCATGATGCGCTGCATCCGTTTTGCGACGCAGTTGAATTTCCAGATCGAAGACGAGACTTTCATGGCCCTTGAGCGCATGGCCGACCGGATCCAAATTGTCAGCGGAGAGCGCATCAAGGACGAACTCAATAAGATCATCCTCTCACCCGTGCCTTCAAAGGGCTTTGTCGATCTGCAGCGTTCTGGCCTCTTGAGCATCATTCTGCCAGAACTTGCCGCCTTGGATATCGTGGAGACGAAGAACGGTCGGGCGCATAAGAACAATTTCTATCACACCCTCGAGGTGCTCGACAATGTGGCACGCCAGTCGGATAACCTCTGGCTCCGCTGGGGTGCGCTGATGCACGATATCGGCAAGACCAAGTCGAAGCGCTGGGATCCTGCCATCGGCTGGACCTTCCATAACCATAATCTGATAGGTGCGCGGATGGTGCCCCAGATATTCCGCCGACTCATGCTGCCGCTTGACATGAAGATGAAGTATGTGCAGAAACTGGTTGACCTGCACATGCGCCCGATAGCGATTGCCGACGACGAGGTGACCGATTCGGCCGTCCGCCGCCTTCTGAATGATGCCGGCGAGGATATCGAAGACCTGATGACGCTCTGCGAGGCGGATATCACCTCGAAGAACGAGGTCCGCAAGAAGCTGTTTCTCGAGAACTTCCGACTGGTGCGCGAGAAACTGGCCGACCTGAAGGAGAAAGACTATGTGCGACTGCTGCAGCCTGTTATCGACGGTAATGAAATCATGGAGATGTTCCACTTGAAGCCCTCTCGCGAGGTAGGCGTGCTGAAGCAGTATCTCAAGGATGCCGTGCTCGACAATAGGGTTGAGAATGAGCGGGAACCGCTGATGGCACTCCTGATGGAGAAAGCGAAACAAATGAAACTGATTTAATATTGATTTATGAGAAAACTACTAACTATTATGGCTATCCTGCTAACCGTTCAGGCGGTTGCAAATCCAGTAGAAGACCTGTTGAACCGTATCGACAAAGGCGCTTCGGCCAAGTTCAGGATCGAGAAGGTGAAGAGCCAGAAAGACTTCTTTGAACTCGATCAGCAGGGAACGAAAGTCGTGGTACGCGGAAATACCTGGGTGAACATCGCCTCAGGCGTCAACTGGTATCTGAAATACTATGCCGGCATCCACCTCTCCTGGAATCAGATGCAGGCCAAACTACCCGCCGTGCTCCCCGCCGTGAAACAGAAGGAGCGTCATGAGACTGACCTCACCTTGCGCTACGACTTCAACTACTGCACGTTCTCGTATTCCATGCCTTTCTGGGACTGGCAGCGCTGGGAGCGCGAGATCGACTGGATGGCCCTCCACGGGGTGAATCTCCCACTGGCCATCGTCGGCGAAGAGTGCGTCTGGCGCAATATGCTCCTCAAACTGGGCTATACCGAGGATGAGGTGGGCAGGTTTATTGCCGGTCCGGCCTTCCTCGCCTGGTGGGAGATGAACAATCTCGAAGGGTGGGGCGGTCCGCTGCCACTGTCGTGGTATGCCCGTCAGGAGAAACTGCAGAAGCAGATTCTCGCCCGCATGAAACAGCTCGATATGCATCCCGTCTTGCCTGGCTACTGCGGCATGGTGCCCCATGATGCCAAGCAGAAACTGGGACTCAACGTGGCCGATGCAGGACTGTGGAACGGTTTCCAGCGCCCCGCAAACCTCCTGCCTACCGATGCGCGCTTTGCCGAGATTGCTACCTTATATTATGACGAGCTCACCAAACTCTTCGGCAAGGCCGATTACTATTCGATGGACCCTTTCCACGAGAGCAACGACGACCCTTCTATCGACTATGCCAAGGCTGGCGAGGCGATGATGCAGGCTATGAAACGCGTGAATCCTAAGGCCGTGTGGGTCATTCAGGGGTGGACCGAGAACCCGCGTCCGGCGATGGTCGATGGCATGAAGAGCGGCGACCTGCTCGTGCTCGACCTCTTCTCAGAGTGTCGCCCGATGTTCGGCATCCCAAGCATCTGGAAACGCGAGGAAGGCTACAAACAGCATCAGTGGCTCTTCTGTCTCCTCGAAAACTTCGGGGCCAACGTCGGCCTTCATGGCCGCATGGACCAGCTCCTCAATAATTTCTATTTCACAGAAACCTCAAACCTCAAATCTCAAACCTCCAACCTCAAAGGCATCGGCTTCACGATGGAGGGCTCAGAAAACAATCCCGTGATGTTCGAACTGATGAGCGAACTGCCCTGGCGCCCTGAGAAATTCACCAAGGAGTCATGGCTCAAGGCCTATGTCAAGGCGCGCTATGGCGTCGATGACCCCGTGATAGAGAAAGCATGGATGATACTGGCCAACACCATCTACAACTGTCCGGCAGGCAACAATCAACAGGGGCCTCATGAGAGCATCTTTTGCGGGCGCCCCTCGCTCAACAACTTCCAGGCCTCGTCGTGGTCGAAGATGAAAAACTATTACGACCCTGCCGATACCAAACGGGCGGCTAAGCTCATGAATAGCGTGGCCGAGAAGTATCGTGGCAACAATAACTTTGAATACGATCTGGTGGATATCACGCGTCAGGCATTGGCCGACCAAGCCCGTCTGCAGTATCAGAAGACGATTGCCGATTATAAGTCGTTCAGTCGTAAACGTTTCGATAAGGATGCTGCCCGCTTCCTCGATATGCTGCTGATGCAGGACAAACTGTTGGGCACACGCTCAGAGTTCCGTCTGGGGCATTGGACCCAGGATGCCGTCAATGCGGGTACCACTGCCGACGAGAAACGACTCTATGAGTGGAATGCCCGCGTGCAGATTACCACTTGGGGCAACCGTTACTGCGCTGATACAGGCGGACTGCGCGACTATGCTCATAAAGAGTGGCAGGGACTGCTGAAAGATTTTTACTACGTTCGTTGGAAGGCCTACTTCGATGCCCTTGCTGCCCAGATGAAAGCCCAGACGGCCCCCCAGCCCGAACTCCTTGGTGGCGGACCTAATGCCACGAAGACGGCTGCCGAGTTGTTCCAGATGGCCTTGCCTCAAGAGGTGAAGCTCGACTATTATGCGATGGAAGAGCCCTGGACGCTCCAGCAGAATCCTTATTCCGCTGCTCCCGAAGGCTCGCCCGTCGATGTGGCCAAAGAAGTGATGGAGTCGCTTCAATAAATAATGGTCAATGTTCAATGGTCAATGTTCAATGTATAATGTTCAATGAATAACAATCGTCTTCTCTCATTAGACATCCTGCGCGGTATCACGGTGGCAGGCATGATCCTCGTCAACAATGGCTGGGGCGAGTCGTTCGAGATGCTCGAGCACTCAGCCTGGAACGGCATGACGCCCTGCGATCTGGTGTTCCCCTTCTTCCTCTTTATCATGGGTATATCGTGCTACCTCTCGTTGGTGAAGTCAGAGTTTAAACCTACCCCGCAGGTTATCCGCCGCATCGTGAAGCGCACGGTGCTGCTCTTTGCGATAGGCCTATTTATCAACTGGTTCGACCACGCCATCGAGGGCGACCTGCTCTGTTTCGGTCATCTGCGCATCTGGGCGGTCATGCAGCGCATAGCCCTTTGCTATGGCATCGTGTCGCTCTTCGCCCTGTTCTGCAATCATAAGTACACGATACCTGTGGTCATCGGCCTGCTCGTCGTTTACACGGCCATCCTCGTGCTGGGCAACGGCTATGCCGAGGATGCCAGTCTTAACGTGCTGGCACAGGTCGATCTCAGCCTCTTCGGCTACGACCATCTCTATCATAAGAGCCCCGTTGATCCCGAGGGATTGCTGGGCACGATATCCTCTGTGGCCCATGTGCTGCTGGGCTTCTACTGCGGCCGACTCATCCGCCAGAAGCAGACTGTCGGTGAGAAGGTGATCGCCCTTTTCGTCGTGGGCACGGTGTTAGTCATCGGTGGCTACCTGCTCTCTTACGGGCTGCCGCTCAACAAACGCATCTGGAGTCCCAGCTACGTGATGGCCACCTGCGGTCTGGCATCGCTTCTGCAGGCTTTGCTGATGTATCTGATCGACATCCGCGAGAAGAAAGGCTGGACGGCCTTCTTCCATGTCTTTGGTGTCAACGCCCTGGCGCTCTACGTTTCCAGTGAGCTGTTGGCCATCCTCCTCGGCCACATCGGCTTCTCAGAGATCGTCTATAACGGCATTCATGCCGTTATCCTGCCCCTGAAGTGGGCCTCGCTGGCCTATGCCCTCTATTTCGTGCTCCTGAACTTTGCGTTCGGCTACATCCTTTACAAGAAGAAAATCTATATTAAATTATAATAAGATTAAACAACAATGGTAAAGGAATTTAGAAAATCAATGATTAGTTTCTCAACGCGTCCTCTCTGGATGCAGGTAGTCATCGTGTTGTGTGGTCTGACGGCAGCCCTGCCGGTCAGGTCATGGGCACAAGAGGCGGCACAACCCTCTGAACGCCTCACAAAGGTACAAAAGGATGGAGCCGCCACGATTTATGCATTCAACTATCCGACGGTCAACGCCGCAGGCGAGAAGATCGTGCTCTCATCGGCCCTGGTTGCCTGGATTCCCGATGATCGGAAGGAGACCGACAGTATCGAGAGTATCCACGTTTACAATCATGCTACCATCGGTAGCGACAAGGAAACTCCTTCAAGGGAAGACTCTAAAGAGTTAACGTTAGTGAGGAAGATGGCGACTCGTACCTATAAAAATATGTTTGATCCGACTTCTCCCGCTGCCGATTATGTCGGACGCTGTATCATTATTGCACCCGACTATGAGGGCTATGGTGTGACCAAGCATCTGCCACACCCATACCTCGCGCAGCGACTGACGGCACAGCAAGTGCTCGATGCCTTCAACTATGGTCTCGATCTCTACCGCAAACAGGCAGCCGAGAAGTCGGCCGACTTCCCGCTGTTGCCCATCAAGAGCGACTGGCGCACGTTTTTCTTCGGCTATTCCCAGGGAGCTGCGGTCACGCTGGCCCTGCAGCGCATGGTCGAGGAGAAAGGGCTGGCAGAGCAGATGCACTTCTATGGCAGCATCTGCGGCGACGGCCCCTACGACCTCATCGAGACGCTACGCTACTATATCGAAGACAACGGTGAGAGCTACAATGCCAAGACCGACCATCGGAAGGGCATCTCAAACTATCCCATCGTGGTTCCTCTGATCGTTAGGGGTATGTGTATGACCCATCCCGAGTTGGCTAAATACAAAGTAGAAGACTTCCTGTCGCAACAACTGCTCGACACCAGTGTGTTCAAATGGATAGACAGTAAGGAACATGATACAAGCTATATGTCGAAGCTGTGGTACGACCAGTTAATAGCTGGCTTAGACACCTTAGGCCGGCACTATTCTCCCGAGCAGATGGCAGAAATGTTCACTTCGCCTAAAAAGGATAAAGTGTGGGGCCGTCTGGAAAAGATGTTTACACCAGCCACTTATGCCTACCTGAGCGATACAGAGAAGATGGCGACCGTGCCTGCCGAAGCCACCAATGCGCAGCAGGCCCTGCATCGTGCATTAGCCGATAATCAGGTCGTCACCGGCTGGGAGCCCAAGCACCGCATACAGTTCTACCACTCGCGCGGCGACATGGTAGTGCCCTTCGGTAATTACGAGGTCTTCCAGAAAACGCATGCAGCCGGCGAGAAAACTATTTATCGTGTCAACGACACTTATGCCGACTCCGACCATATAGATGCCGCTGGCATTTTCTTCTTAGAACTGTGTATGTCACAGGCTTTTGCCGCTAACTTCAATTGGATCTGTGAGGGACTAACCCCCACAGGCATCAATGTGCTGCGACCGGCCGACATTCAGAGCCACAGCGGCAACTGGTTCACCCTCGACGGTCGTCGCCTCGGCAGCAAGCCCACCACTAAGGGCGTATATATCCATAACAACAAGAAAGTAGTCATCAAATAGCATTGTAAAATGAAACAGAAATTCCTTGCATTTTTTGCAACTGCGGTGCTCCTGCTCAGCGTGGGCGCCTGCTCAGATAGCAGTGACAATCCTTCATCCCCGAGCCAACAGGAGATCGAGCAGAGCCTCGTAGGCCTGTGGTACGAGTCGTTCGATTATCAGGGCGTCACCGAGGCCGACAAGCCCTTCAACCGCGCCTTGATAGTGGTAGAGACCAAGGCCGACCATACGGGCTACGTTGCGTTGGCTGTGTTTGACGACGAATTCAATGAGCCGCTCGAGATTTACGGCGGTCCGAAGGATGCGCCGTTCACGTGGCAGGTCTCAGCCGAAGGAAAGGTCACCCTGACCGATCCGGCTACAGGCACGAGCGTTTCGACAGCCCGCACGCGTGCTGACGGCAGTCAGAATGACTTTGTCGATATCGGCAAGATCAACATGAAGAGTGGCTCTGATCAGATTGCCTTCAGCAATGCGACTCATCAAGGTACGCTGACCAAGGTCGGAAGCGATAACAGCGGTCTCATTAAAGAATGGATGGCGAAATCTACACTCCCGAGGGCCTGCGTCGTGGACAGCATCCCCGTGCTGCTCTTCCCCAGCCACATGAACTACGTGTTCAACTATCCTTCGTTCGACCCCTTCGGCAATCCCTGTACGCTCAGCGGCACCATCACGGTCAATAAGAAGCTGGTCAATGCAGATGAGCCCTTTAATGGCATTATGCTCTACAACCACTTCACGATCTACGAGACCACGCAGGCACCATCGCGCGGAGCCGTTGAGTTCCCGACTGGGGCGTCAACCCTCACCAACTTCATCATCGTAGCCCCCGACTACTACGGCTTCGGCATCACCGAGAAAGAGCCGCAAGCCTACTGTATCTCACGGGCCAACGCTCGCGCCTCGCTCGATGCCTACCTGGCCGCCAAGAGGATGATAGAAGACCTGAAAGTGAAGAAGGGCGACGACTTCGTCATCGCTGGCTACTCAGAGGGCGCTCAGACCACGATGGCCGTGCTGCGCGAAATCTCTGAACGTCATCCCGAGATCAAGGTGAAGCGCGCCTTCGCCGGTGATGGTCCCTACGATATCAACTCGATGTACGACGCCATCACCAAGGGCTACACCGAGATGCCCAGCACCGTCTGCAACGTGCTCTATGCCTACAACCACTTCTTCCGTCTGGGTTACGACATCCACGACTATCTGAAGGATCCCGTGGCCAAGAACTTCGACGACTGGTTCCTCAGCAAGAAGAACAAGCGCAGGGCCCTCGACGAGGAACTGATCAAGACCAAGAAGACGAGCGACATCTGCACCGATGCCGTCCTCGATACCAGCAGCCCTCTGTCGCGCCGCTTCAAGCAGGCTTTCAGTCAGGATGCACTCACCAACGGATGGACACCTCGTAGCGACTTCGACGTGATGCTCTTCCACGATACGAAAGACGATGTTGTGCCGGTAGAGAACTTCTATGCCATGAGCGAGTTCCTCAAGGCCAATCGCATTAAGACCGAGGAGTTTGTCGGAGAGTATAGCTCTGAAGCGACCAAGGAAGCCGGCATCTCCAACCACGAGACTTCGGCCCTTACCTTCTTCCTCAGGATCATCGAGTGGATGAAGGCGAACTACTAATCGCGCCCTCTTAGACAAGAAAAAAGCGTTCTGGAATCTCCAAAACGCTTTTTCTTTGTTTAATACCCCACGCACGAGGTTGCGCTCAAGGCCGTCACGATGGCCGTTGCCACAGATGCAATGATCTGCACAATCCACTTAATAGTTTCCTTCTTCGTCATAATCGTTTAGTTTTTAGTTAATAATCGGGGTCTGGTCTCGAAATAACCACGGGGTCTGGTCTCGAAATAAAGTTTTCCCCGAAAACTTCTACTTTCGGGACCTGACCCCCAGCCCCACGTCAGTCTACTCGCCAGCCCCACGCTTGCT
>OMXO01000080.1 GCA_900315035.1 uncultured Prevotella sp.
GGGGAGTGGCGACCTCGAATCATCTGACGGGGTGCGCGGTGGATATTCGCGTGGCGGGGAAGGAGCAACTGATTCGCTATGCGTGTATTCTGCTCGACTATGCAGACGAAACAAAGCAGGACTTCGATGAAATCCTGCTCGAGCATGGGGCCAACGGGGTGATCTGGCTGCACTTTGCGGTGAGGGCGCAGGGTAACCGTCGTAAGATTAATTTCTTGAAAGGGTGATGCCCTGAACCTCAGAAGTTCATGGGGTGGGTTGCGGATTGATTTAAATCAATTAATGGGAAGTTATTGTTAAATTAAGGAATTGTAAGGGGCTCATCACACAAAATTATAGTAATTTTACAGACTAAATACTGTGAGATGGATTTTTAAGGTTAATTAGACATAGTTTTCTATACAACAAATGACATTGATAAAACAGATTGCAGCATGTATGGGCGTATTGTGTCTTGTCGCGTGCAAAAACAAGGACCTCTACGATGCCAATTTGGCTGCTACGAAGAAGGCTGCGGAGCAGATGCAGTCGTATAATTCTAATTTCATCAAGGCTTTCGGCCAGGTTGTTTATGGCCAGTCTTGGGACTTCAGTAGCGCAGACACTCGTGTGGGTACTCGCGATGCAGGGGGGCAGATCTCGGTTGAGCTTTGCCGGGGGCTCGATTTCGGTATTGACGACCAGCAGATGGCGTCGGATCCGAATGTAGTGACCGAACGTACGATTACTAAGAACCTGGAACTATACTCGGTATTGACCAACGAACTGAAGGACGGTGTGTCGCGCAAAGGAGAATCGGGGGTGCTGCTCGCTCCGAATACTGAGTTTACCATCTATCCCCTCTGTATGAAAAGCGCCTTGACGCACGACCTGTATGTGAGGGTAGGCGAGGGCGATCCTGTCAAGGTGTATAGCAAGACTTGGACCACATGCGGCCGCGAGACGGTGAATGGCGACGTGACAAGTATCAGGTATATCATGTCGCGCGACGACTATTATCCTGCCGAAAGGGCACAACTGCCTGGCGTTCGTATTCAGGCTCCTATCGGTACCCGCGTGGAGATCTATCTCGACAACATTGGTGGCAAGAAGGGCAACACGGCAGGCACAGGCAACGGCAAGGCTGTTTATCTCGACACTGACGCGAAGCCTGAGGGCATAAAGCAGGCCAAGGATGCTGTCGTGAAATATATCGGTATCGAGGACGACACGACAGCTGACAGCGATCAGGACTACAACGACGTGGTGCTGGCTGTGGTGGGCAGCCCGTTGGTTCCCGAGGAGATCGCACTCTCCAACGGCTCTTACGACGTGCCCCTCGCTGTGACGAAACGCTATATGATCGAGGACCTCGGCTCTACCGATGATTTCGACTTCAACGATGTGGTGGTTGACGTCACTCAGACCGTCGTTGCTCATCATCAGGTGATGCTTGAAAACGGGCTGGTGAAGAAAGACGAGGTGATGGGCTCTGAGCTCAAGCAGAAGGCGACGGTACGCCACTTAGGCGGTATTCTGCCCTTCCAGCTGACGATAGGCGACACGACGCTGCCTCAGCTCGGCAGTCCGGCAACCTTTGGGGCTGATGTCGAACTTGAATACGGTATTGAGGGCTGGAACCCTGCAGGCAATAATATCAGTATCTCGGTGAACGATGCCAGACTCTCTTTCCCGAAGGCGGGTGCTATCCCGATGATTATCGCCTGCGACAACACTGTCGCGTGGTCTGCTGAGCGTAAACGCTTTAATTTCGAACAGTTCCAGCGTGTGAAATAAGCACGCCTCACATCACCATCAAAAAAAGGCTCGCCATCGCGAGCCTCTTTTCGTCTATGCAGTCTGATGTTCAGAACTTGAATTCCGTCTTCTGAACCCCTTCGCCGTAGATGGTCTTGAAATCATCTTTCATGGAAATGACGTGATAGCCGTTCTCGCGCCACTGCTTAGCCAGATTCAAGGCTTTCTCGCGGTTGGCATGGTCGCGTGCGTTGTCGTCGGCTATCAGCATGAAGACAGCCGTCTTATAGGTCTTGTTGCTCAGGCAGTAGTTATGCATCGAACAGTCGCCAGAGCTGTTTCCGAACGACAGTACGGGCACCTTGCCTATCTCCTGGCTGATCTGCTTCACCTTGTTGGTCTTCAGGTTCTTGATGATGAGTTCGTCTGTGCGGATGAGTTCTTCATCGCGGTTGGAAGGGATGCCTATCGATTCTGTCAGCGCCCTACAGATATACCTGTCGGAGCCTGATACGACGTAGAACGTAAAGCCATTGGCCTTCAGATACTCGAACACCTGGAGCATGGGCTTGTAGAAACTCTGGCCGTAGGTCATGCCGCTGAAGCCGTTGGCGGGCTTTGCTGCATAGGCCTTGACGTAAGCATCGAACTCGGATAGTGTCATGCCTGAGTAGGCCTTTGCTGCTGCGTAGGCGTGCTTCATGTCGAAATGTGAGGGGAGCGCCTTGCCGTTTCTGACGAAGTCGCGGATATCCTGTGCTGCCTCCTTGACATCGGCGGGCGCCTTGTCTTTATACGCGGGATCGTCGAGTGCGCGATACTCCAGAAGATTGTACTCGAAATAGGTGGGGTAGAGTTCGCCTACGAAGGTGCCGTCCATATCGAAGGTGGCGATGCGGTCTTCCTTCTTGATGAAGTTCTTGGAGGAGGGGTTGGTCACGTCGTTTACATACTCTTCGAGGGCTGTTACCGACTCGCAAGGATTCCAGAGCGTCAGATAGCTCTTGGCGGAGAGAGTCGTTGTGCTGTCATCTTTGGTACAACCGCTGAATACGGTCACTACCACAACGATGAATGGAATTAATAATTTCTTCATGATGTCTTAAAATATTTTGATGTCTTAGTAATTTTCGAGGTGCAAAGTTATGAATTTTTGAGAACTCAGAGGCTGTCTGCCACAAATTTTTTTCAAATATCATGGATTTTTTTTGCAGAAATCAATTAAATGCTTTATCTTTGCATAACAGACAACTAAGAAAGCTGAGATTGTAAATATGAAAGAATATGAGGGTATATTATTCAAATACCTTGACGCTCAGGGCGGGCTGATGATGCTGCAGAACAGTAATCTTCAGTTTACGAATGCCTCGCGCCTGACCGATCCTTTTGACAATCATCCCAGACTGACCGATTTCTCTGAGGAGCCCGATGAGAGCATGATGTCATTGAATCAGGTGAGTATCATGTCGCTCGAGAATTACCGTTATGACCATCTGAGGGACAAGGTGTGGCTGAGCTGCCTCTCGCGGGTGAACGATTCGCTGCTGATGTGGAAATCGTATAGTCAGTATGCTGGCGTATGTATCGGACTGGATATGGAGAAGGCCGAGAGTTATCTTTCCAGCATCATCTGTGCTGACTATATCGGTGCCATGCCGATGGAAGTGGAGTATGAAGATCAGATTAAACGACCTGAATATTTTAGCAATGCCCTTGACTATTTCGCATACCTGTTGTCGACGAAGGCCAAGGCGTGGGAATATGAGCAGGAGGTAAGATTAGCGCTGTTAGAACCGATTAGCAGTTATGCGCGGATGACACTACCCTATCATGAGAATGGTATCATTGATAGAAAAGATATCAAGGCATATCCGAAACTAGGTGGCGAATGCTTCGAATCGCTCTATCTGGGTCTTAAGATTTCCCCTGAGGATAAAGTTCTGCTAATAAAGGCTGCCAGGGAACTGAACCCCGATATCAAGATCTTTCAGATGACCATCGATCCCGATGCTTTCAGACTGAAAGAGACGCTCCTAACTTATTAATGTAGAGATGTAGGCAACGACACAGCAGATGGCTGCGACGGGGAATAGCCCGAGGCGCAGCCAGGCGGCGATGATGCCTGCCAAGAGGGCCAGCAAGCCAGGCAGCGGTGTGGGCGACGCCAGGATCATGTCAGGGAATGTCATGACGGCCAGTGTGACGTAAGGCACATAATACAGGAAACTGCGCACGAAGCGGTTGCGGATCTGTCCCTTGATAAGCACCATCGGCGTCACCCGTATCAGATTGGTGACGATGATAGCCAGAAGGATATAGATAATGACGCTATGACTCTCCATCGTTCTCGATATTAACAGGTTTAAGCCAGGCGGCAACAGCAGAGATGACGATGGTAAGCACCACCGTGCGCATGCCACTGCTCCACTGGCTCACAACGGGGGCCACAGCGCAAAGGCCACTCAGCACGAAACTGGCGATGAGGGCATAGAGCACATGACGGTCTTGACGGGCTTGGGGGATGATGATGGCCAGAAACATGCCGTAGAGCGACATGCTGAGGGCTGTAACCATCGGCTGGGGCAGCAGACTGCCTGCCGTGATGCCCAGCGCACAGCCCGATGCCCAGAACAATGTGGATATCAGGGCGGCAGAGTAGGTGTAGGCTGGCGGCGTATAGCCCGGATGGGCCACAGAGATGCCAAACACCTCGTCGGTGATGCAGCAGGCCATCAGCAGACGGTGAAACCACGATGTGCCTGGCGCTATCTTCTGAGAGAGGGCTGCACTCATCAGCATATATCTCAGATTGACCACCAGGCACATCGCTACCACTTCGGCATAGGCTGCCTGTACCGCTACCAGCGTATAGGTGCCATATTCGCCTGCAGAAGCTCTTGTGAAGAAACTGCTCAGGAAACCCAGAGGAGCCGTCAGTCCGGCTTTGACGGCGATGATGCCTATCGAGAAGGCTACTGCCAGATAGCCCATCGCGATGGGGAAGCCATCGCGCAGGCCGTGCAGGATATCCTGGCGACGGGCCGTCTGCCGAGGGGTGGTTGTTGTCATCTCATCCAAATTTTGGGTGCAAAGTTACGAAAAGTCGAGAGCAGAACAAAAGATTTTAATCTTTTTTATGCCGAGACAGAGTACCTTCGCCATCTTTGATGGCAAAGTTGCAACAAAATTCTGGATTTCTGATTCGATTATTTAAAATTTAATGTTGAGGAGGCGCAGGGCGCGGGAGTAGTGGGCTTCGTTAGGCATTTGCTGATGGAGAACATCGGTCATGCGGGCGAACTTCTCGCGATAGGCTCTGAGCGTCTCTTCCTGCAGTTCAGGGTGATATGAGAGGCGAAGAGGGGTGGCCTCGAGATAGCCGAAATCCTCGGTATAGACCATGCCGGCATCGTGCTGCTTGAAGTCGCGCACCATCGTCTGGATATGGCGGAAGTTGGCCTTCGTCCCGTCGGCGAGGGTGTAGTCTGCCGGCATCTCGATGTCGATGATAGCACCTGTGGCGCAGTCGATATCACCGAGCGCGATGGTAGCCTCGAGGTTGGCTCCGTCGTAAGTGAAAGGCAGCGACTCGTTGCCACACCTGACGCTGAGGGGCGCTTTCTGGCAAGGCAGAGCGACGCTATATTGACGGCGTGCGGGCATCGCCTTATACTGACCTTTACGCGCACCGATGGTTACCTGAAGATGGTTACCCTTGCGCACATAAGAGAGCGGTGTGGTAGCGAACTCTGTGGCATAATGCTTGTCTTCGCCGTTGTCTTCATAGAGTGTAAAGGTGCCGTCGGCTGCACCGGGGAATATGCGCAGAATGACGGGTTGCGACGTGCCCGAGAGGTTCTTCAGTTTGCCGAAGTAGGGGATGATACTGCCAGCCTTGACATAGACGGGATATTCGTCCATCGTGAAGCGGCGCTGATAGGTCTTGCCGCCTTGCAGCATCTCGCCCGTCTCGTACTCGAGCCATTCACCTTCAGGCAGCCACAGGCTGACGTCGGCATAGCCGTCTTCGGGGTTCACCTCGTTGGTAACGGGAGCGATGAGCATCTGGTCGCCAAACATATACTCCTCTTTGAATTCATAGGCTTCGGGCGCTTCAGGATAGTCGTAGTAGAGCGGTCGGCAGAGGGCGAGCCCTTCTTCAAACGTGGTGCGGGCCATCGTATAGATATAAGGTACGAGGGCATAGCGGCCTCGGATCACCTGGGCAAGTCGCTGGCGGGTGGTCTGATCGAAGGCCCAGGGCTCTTTGTTAAGACTGGGATCCTTCGTGCTGTGAGAGCGGATGATGGGCAGATACTGTCCCATCTGCATGGCACGGGTGTAGAGTTGCGGCTCGAGGGGTGTGCCGTATTGCTTGCTCTGATGTCCGCCGATATCGTGACTCCAGTAGCCGTAGAGCACGTTGGAGGCCGTCGCATTGAAGTAAGGCAGAAACTTCAGGCTCTTCCACGTGATAAACGAGTCGCCCGAGAAACCTACCTGATAGCGGTGATTGCCGAGACCGCCCCAGCGATGATAGAGCATCGGACGCTTGTCGCCGTTACGCTCCATATCGGTAAACCAGATGTAGTTACACCAGAACACATTGTCGAGCGAGGCGATACGGCGATCTTTCTCCCACTGCTGCCAGTCGATCCACCAGAAATCGACACCATCGGCCATATAGTCGTGGAGATAAGTGTCGAAGATGGCCTTGACGTAACGCTTGTCGGAGCCGAGCCACTCGTAGGTCGTACCGTCGCTTTTGCCGAGTCGCTGCATGAAAACCTCATACTTCTTCTCGTAGGGGCGCACGCCATCGGCAGGATGCAGGTTCATCGTGGCCTTCACGCCCTGCTGGTCAAGATACCTGAGGAAAGCCTTGTAGTCGGGGAAGAGCCGCTCGTTCCAGTCCCAGCCTGTCCAGCCTCCACCAGCCTCAGGACTGATGGGGTGCCAGTCCATATCGATGACGAGCACATCGAGGGGCAGATCGAGTTGCTGGAAATTGCTGATAAGATCGCGGAAATCCTGATCGCTGTAACTCCAGTAGCGGCTCCACCAGTAGCCGAAGGCATAGCGCGGAGGCAGGGGCACCTTACCAGCGAACTTGGTGTATGACTTGAGGGCGCCCTTGTAGTCGTGGCCATAGGCCATAAAGTACCAGTCTTGTGCACCCTCGGCACTCTGACGCTCCTTGACCCACTCCCAGTCGCTGTCACCGTCGAAGAGCAGTCGCTGACTGTCGTCGATCAGTGTCCATCCGTCGGTGGCGAGCAGACCGTCTTCTATGGGCATCTCGTGCTTGGGATTGCTGTACTGATACTCATCGCCGTCGTAGCCGTCGAGTGTGCGATAGGTGCCTTTCAGATTACCTTTCTGGGTCATTCCCGGCTTCCATACAAAGGGCACGGAGAGGGCCTTCGTGCTGCTGATGGTGAGATTCTGCTCGCTGAGCGGACCAGTGCCTTTGCGATAGACCAGTTTGAGTTTTGAGGTGGTGATGGTAACCTGTCGCGACGTATGACTGATCTTGTAGTCGGTCTTGGGATAGTGGCGCACGACAGCCATGAAACTCTTGTTATCGACAAACTGACCGTCGGGGGCATACTCCAGTCGGAGCGTACCCTCGTCGATCAGCGTGAAGCGTACACAGGCATCCTGATAGACGACGTTAGCCCGTGAGCTGAGGCTGCACATCAGCAGTGTGCAGCAAAGTGTGGTTTTGATATGATGCAGCATGACAGCCATGTTTTTTTTATTTCTGATTAAATGAGGGACTACGGCTCTCGACAGACGACTGACTGCCAGAGATGAGCGGCCAGCCATTAAACCACTCTACGCGATCCATGAGTACCTGGCGCCCAGCATCGGGATCGCTCTTCATGTAGCCGTGATAGATCATCCAGTCCTGACCTTTATCATCGGTGATGATCTCAGCGTTATGTCCAGGACCAGCCACGTTGGTGCTGCCATGCAGCAACACGTCGAAGGCACCGTCGAGCATGCGCTGACCATCCTTCGTCACGTAAGGTCCAAAGAGGTTCGTGGAACGTCCATAGACCACCTGATACGTGCTGTTGTTGCCTTCGCAGCAGGTGCCGTTGGAGCCGAAGAGGTAATAATAGCCGTCGCGACGGTGGATATAGGTGGCTTCCATCTGATGGCCTGCTATCTGTACGGGCTTGGCACCAGCCTTCACGCTGAGACCGTCGTCGCTGAGCTCGATGCCGTAGATGCCGCGGAACGAACCCCAGAAGAGATACTTCTTGCCATCCTCCTCGATGAAGAAGGGGTCGATGCTGTTCTGCACACCGATATCCTGACTGATGAAGAGTGCCCCATGATCGGTAAACGGGCCTTGGGGGCGTGATGCCGTAGCGACGCCAAGACCACAGGTCCACTCGCCGCCCCAGGTAGATTTGGAGTAATAGAGCAGATACTGACCATCGACATAGTTGATGTCGGGAGCCCAGATGCCGCCCTGCGGATTCCACTTGGGGCGCGACTCATCGGTAAAGGCAGTGCCTACATACTCCCAGCGGAGCAGATCGGCAGAGCGATAGATGGGCAGGTTGCGGATATCCTCGGTGGCAAAGAGATAAAAAGTACCGTCGGCAGTGCGCACGATGGAGGGATCGGGCAGCGAGGTCGCGATGATGGGGTTGCGATACTTTTCGACGACGGGCGCTGGGGCAGGGGGCACATCCCGGGATGGCTCACCGTCGGACGACGATGAGCACCCCAGAACGGGCAAAATACTAACTACTAAACTAACTAAAGAAAACATGTATGAATGAAAAATGTGATGGTTACGGATCATTGCCAGCCAGGATTTTGGGTGAGGTTCGGGTTACGCTCTATTTCGCCCTGAGGAACGGCAAAGAGCTTGACGTGCTCACCGATGTAATTGTTGGTATAGCGCTTGGTACCCCAGATCTCGGTCATGCCGTTGGCGCCGTTAAGTTGTGAGGGATCGCTCACAGAGGTGCGGTTTGTACCTACCTTGCGGTCGAGCCAGGTATCCCAGCGCAGCTGCTTCCAGTAGAGTTGTCCTTCGCCGCAGAGTTCCCAGCCGTATTCGTTGCGGATACGCTGGCGCATATCCTCCTGACCGTTCACCTGCGTGTACTCATTGCTGTTGAGCAGAGCCAGTCCCGGGATGCGGGCACGGACCATATTGATATACTTCACAGCCTCTGCAGTGTTACCCTGTTCGTTGAGGGCTTCTGCCAGCGAGATGAGGGCGCCTGCATAGCGGAAGATCGGTGTATCGATGTCGCTGTTCAGACCGTTCTTGGTCTCGCGGCCCTCGGGCACATACTTACGCCAGAGATAGTAGAAGCGGTCGTTGGTATCGGTACGCAGGTCGTAAGGAGCAGCATTGTCTGATCCGATATAGGGCCAGCGCAGGGTGTAGTCCCAGCAGTCGGAAGTAGAGCCGCCCTTATAGGTAGAGTAGGGCGTGATGAAGTTCATGAGCATACGTGGGTCGCGGTTCTGATAGACCTGCAGGATGCGGGCCTCGTTGCCGTCAACCTCGTACTGCGACATGTCTGAGCCGTAGTTGACCATCTGCTGATAGCCTGCCTTGAGTTTCTCGTTAGGAGAGTTAGGATCAAGGCCGTCGCGCAGGAAGAAGACAGAGCGAGCCTTGGGTTCCATCTTCGAGTAGCCGGGGAATACCTCATCCATGTTGAAGGGCTTACCATCGGCATATTCGTAGGTATCCACGAAGTAGGGGTTGGGGATGAGGTTGTTCCAGCATCCGAAACCATCGGCGGTATAGGTGTTGCGGTTGCCGTGTGTACGTCCGAGCAGCGAGCCCATACCGTCTTCGTCAGTATATTGATACTGGAAGATGTACTCATCGTTGCGCTCGTTGGCAGCCTTGAACATATTCTTATAGTCGGGGAAAAGCTGGAAGCCCATCGTGGTGATGGCGCGGAAGTCGTTGGCAGCCTTATCCCAGTCCTTGAGCCAGAGATAGACCTGTCCGCGCAGATAGTAGGCACAGGCCTTCGTCACGCGACCATAGTTTCTGTCAGAGGGCGCATACTTATCGGGCAGGTTCTGCTCAGCGATGGCCTCAGAACAGTCTTTCACGATCTGTGCCCAGATCTCGTCGGCAGAACTGCGGGGCTTGGTATCTTCACCGTATTCTACAGGCTCTGTGTAGAGGGGCACACCGCGCCACAGCACATTGGCACGATAGTAAGCCCAGGCGCGCAGGAACTTGCACTCGGCAATATCACGGGCACGCTCGCTGGCAGCCATCGCCTCACACTTGTCAAGGTTGTTAATCACGTTGCTGGTACGATAGATCTCTTCGTAGAGACGCTTCCACCAGTCACCGAAGCCCCAGTAAGAGGCATTACAGCGGCCGCGGGCCCAGTCGTAGCCTCCCCAGTTAGCATCGAGGTCGCACACATCGGTGGCAGCATCGAAGTTCTGCCAATCGGCACACTCGCCCTGATGCTCCCAGTAGAAGCGCTCGTAGGCACCATTGACCACAGCGTCGGCCATATTGTAGGTTGACCATACCAGATCGGTACCGACGCGATCGGAGGGTTGAGTATCCAGGAAGTCGGCGTTACAGGCCGTCAGTGCGACACTCATGGCAGCCACAGCGAGGCTGCGATAGGTTTTATTCAGTATTTTCTTTTCCATAATGGTTATTCATTGTTGATGGTTAAAATGTAACGTTCAGTCCGAATGAGAGTTGGCGCATGGTGGCATAGCCCTCGCCAGAGCGCATCTCAGGATCGAGTCCTGGGAAACTGGTGATGGTCCACAGGTTCTCGCCAGAGAAATAGACGCGCAGGTTCTCGGCATAGATCTTTCTCGAGAGTGTCTTCGGCAGGGTATAGCCGATGGTGAGGTTACGCAGCTTCAGATAGTCACAGCTGTAGAGATGGAACGTATTGTCGAGGGCATCGCTCATGCTCGGATTCTCGAGCGACATGCGGGGATTCTTTGAAGAGATGTTCGTGCGCGGATCGTTGGGGTTGCTGGGATCATAGAAGTAGTGATCGTCGGCAATCCACTGGGGGATAGAGAGTCCGAAGACTACGTTCGATGAGTTCTGTCCGATCTCGCGCCAGTAGGTAGAGAATCCTGTGGCTCCGCCCCAGTTCATGGAGAGGTCGATGCCCTTCCATTCTGCATGCATCTGCATACCGAAGGTGAACTTAGGCATGTTCGACTCGCCTGTGAACTGCTGGTCGTGGCTGCCACCATAGACCTTGTCGCCGTTGGTGTCGGCATAGATGTACTCACCATACCAGATGGCGTTAGGTGTTACGGCGTGCTGAGGCTCGAACGAGTAGCCGGCAGCAATCATGTCCTGTACCCACTTCAGGTCCTCTGGTGTGCGGATCATACCGTCGCGTGGTCCACCGTTAGGATTCACGGCACCATTGGCATCGTAGTACTGACCAGAGCCGCTGTAGATCGGATAAACGTAGAACTCGTTCATCATGTGACCTTCTACGAGGCGCTGTGTGCCACCCGATGATACCTCACCGAGGTTAGAGTAATACACGTTGGGATCGGGGTTATTGGGATCGGCGCCCCAGCCTTCTATGTAAGCACCTTTATAGTCGGTAACGCGGTTCTTGTTGAAGGAGCCGTTGACGGCTACACCATAGGTCACGTCGCCAATCTTGTCTTCCCAGCGGAAGGTAGCCTCGAGACCGCGGTTGTTGACACCTGCAAGGTTCTGCAGTGGTGCTACCTTGTCGCCGAAGGTCAGACCGATGGTGGGACGATAGAGGATGCCTGAGGTCTGCTTGTCGTAGAAGTCGATGACACCTGACAGACGGCCGTTGAGTGTGGTAAAGTCGAGACCGATGTTGAAGGTCTTCGTGGTCTCCCAGGTCACGTTCATATTGGGCAGTTTGTTCAGGTAGAAACGGGGCACCTTCTTGCCACCCATCGTGGTGTAGCCTGTCTCATACCAAGACTGGTAGGCGTAGTTATCGACCGACGAGTTACCCAACTTACCATAAGAGGCACGCAGTTTCAGATTGTCGAACACGCTGAGGAAAGAGTTCTTGGCAAAGGCCTCCTCGCTGATGCGCCATCCTGCAGATGCAGAGGGGAAGAATCCCCAGCGGTTGTCGGGCGAGAAGCGTGAAGAACCGTCGTAGCGGAAGTTGGCCTCGACGAGATAACGCGAGTCGAAGGCGTAGTTCAGACGTCCGAACCAAGAGCGATAGGTATAGCCCGTGAAGTTGCCACGGATATACTCTTCAGAGGTGAGTGTGCTGAGGTCGGTGAGTGTGGCATCGATCATGCCCATCTTCTTCACGTCGGTGTTGCCGTCGCTGTTCTTGCCCTCCTCGAAACCTACGAGTGCAGCCACATCGTGCTTGCCTGCGAAGGTGTGGTTCCAGTTCAGGGTGTTGGTCAGTTTCCAGTTATAATAGTGGTGATAGTACATGTAGCCTGAGAGGGCCTCGAGGGCAGCAGGCGCGCTGACCACCTCGTTACGGCTGAAACTGAAGCTCTCGTTCTGTCCGTCGGTATATTTATGACGGGTATTGAAGTAGTCGTAGCCGAAGGTCGATTTGAAGGTAAAGTCGTTCAAGAACTTCACCTGTGCAAAGGCTGTGGCATAGGCGTGAGTGGTCTTGAAATAGCTCTCTCCGTCGCCGTTGAGCAACAGCAGCGGGTTATGGGCAGCGCCGTCTTCCACAGAGGTCTCGATGCCACCGTAGTGCCCGTCGTAGTTAGGATAGATGCCAGGAACGGTCTTGAGGAACTCCCAGTTTGAGAGTGCATCGACGTTATTGCGGTCGCGATCGCTGTGCGTGCCCCACACCTGAGCACCCATCTGCAGCCATTTGGTCACGTCTGAGATCAGTTTCAGATTGATAGAGTATTTCTTCTCGCCCGAGCGTACGATCATGCCTGGATTATCGAGATAGGTGAGTCCGAGGTTATAGCGGGTGCGTGTGTCTTTGCCCGAGAGCGAGAGGGCATGCTCCTGCATCACCTTCGTCTGGTAAATCTCGTCGTACCAATCGGTGTTGGGGTAGGCCACATAGTTGGGATAGCCCGATTCTGCGGTACCGTTAGGATTGGCAGCAGCTTGGCGCCACTGATCGATGACGGTCTGCGGGTATTTGCCTGCAGTACCGATGTTCTCGCTGGCCTCGTTTACCAGCGACATATAGTCGGCATAGTTCGACATGAAGCGCACCAGTTTTGAAGGCTTGTTGATCGAGAGGCGTCCCGTATAGGTAACA
>OMXO01000036.1 GCA_900315035.1 uncultured Prevotella sp.
AAAAATGAAGTTAAAAGGAATGAGCCCGGTGCAATACCGAGCTCAATACCTTAGGGAATAAATAACGTGTTTAACGTCCAACTTCTTGGGTTCACTTCAGAACCGACGCATCCTCTTTCTTATTGATTGCACGATCTTCTTAGTATGACCATCTCCATTTGTTGGTAAAGATGCTCATGAGCCATTGCAAGCTGGTTCCGATATGGCCTCCAGCGACTGCGGGCGAACTGAGATCTGCCTTGTCGGGGAAGGCTTTCATCACCGCCTCGGCATTGGCGTAGTTCACGATGTCGTCGGTCTTGCCGTGATAGAGATGGATGGGATGTTGAGGCGTCCAACCTTTCGTCAGATCGTTCTTTTCGAGACACTCAAAGAGCGCCTTGCACATCTCTGAATCACGATTCATGATTTCCGGACTGACGATATCGCTCAGCCATACCTCTTTACCGCCTTGGATATCCGTTGCTCCCTTGTAGGGGTACATGTCGAAGATGAATTTGTTAATCTCGTCAGAGGTGTATTCCTTCGAGTCCACCATCTTGTCGAGAGCAGCCAATTGCTTCTTAAACGATTCGCTGAAGAATTCTTCCTCCCACCACTTTCCTAAGATTTCGGGATAAGCGGCGCGCATCGCCTTGATCACGAGTAGCATCACGACGGGATAGGTCAGTTTCTTCTGCTCAAAATACTTCTCGAAGGTGACAGGCGGGCTGTATGGGCCAGCACCACAGTAACTGAAGTCGAAGTTCCAGCGCTCGGCAAACTCAGGATGCGTGTCGAGCCATTTGTGGGTGGCTAATGCCACACCACCGCCCTGTGATACGCCTGCCACAGAGAGCGTGAAGTTTGCCTCCATCGGTGCACCCGACAGATCGCGAAATGCCTTGTAGCCAGCCCTGAGCGCATCAATGCAGTTCTGGGCACACAGGTCGTGGATGATGTATGGCTGCACATGGTCTTTCGTCACGCCGAAGCCTATGTAGTCGGGGATAATCAGCAGTTTGTCGCCCGCCAACATCAGGTCTTCAATAGAACGTCCTGAAGTAGGACACTCAAAGTCGTCGCTGATGGTATAGTGAGGAGTCAGCATGATATAGTCGGGACGTATATCGCGGAACCCCAGAACCACGCTCCAGACGGCACGCCCAGAGAGTTCTACCGGCTTGCCCTGCTCATCGACACTCTGATAGGTGAAGTTCACGCTGCGGTAACCTGTCGCTGGAACCGGCCATTTACCAGAAGCTCGTGTACTGCTTTTATCATTTGCAGGCTTGCGTCCGACCTTGATCAGTTCTGCGACAGCGGCATCCGTCAAGGCAGTCCTCTTCTGGCTGTGCAGCACCTTCCACAAGGTATAGCCGATCACGTGGGTCTCGTCACTCTGAACGCTATAATACACGTCTCTCACATCTTGATTGATAGCTGTCACGTGATCGTATTGATTATTGAGACCTTTCTTATGCAGGTCGTTCCATTGGGTAAACACCTGATTGATGCCGGCGTTGTCGCGTTCGAGCACGATGCTCTGCCCCTTGACGCCCTTGCCATTCATCTCCTGATTATCCTCCTCGTCAGCTCTCGTCTGGGCTTTCTCCTCGACGATCTGCAACTCTTTGACCACTGGCGCGTACATAATCTCGTCCAGGCCAGCCAGATCCTTGTTATCCAGCGTTACTGTCACCTTGCCGTCGCTCTGTGAGGTATAGGTGAAATGACCTGTTACTTTACTGCCGAGGTTCTCTAAAGGTTCGTCCTGATCGGTATTGAAGAACATGCGGTTCCACACGCCAGTACCGTCGGTATTGAATTGATAATACTCCAAGACATAGGTGTAGTCCAGTTTTTCGCCATTCTGCGATTTCTGCAAAGTTCCTTTAGATGGATAGTGGCTGTACCACACACCATCGAGAGGCATGTCCAATGATCCGGGAGCGTCCGGATTTACTACAGGGTCGTCTTCGTTACCGATACACGATGTCATCAAACTTGCTCCGCCTGTCGCTATCACAGCAGCGAGCATCCATAAAAAAACTTTTTTCTTCATGTTTTAAAAATTAATAGGTTAGATCGTTTATATCACTATTTTCTCAGTCTGAGCGTGTCGCCTACCTTGATACGATAGTCGGCACTCAGATGGTTCATCTTATAGAGGTTCTTCAGACGGATGCCATAGGTCTGTGCGATCGAGTACATCGACTCTCCGTCTTTCACGTAGTGCAGCCGTTCCTTATAGTCTTTCGGCGCCTTCTTCTGCTTCTTCTTCAGCCAGATAATCTCACCTTCCTGCAGGGCGTCGTTCTTATCGCGCTCGTTATACTTTGCCAGTTTCTTGTAACTGATGCCTATCTCTTCTGCCAGCGTCTTGAAGGTGTCGCCCCGACGTGCAATCACGTAATAGTTCTTGTTGAAGATCTTGATCGAATGGAGTGGCGAATGGTTTACTGGCGTGTCCTTCGAGTGCTTCGCCATAAACTTGTCATAGTCCTTGGCAGTGTCATACTGATAGAGTTTATACAGTTGGATAATCTCTATCAGTTTGTTGGCATACTGCGGATTCGTGGCATAACCTGCTGCCTTCAGACCGCGCGCCCATCCCTTATAGTCGGTGATGCTTAGTTTGAAGAGATGGCGGTAGCGCTGACTGCCCGAGAGGAATCTGGAGTGGTCCTCATACGAGTCATAGGCAGAGTCGTAGGCCCTGAAACATTCATTGCGCGCATCGTCGTCGTGATAGATTGTGCGCCCTGTCCAGCCGTTACACTTGATTCCGAAGTGGGCATTGCCCTTCGTCGCCAGTTCACTGCGGCCTGCAGCACTCTCAAACACACCCTGCGCCAGCGTGATCGAGGCAGGGATATGATACCGCTTCATCTGCTCGATGGCGATGTCCTTATATTGATTGAAATATTCTTGATAGGTCTGATTCCAACGCACCTGCCCGAAGGCAGACAGCGATATAACTAAACAGACTGAAATAAAAATTTTTCTCATATCATGTGATAATATGCTGCAAATTTAGTGATAATTCCCGAATTATTCGTAATTTTGCCGAAAAATATAGCAATTTATGGAACAACTTGAACTAAAATCCGTCATCAAGGTGTGTCAACCCGAAGAATTGACTGCCGAAGAACAGCATTTATTGTCGCTTGCCATCGAAGCCACCAGCCGCAGTTATGCCCCCTACTCCCGTTTCCATGTAGGTGCAGCCGTCCGTTTGGATAATGGCGAGGAGATCATTGGCAGCAATCAGGAGAATGCAGCCTATCCCTCGGGGCTCTGTGCCGAGCGCACGGCACTCTTTGCCGCCGGCACGCTCTATCCCGATGTGCCCGTTTCGCTGCTGGCTATTGCCGCACGCGGCACCGATGGCGAACTGCTCTCTGAGCCTTGCAGCCCTTGCGGCAGTTGTCGCCAGGTTATCATCGAGTCCGAGAAGCGCGCAGGCCGTCCTATCCGCATCTTGCTCTATGGCCGTCGGTGTGTCTATGTGATTAATGGCATCGCTCAGCTGATGCCGCTCATGTTCTCCGAGTTCTAATAGCAGCCCAACCCCTGTGCGGGCGAGGTCTCCACAAGGTGGAAGTCATAGATGAAGTTGTCTTCGTCTATCTTTACGAAGTGGTGCTTGCCGCCAGCCTCGTCCTTGGGCGATTCCCAGATAATATCGGTGAATTCTTCTGATTCTTTCTCCGGCATTCGTATCAGACAGGCGGTGAAATGGTATTTGAATTCCGTTTCGCCATCTGCCTTCAGCCCTTCAACGACGTCGTCGGCATAGCCCGTCAGTATCGAGCCCGTGCAATTGATCTCTGTCGGCAGTGTCTTCTCTCCCCAGAGATTCGTAAACCTGATAGCGGCACCACGGCCTGCATCGAAGGGGAAGAACTGCGCCAACGTACAATAGCTGATGTCTGCCTTGCCGCCTGTTACCAACAGACAATCGCCGCCAGCATTGCTCAACTGACAGTGATCCAGGGCGATATTCGCATTCACCGCTGCTACGCCTGTGCCACTGCAATTGTGCACCGTGCATCGCTCCATCTCCAGACGATAAGTTGTCATGTCGAGTTCGGCAGAGTCGCAAACGATACCTTCAACGGCATTTCGTATCTCAGTATCCATCAGACTGTTATCCGTCGATGTTTCCGTAAATCTAATGCCCTGCCACTGGCCGTCGGCGCGGTCATACGGCAGATAGTCGAACAGCCGGTCCAGCCGGTCGCCACGCATCAAGCAGTTCTCCGTCTTCAGCGTACCGTTCACCTCTATTCCTGCCCCGCTGTGAAAGTAGAGCGTCGTGTTCTGCAGTGTCAGCGTCACACCTTCTTCCACCACCATGTTGCCATAGACGACGAGCGGTTGCTCCGAACTGACGACCGAGTCTTTCGCGAACACGGGGTCGTAGAGTTTCTTGGCATCCCAGGCCCATGCCCTCAGGTTTACCTTCTGCTCTCGCCCACTTTCCAGATTGAATAGCAGGTCGTCTTCTATCAGCGTCGGCTTGGCCTGTTTGTTCTCTGGTGCCGTCAGTTCCACAAACACCAGTATGCTGTCCTTACGTCTGATCTCCACGTTGTGTGTCTGCGAACCATTGCTGTTGTCGAGATACACCCCGTCCACATTCACGCGATAGCCCGTCTGGTTGCCGCGTTTCAGTCTTACCGTCGATAGTCTTAAGCCCTGGTCGTTCCTGTTGTACACCCAGAAGGCATACGTCGATGAGGGCGTCTTACTGAACAGCGTGTCCATCTTCAGCGTATCGGCCGAAAATGTCAGTTCCAGGCCAGAACTCGTCGAAAACGACTCATCGTTCTCGCAGGCCACCCACAGCAGTATGAATAATATATAAAAAATCCGTTTCATCGTATAGACAAAACGGATTTCTTATTCATTTATTGTGTGCTTACTTGCCGAAATAGCGCTTCAGCAGTCCGGCGAAGCCTGCACCGTGACGAGCCTCGTCCTTAGCCATCTCGTGAACGGTGTCGTGGATAGCGTCGAAGCCAGCAGCCTTGGCGTTCTTGGCGATACGGAACTTATCCTCGCAAGCACCAGCCTCGGCAGCAGCGCGCTTCTCCAGATTGGTCTTCGTGTCCCATACGCACTCACCCAGCAGCTCAGCAAACTTAGAAGCGTGCTCGGCCTCCTCGAAAGCATAGCGCTTAAAGGCCTCTGCGATTTCGGGATAGCCCTCACGGTCGGCCTGACGGCTCATAGCCAGATACATACCAACCTCGCCGCACTCACCGTTGAAATGGTTGCGCAGGTCCTCGATCATCTCGTCGCTCACGCCCTCGGGCTTGCCGTCGCCAATCTTGTGCACGGTAGCATAGGTCATGTCTGCATCGTCAGCCATTTCTGAGAACTTGCTGGCAGGAGCCTTACAGATAGGGCACTTCTCGGGAGCTGCATCGCCTTCATAGATATATCCACAAACGGCGCAAATAAACTTTTTCTTCATAATTACAGTATTTGTTTAGTTATTAATATAGTGATTTCATACTTGCGTTTGCAAATATACAATAAAAAATCTGAATCACCAAAATTTTTCACCTCATTATTTTTCAATTTATACAACGTCTAAACTCAGCCACCCGTGCCGAAAGGTAGCAACTACCGCGCCATTTTCACGACGTATTGTCCGGTATCGTTCCATAGTTTACGCTCGCCAGTCATCTTAAACCCGTTTGTCTCATAGAAAGCGATGGCACGGCTGTTCTTCTCAAGCACCCAGAGTCGATCGGCAGATTCCTGGTTTATGGCATAACTGATCAGTTCCGCACCGATGCCCTCGCCCTGAAAGAAATGGTCGGTATATAGCTCCTTAATCTCGCCATCGCATATATGGATGTAAGCCTTGACGATACGATCTGATTCGTAAACCCATATATCATCGAGAAAAGCCCGCTGGGTGTTGATGGTGTCAACGACAGTCAGTTGATTGAATGAGAACTCATCGTCGCAAAATATGCGCCGATAGTTCACCCGTTTCACAAAAACGGCAATCTCTGCGATTCTCACAAGATCGGCCTCTGTTGCTTTCCTTATCATTGCCATGCTTTTTTATTTGATGCAAAGATAAGAAAAACATTTGAAATCTCCAAATTTCCATTAGTTTACGACACGATTTCTCCCCTATTCTCCCCCATTGTCGCATATCCCCCACTCCGTCGCAACAACTCGAAGAAGATTCATCGCCAATATTTGGAATCAGCCGAAAATCGTCTTACCTTTGCATCATCAAAAAGTTAAAGTTACAATTTAAAATATTTATTGCTTATGGGTTTCATTATGTTAGTTGGTTGGTTTATCAGACACATGTAAGGCTCGCACAGATAGCGGGCCTTGTGTCATTTTCTCTCTCTTCAGCGCCACCTCTGGCGACTCCCCTGGCTCCATCTTGCCGCCCGGGAACTCCCAGCCATCCTTAAACTCACCATATCCCCGCTGCGTGGCGAAGATTTTGTCTCCTTTGCGGATAATCGCCGCAACTACTTCTATCTGTTTCATTTTCGTTTATGATGGGCTTCTAATCCTTGACCGGCGGTTCGAGCGGTTCTGCAGCCAGAGGCATCTCTGAGTCCATCTCCTGCGGATGGGAAACGATCTCCACTTGATGATCCTGCAGCCAGATGTGGTTCAGCGTGAATGCAATCGAGTCGAGCGTCTCTTCGCGCTTCTTCGTCTTCAGCTGGCACTCCCACACCGTGATGCAGTGCCACCCCATCTCAGCCAGTCTGCGCTGCTCCTCCTTGTCGCGCTCCTGGTTCCTGCGAATCTTCGCCACCCAGAACTCACGGTTCGTCTTCGGAATCTTGCAACACTCAGAATTCTTAATACCCAATATTTCGTTTTCTGTGTTCAGCGAGACTTCGTGCCCATGCCAGAAGCACCCGTTCACGAAGATGCACGTTCTGTATTTCCTCAGCACCAGATCCGGATGCCCAGGCAAGCGTTTGTGATTTAAGCGATACCTGAAACCACGTTTCCACAGCCCACGCCTTACAATTATCTCAGGCTTCGTATCCTTCCCCCGGATAGCAGCCATATTCTTATGCCGTTGTTCTGCAGAGAGTTTATCCATATCACTTGAGGTTTTCTATCAGTTCGTCAATCGAACAACTTACCTTATCAAATAGTTTATACATCAGTTCTGGCTCCTGGCGCTCTGGGATATAGGCAATCGTCAGTTTTCCCCGCCCAGCAAACCATCCTGCCTCGGTATGCGCACTTCGCCCACAAGGCAACACCAGCACGCACGTATCGCAGGCCTCCATCGCCTCGATGTCGTTATGGAACTGTCGCTCTGCCTTGGGATGCTGCAACATGTCGCGATACTGTTCTGGACTCCACTCCATATAGTCTTCGCTCACGCTGCTCCACTTAAACCCGGGATCCCCCGATGGCGGATTGCGGAAGTCATACACATCGTGTCCTGCCTCCCTCAACTTGGCTACCACCTCAGGATAGAATTCATTCCGCCAACTGCTGGCAACATAGATATTTCTTTGATTCATATAATTCTTGATTATACTTTATGGCTATTACAATAATCTAAGAATTCTTCAGGAGAAAATGAAACTGCAGTATTTTCATTTACAGCAGATGCATCAACTTCACAATTTATTTTTGTATAATTGTCAAGATCAAACTCTATAACTGTTTTTTCATTACTAACAGGATTCATTGACTTGACTTCATAATACCCCCAAAACTTATTATTGAGGATTAAAGCCAGATACCTGACTTTGCTTAAATTCACATAATCACCAACTGTATTAATATCGGTTCGGAATTTGAATGGATAGCCATTCTTGATATCATCAATATGCATGAAGTTATACATATTGTTTGCCTTTAAAATCAGATATGTCGGAGAACCTTCCTGATAGAACAAACCTCTCTGTGGAACACTACCGCTCAATTGCTCAACAACAGATTTCCCTTTTATAATTTCATGAAGGCTATTATACAATAACAGTCCACTCTCCTCATTTGGAAGCAATGGATAAGCACCAATATTAACCTGATAAATAGATTTCAGGAAATATGGCAGTTTGTTGAAATCTTTATTTA
The DNA here is from genome assembly GCA_900315035.1 of uncultured Prevotella sp. Lineage (GTDB taxonomy): Bacteria > Bacteroidota > Bacteroidia > Bacteroidales > Bacteroidaceae > Prevotella. The sequence goes on from OMXO01000036.1 coordinate 8,080, forward strand.
CAATTTTGAGCAATTCCTCATCTTCGTCTAATCTACCAGGGAAAAGAATATAACCCCCAATGACTTCTTTGGACAAATTACCCTGAGACCTAAAACCATAATAGATTGCATCTCTATAACGATGCATCTGATTTAAAGTTTCTTCTTCGGGAAGATCTTTTAGACTTATATCATTTTCATTATCTAATTTTAGGCGATATTTTGCGTCAAAAAGATAGGTCAGAGTTATATCTTGATTGTTCTTTTTTACATTAAGTACGATATCAGGCTTTTGCTCTGCAGTATACGAGTGAACACCATCCCTGACTCCATCTTTTTTTCTTGAATAATTGAATTGATAACCTAATTCAATTATGTCGCCAGTCTCTTTGTCCTCGTAGCTAACAACGTCTTCCATCTCGCTATCTGAGAACGGATTAAACATTGTATTCTTGTTTTCGTGAATATACGGTATGTCTTGAGGATTGTGTGGATCCAAATTTAAGATTTGACAAACAAGCCTTTTCATCTTAAGGAAACACCATACTTCATAAAGTTGCCAAATCGGGAGCACACCAACAGAAGTACTTCCATCAATAAGATTCAGACCATTTTGGAGCATCAACCAATAGCGATAAACTTGAGAGTACCCAGTTCGCTGTTGCATCACAATACTTTCTTGCCTAAAGCCTTCAAATCGCCCGACATTCTTGAATAGTGCAGCCCTTTTTAGCTTGTCTAATTGCCTGACGTAAATATTTAATCCCTGACTTTCTTCATCAGAGACATTATCATCACTATAATTCTTTATTATTTGAACGACCTTCTTCAACCTATCGGCAATTCGCTCGACGGTATATTTTACAAAACGGTTCTCTCGCGTATCTTCTGTTGTTTCTTGACGCTCGACTCTATACAAATTACTCAGAGTCTTTTCTTTATCCTCATGCCAATCATTTGCAAATATCTCTATTAATTGAGGATTCCACTTCTTGATACGCTCTGCTTTCAGATAATCAACATGATGATGATTGCGAAAATGGGGGCGATGAAGGATATACCTGACAGAATTAAGATAACCGTCAATGATATCCTTAAATACAGCAAGCCATATAATATAATTGTTAGCCTCTCGCCCTTCAGAGAATTGTTGGGAAGTAAGTGTCAAATATCTAAATACGATATCGTTATACTCTGCACGTATCTGCTGGATGATGATATTAAGATCATTTTTTATATCCAATTTGGGAGATACAACATCAAAACTTATTTCCGAAATCCGCTCTTTACCGTTTTCTGGTGTATAAGCAAACTTAAAGACAAAGCGTCCAGGCTGATTCAAAAAATCTATAGCTCCGTTAAGGAAAGCTTTATTACCAATCTGCTGCACATTAAACATCTCACTGACACGCTTGTCTGGATGAATTATACGCGGGGTGGTTCCTGCATGTAAATTCTCAAAAAATATCGTAAATGAATACTTGTTTGTTTCAAAAAATACAGGAGGAAGTGCTTCCCACGCAGAATTTTCGACGCACTTAATGGAAGATATGTTGCAATCATATAGACTCAAAACACCATTATCATCCATTTGATACGAACAGTATGTATCGTGATTAGGGATACGAGCACAGAATTTCCGCCAAGACGACAATATGCCGTTTGTGCTTGCTTGTACCTCGTAGGCACCTTCCACTTTATATCTGAAAACTTCCATTCTCTACTATGAGAAGAAACTAGTAAAGTAACTATTCTTTACTCTTTCATTCATTTCGTCGATCTTAGCTACAAGCGCATTACAAAGCGCACAGCGTGCTTCCTCTTCAGGATTCATTTCACAGATATAATCTTTGAGGTTATTTAAGATTTCAGAATAACCATCTTCTCTACACTTCAGTGCTTTTTCATCACCTTCAACTCTAGGCAATACTTTCTCAAGCAATATAGCCATAAAGGCCTCTTGGAGATATGATTTTACCTGTTCTTCATTCAATTCTCCTTGCGGCCGAATCGCAGAATAGTAAAGCACAAGTTCATTTTGTACTCGATAACTAACCCTAAATGGAGTATCTTTGAAAATACCTAGACCATTGATCTTATTCAGCATTTCAGGAACATGTTTCTTAATAGTTTCCGAATCATCGGATAAGGCTACCAATACCTCCTGCGTTTGCACAAAGTGAGGACGAATTTCATCTAATGTCAAAGGATCATCTTGATAGATGAGCGTTTCTTGTGAATCAAACATTTTCTCCAAATCCCCCCCATTCATCTCAATAGTAAAGGCTCTATCGATAACCTTACGAGAGAATTGATGCGTTGTATCATCCATGTTAACCGTTCCTATAACAAAGAGGTTATCTGGCAAACGCAAACCATTCTCTTTCAAGAAATTAATTATTTGAATATCTTCGCCCTTGTACAATGGCACATTATCGATTCTAACATCGTCATCACCCAAGCTATCCTTCTTTTCTACTTCAGTGTAAATTCTTAGTCCTTCAAATTGCTTCTTAGGAAGAATCTCAGCCGTTTGAATTATATATTCCCCAGTCTGTTCATTATATACTTTTTTCCTTGTTTCCAAAATACTTAGATACTCTGCAAAGTACTGTTCTACTGGTGCAAGATTCATTTCATCAAGACATAGAAAATATGGTACGTCTTTATGAATAGAGGCCTTCCATACAAAACGAATGAAGTCTGTCAAGATATACTTACCCGTTATGGAACTATAGTAGCCTAACAACTCTGTGCTGTCATGCCAATTCGGTTTTACAGGAATCAGTAAATAGTTACCAGGAGAAGTGTCGTCTTGATCATGTATCCCATCACGCTTGCATGTAAGATATGAGAGTTCTAGGACTTTACGCGACTTTCCAGTACCACTTATACCTGCAAGAAGCAAGAAAGGCTTTGTGCGGAGAGCTGATAAGAAACTTCGATTATTTTCTTCAAGGCTATCATTAAATGTAAATGACAATCTTTTATTTTCCTTTTTACTTAAATCGGGAAAAGTAACATTGGGACGGAAAGTTATATAAAATGAAGGTATATCATTTTCATATCTTTTTTCAAAACATACGATATCGCCTTCTTTAACATTATTATTTTCAAATAAAGCAGCCAAATTAGGGATCCGGTTTTCTCTTGCCCCACTATTATAGTGTACAAATCGCAAATCTACTAATGGATCGTTCTCATGTCCTTCAGTTAGGTTCTTCGCAACAAAATTAACATCTAAAAGATTTCCCCTATCAATTAATTTTTCTCCCCAGAACGACCTATAATCAAAATCGTTAGCAAGCCTTATGTATGTTAGATGAGCACCAGTATTCCCTATTTCTGCTGGTGTCAGTTTTTTGAAATAATAAACAGATTGTTTCATATATATTCTTTTATTACGTTAGCTATTTGTTTGGCCATCAAGACTGGTACTGCATTACCAATCTGCATATAGGTCTTTAGATATGCGCCAAGGAAGAGATAGTCATCAGGAAAGGACTGAACTCTAGCGGCTTCTCGAGGGGTAATACTCCTTATTTGATAAGGATGTATATGTGAAAGACAATCCATTCGTAAATGTGCAGTTATTGTCCTGCAAGGTTTGTCTGCATATAGTTTAAAATATTTATCTTTAAATATGCCATTTCGGTGAGCATAAGGCATGATATCAGCAATTTTAGGACTTGTAGAATCCTCTCCCTGATCCAATCTCTTGAATATTTCATAGTTTACATCGCTACAATATCGGGCTTTATGGTTAAATACATAAGGTATTTGGCGCCCCTGATTAATACTTGACAGATAATCATTACCAGAAGAACTATAGGTATTAAAACCGATCTTCATTCCCGTTTTCTCATCATCAGTTTCGGTCATCCCTTTAATCCTGGGAGCCTCAAGGGGCTTTATAAACTCCAAAGCAGCACTTAAGTTGTAAGGCTCGTACTGAATATAGCTTTTTTCTATTTCATGGAAAAGAACTTCGGGCGTGACGTGTTTGGAAGTAGAAATGTCATTTCTGACGGCAATATAAATAAGCCGCTCTCTGCTTTGAGCCACCCCGAAGTTCATAGAGTTTAGCAATCTATAAGCCACATCATATGTGTATTGTTGCTCATTTTTATATATCTTTATGGCCCTATAATCATCAACAACCTGATTCGCGACAGTAAGCATACCCCTAACATTCTCCATTACGACGAACTTAGGACATATTTTCTTTATTGCCTCAATATAGTACTTATAAAGTTCATTACGTGGATCATCAATAACGCGTCTCTGGTTCGCACTACTAAAGCTTTGACAAGGTGGTCCTCCAACTACGACATCAATATCTTCCTTAACGTAATCACCTATATTTGAAACTATTTTGCGTATATCTTCTTTTAAAACACAATCCGAAGGAAGTTCTGGATGATTAAAGCGATATGTTCGGATGCATACATCCTCAAAATCATTAGCGAAACAAACCCTATATCCCGCCTGAGTAAAACCACAACTTAAGCCGCCTGCTCCTGCAAAGAAATCAACTATTTTGGGTTTGTTAGAGGATAACGACACCTCTTGCAAAGACTTTCTTTTTTTATTGTTAAGTTTATCTAACTGATTACCATACAAGTCTCTATTTGACAAATAAAAACCTATTGCAGAAATAAAACGGTTATAATTAACACCTACAATCTTCTTTAATAGATGAAGGTCTTTATCAGAATCAATAATTCCCATATCTTTTAATTCTGACACCATTGCATCAGAAGGTTGCTCTATTCCTGGAATTAATAGAGAGTCACGCTCAGCAATTACTTCTACTAAGCGAATATAGATGAGAATCTTTTCTAAAAACTCTTCTTTACTATTTATCTGTGATACAGTCTCAAAAATCATGCGTTTAAATCTTCCAAATTCTTTTTTATAGATTTTGCTAATGCCTCTGCAAATAGAGGTGGTACTGCATTACCTATTTGTTTATACTTCTCTCCTCTAGCCCCTTTAAACTCATAATCATCAGGGAAAGACTGGATTCTTGCAGCTTCTCGGACAGTAAAGGTTCTTTTTTGAGCCTCATCTGGATGAATATACTGAAAACCATCCTTATGTATATGAGCCAAAATGGTCTTTGATGGTAAATCCCACCATTGTACAACATAGCTGTTATCAAAAACTCTAGCATGTTCATGCTCGTATTTGGGCATTTCTCGGCGAAGTTGTCCAAATGACCAATGATTGTGAATCATGACTTGGAAACGTTCCCTATCTAAATCATTATTTCTTCTCGCTACATGATCCATTAATGGATGTATGCCAGGATTTCCGATTCTTTTAAGAAATTCATTATCACACGGATAATCAAATTTGTCCGTTGAAGCATCTTGACCTGGTTCAACCGGAGGGAGGTCACCTATTGCTTGTCTTACATCTATGAAATGCTTTCTTCCATTTCTTTCATTTTCAGGCACATCTGGATTCCAATGAGTTTTAGTAACGCTATTGTAAAGATCTGTTGCATCTTTTCCCTCAATATCCTTCCTAACGCCCATTATTATTACTCTTTTACGCAATTGTGGGACACCAAAATCCGCAGTGTTATGAACAAGGATTGCGGGATCTCCCAAGACTTTATATTCATTCCCTAATGCTTTGAGTACTTTAGGAAAAATAGGAGCGCCATTTACTTGAGCATTTAATAAACCTGTCACATTTTCAAATACAAAGAACTTTGGTTTGTAGTACTCAAGTATTTTCACATAACTTTCAAATAGATAATTACGAGCATCTGTTGCCATTTTCTTTCCATCTCTTACTCTTCCTGCAGTGGAATAAGCTTGACATGGCGGTCCACCAATGATAATATCAACTGGTCTACCTTTTATAGCATTATCTAATCTGTTAATAATATCATCAGATGTAATATCGTGTTCTATCACCTCCTCATCAACGTTCTTATATCCATAGTAATTCATTCTTGTCCTCCACATCCTGCAAAAAGATCTATGAATGTATATTTGTTTTTTTCCATTACTAATTAATTCCTTTATGAAACTAGGAGTCTAGGAATATTTTAAATATCCTTTTTTCTTCCTCTGTTACCAGCCTTAGTATAAAGATCTCCTTTGCGAATTTCGCAAATGGCATTGCGATACACCTTAGGGGCATCGCCACACTTGCTGAAATAATTGTTCAACGACTTTTGGGAAATGAGCAATTCCTCAGACGTGTGCTTGTCATATAGTGCGGCTGGAGACCCGAAGAATTCGAATTCATCGGAAGCCAGTAAATGAAGTTGGAGAATGCTTCTAGTTGCCATATTTGTTGCTTAAGAGTCTAAATTTGCTACAAAGTTACTAAAATATGGCTTGTTTTAAAAACAATCCAACAAGCTTAACAGAAAATATGGACTGTATTTAAAACGGATAACCTTTGTTAATTTGTGGGGCTTTTATAGGAAATGGCACACTTGGTACCGTTTTCGCAAAGTGCTTGTAATACATTAATAGATCCTGGCAAAGCCTGGATTTTGTTAATGGATTTGTTTTTCATCGGCATTTGCTATATCTTTGCTATCAAAAAAAAGATGGATAAAAAACAGATTCAGGCCCTACTCGAAAATGCATCAGATGATTTCCTTGAAAGATTCTATGAGACTCTTCTCAACGAAATCAATTGTGATGATGAACCGTATCACAAAAAGGCTCGTCAATTACTTTTAGCCGCGCTCAACGATGAACACCATGACGATTTCTTCATCGCCATCTGCGGATGGAGTTTGGAGTCCATCATTGAGAAGATTTGATATGAATTTCAATAATCTGTCTATTCCGTATCGTCTGGTGTATCGTAGAACTCCATGGCTGCCATGGCCTCGTCATCGTTAGCGAATTCGGTGTCCTCGTCGAAGATTTCCTCTATTTCATCAGAAACTTCCTCGCGTTCAAATTCCTCTGAGGTTGCCTTTGCATTATCAGGAACAAAGGAGCCTACCTTACCATATTTTATTCTGTGTCGCATATTGATAGAATTAATGTAAGTGCAAAGTTAAGAAAAACATTTGAAATCTCCAAATTTTCTTTTGTTTACGACAAGATTTCGTCCTATTATCCCACTTTGTCGCAGGTCCTCCTCTTCGTCGCAACAACTCAAAGAAGATTCTTCGAAATTCTTTGGAATCTATGAAAATCCATCGTACCTTTGCATCAACAAAAGTTAGTTGAAGTTTTCTTTTTCATATTACATAAGGGTTTAAGTTTGTTTATTAGTTGTTTTGTTAGTAAAAGCATACAAGGCTCGCAGGGATGCGGGCCTTGTATGCATGATGTGATTAACAAAAAGCATTCTAGAGCAAAACTACCCAAGAACGCTTAATCGATTCGTGCTCACAAGCTTCAGAACTTTGTGAGACATTAATATCAAAGTATGCCGCGCTTATCTTTGCGCATCTTGATCTGAAGCCAAATGATGCCCACCAAAGCCAACAGGCTCATGACTGCATAAATATATACTAATTCCATAATCTTATTCTCTGTTTCCGTACCTAATTATCTGATATCCAAATGTAACAAACGTAACCAGAGCCACAAGTCCTGCTATTAATAGAGGCATTCTGTCTGATTTGTAGTCGAGGAGAACCGTCAATATCACGCCAGCAAAGATTAGTTTTGCCAAGTCTACGAAAAACTTTCCGAGTTCCACGACAGGTTCTTTTCTCTCCTTTGGCTTATTTGCAATTGCCACCAGCTGCTTGTTGCGCTGACTGGTCTGGGCTTTAGCCCTTTCACGTCTCGTACTCATCGGCAAAGATACATTAAAAGGTTGATACTACCAAACAATCTTTCCGATTTTACACATTTTTTTGCTTTTTGCTCTTTCATACGCATTACAATTTAAGTGAATAACTATTGTTAACGCTGCAAAATTAAGCAATAATTTCGAGTCCACCAAATAATCGGGAACAAAACCTCCAAATTTCTTTTGTTTACGACACGATTTCGTCCTGAAATACCTCTTTGTCGCAGATCCTCCTCTCTGTCGCAATAACTCGAAGAAGAATCTTCGCAATTCTTAGGATTCTATGAAAATCCATCGTACCTTTGCTCTCGCGAAGACAGGCTGCGCCTCAGCAATCTAAAGCAAGCTTTGATTGCATTCGGCTTGCACTGCCTTTGCATCAACAAAAGTTGGTTGAAGATTTCTTTTTTCATACAATATTAGGTTTTGGTTTATAGTTAGTTAGATGTATGTAGGGTTTGCAGGGATGCAAGCCCTACATGCGTTATAAGACTATTGTTTGATCAAAACTATCATAAATCGATCTAAAGTGATCAAATTTCGTTGTTCTTTTCTGAGGAATCTGCTACATTTGCGGCAAAAAACGTATGAGTAATCCGGCATTTATGACAGTCTATTTCGAAGGGGAGCAACGTGAGTTGAAGTCGCTATATGGCAAAATGAAACGGCTGCAAGAGAGGCAGAAGCCCTTAGTAGAAAATGGTTTTTACAATCCGACACGATGGTTAGGCAATCTTGTTGTGAGGCTCGGCTATAGTTGGAAGAAGGTGAACTGCCAAGGAACGTGGGATTCACTGACGCTGCAAGAACATTATCTATGTTTCTCTACCGAGACAGCTTGGAATCCTCCTTTTGATGTGTTGAAGTTGATTCAGGATGTCTATCCGTCGCTCAGATTTTACTTCGAGGCTGAGGGCGACTGGGATGAGTATGTAACAAACGATGCAGAGGGTCGCTACTTCACGAATCGCTATGTGGTGGACACGGAGCCGGATATAGAATATCTCGATACCATCGAGGAAGCGAGTGCACACCTTGCAAAGTTCATCGGTAAACCTATAGCGGCTAATTGGGAGGCGCTATATCAGGCAGCGGAAGAATGGAATGAGCAAAATGAGGACTCTAACTGGCCTATCGATGTGAAGCGCATCTGCGTTATCGGAAACGAAGAACTTTGGTAATAACACACTTCATCAATTATCACCATCATTTGCTATAACTTTGCTTTCAAAAAAATGTTTGGAATCTATCATTGAGAAAATCTGATATAAATTGTCTATTCCGTTTCGTCTGGTGTATCCTCCAAATTTCTTTTGTTTACGACACGATTTAGCCCCAGTTCTCCCCTTTGTCGCACTCCCCCCACTCCGTCGCAACAACTCGATGAAGAATCTTCGCTATTCTTTGGAATCAGCCGAAAATCGCCGTACCTTTGCTCTCGCGAAGACAGGCTGCACCTCAGCAATCTAAAGCAAGCTTTGATTGCACTCGGTTTGCACTGCCTTTGCAACATCAAAAGTTAGTTGAAGTTTTCTTTTTCATAATAATGTTATAAGGTTTTGGTTTATAAGCAATACAAGGCTCGCAGGGATGCGGGCCTTGTATGCGTTATAGGGCAAATCCATTGAATCCTAATAATCGTCATACGCTTCAACATCATCATAATAACCAATATCCTCGTAGTTGGTATTGTCATAATACTGCACGTCGTCGTCATAATCAATGGCTTCTTCTGCATCTAAATCGTACCAATCATCTAAGTCAGCATCATAAAAGTCATCATGTTCACTCGATAAGTCACTTGTATTATCATGATGATGGTGCTTAATCGCCTGATGGGCTAACGCTGCGCCAGCTAAAACTGCTGCCGTATCACCAACAACACTTGATTTCTTCGTCTTAGCCTTACTTGCAATGTTAGGTCCATCTTGCTTTCTTACAGGTTTGTTTTCCTTCTTTTGGCTCTTTACCTTATTCTGTTGTTCATTACCAATTGTGCGTCTAGATCTGCTACCATCATAAAACAAGTTTTTAATGACGATGCCGACCATTACTATCACCAATATAACAACGATTATTGCAGCCATAAGTTTTCCAGTTTGAATATTATGTCTATTCCGCTTCGTCTGGTGTATCGTAGAACTCCATGGCTGCCAGGGCCTCGTCATCGTTAGCGAATTCAGTGTCCTCGTCGAAGATTTCCTCTATTTCCTCAGAAACTTCCTCGCGCTCAATTTCCTCTGAGGTTGCCTTTGCATTTTCTGGAACAAAGGAACCTACCTTACCATAATTTTTTCTGTGTCGCATATTGATAGAATTAATGTAAGTGCAAAGATAAGAAAAACATTTGAATTCTCCAAATTTTCTTTTGTTTACGACATGGTTTCATCCCACAACACCTCTTTGTCGCATTTCTGTCTTTCTGTCGCAACAACTTGTGAAAGAATTCTTTGGAATCTTTGGAACAAGCAAAATTCCGCCGTATCTTTGCATCAACAAAGTTAGTTGAAGATTTCTTTTTTCATACAATATTAGGTTTTGGTTTATAGTTAGTTAGATGTATGTAGGGTTTGCAGGGATGCAAGCCTTACATGCGTTATATTCACTACGACGCGTTGTCAAAACGTGCTACTCAATCATAGGAATAATATTTTCAAGAGTTTATTTGGAAGTTACGGAAATATTCTAATTATAGCAAGTAAATCGTAAAAAAACAAACATTATTTAGAATCGCCAGGTTGATCTCCCTAATAGTAGGTTATTCGAGTTATAACTTATTCACTTTGGACATTTAGGTTTTTGAAAAGTGAGCATCATACCAAACAGATAGTAGAGTATATATATTATTAAATTATTATATATTATAATATATAATAATTCTATATATCAATAAAAATGGAATTTCAAAATACAAATGTCGGGGACGGCAAGGGAGGTTCAAGAGGATATCAAATATCCACAATTTTACTCGAAAAAAAGTTGCAAAAAAGTTTGCATAATTCAGTATTTTTTGTACCTTTGCATCATAGTTAAAACAACAACTATTTAGGACTAAGGAAAACGCATAAAGGAAGAGGTAACCTCTGTGAAGCAGGGGGCTGCAAGTATCGAGGATGCGCTCCGTATGGGTGTGAACAACATGGTGGTTGAATTGATACTGCGTATCGAGCGTGAGCAGCCTTAATCATTTTACTTCGAAACGACCGGAGATGAAATCGGATTTCGGGATGCGGAAGAAACCTTGCTTACTGCGCACGAAATCAATCAGACGTTGGAAGGTGATAATATTTGACAGCAAAGCGGCATTGCCAAACATGATGAGATGCTCTTCGGCACGCGTCATGGCAACGTTGAGCTTACGATCGACAAGGCTGCCATCGATCTCGTCTTCAAACACATTGTCCGTGAGGAATTTCAGTTGATAATACTTCTGAACCGTGAAGCCATAGACGATGTACTGGCGCTGGGAGCCTTGATAGCGCTCTACGGTGTCGATGGTAATATCGCGGAGCAACGGGATGCCGTAACCGTCGATGGCCTTGCGGATGGTGGCAATCTGATTCCTGTAAGGCACGATGACACCCACGGTCTTGGCGACATCGAAACCGCGAGACTTTTCTATCTCATAAATCTTGACAACAGTAGCGGCTATCATCTCGGCTTCGACAGGGTTGACCTTGTCGGAGATGGCATCCTGCGGACGCTCGGTGTCGATAAAGGCGATGCGGCGCGTCTGCAACAGGTCGGCTATGCCGTTCTCGCCATTGCCTCGCTCGGGCAGCAGACCAGTCTGATGGGGCAACGGCACCTCTTCTAACTGATGATTATAGAAGGCGATGTTGGGGAAGATGGCGATGTCGTGGTGCATGCGCCCCTGTTTGCGGAGCATGTAGGTGACGCGCTCGTCGCGGGCATACTGTCTGAGCAGCCGTTCGAAGAGCGACAGGCGACAGTTGGTCAGGTGGATGGCGTTGAGCAGCGCATCCTCTACCCTACTGACATCCTCGGTCTGCTGTACGACGGCGGGCAACTGCTTATGATCGCCTATCATGACAAACTTGCGGATGGCGGGCTGTCCGGCGTGATGGGCACTCAGCAGGCCGATGAGATGGGGCTCGAGTATCTGGGAGGCCTCGTCGATGACAGCGAGACTGAACTGCTTGAGTTGGAACAGGGAGATATTGGCATTGAGGGCTGTCGTGGTGCCTACATACACACGCGTCTGGCACAGCATATCGCGGAGCGACGCGAGGTTAGGACTCTGTTCGACACGGGTGCTGAGCAGATGGCTGCGATAGGCGTCGGCCCTGCTCGTGGAGCCTCCGATGCGGATGAAGTCGATGCCCTCTTCGGCCAGTTTGCTGCAGATCTCGCCGACAGCCTGATTGGTGTATGAGAGCAGCAGGACGCTGGCATCGGGCTCGAGCAGTTCCTCCTTCACGGTGTTGAGCAGACCGTAGGACGTCTTTCCCGTGCCCGGAGGACCGATGATAAGAAAGAGGTCGCGCGCCTGTTTGACACGAAGCGACAACTCGTTGAACGAGCCGTAATCGCCCTTGAGCGACAGCGACTCGTCGGTCTGAGGCGCGCGCTGCAGCAACAGCAGGTCGCGGCGCTCCTGGGGAGCCGACAGAAAAGCCTGCATGCCCTTGTAGAGCGAACTGTAAGACGACTCCATGAAATCGTGCTCGATGGCCCACGGGCGTTCCATGTGTGCCATGAACACGCGGTTATCGGTCTGGGGCGAACGCAGCGTGAGCCGTATCTTGTCGGTGCCGATGGTGTCGATGCTGCAACGGTGAACTATCGTCTGGCGCACGTCGGGCTCCTTGCCGGCAGTGTAGGGATAGAGGATGACGATGTCGCCCACACGGAAATTCGACATGTCGTTGTCTTCGTCTTCCGCGAATCCCAGTTCTACTTGTTCGATGCGGCCCGTCGTGTCTTTACTGGGCGAGAGCAGCGTCAGTCCGTTGTAGATGTTACCCGCCTGGCGTTTCTCTTCGAGCGAGTCGTGCCAGGTGGCAGCGAATCCGGAACTCTCCTTGACCTTGTTGCCAAGTTTCGACAAGACGTGCTCATTGGAGATAAACGTCAGGAACCGGAAATAATAGGCTTTCTCCAAGTCGGATGCCTGATGTATCGGGTCGAGCACACGGGCTATCTGTGGGCGCTGATAGTCGGTCCACAGTTTGTTGGCGATATGCTTGAGGTTGAGCGCATCGGGCGTCAGCGTGTCGAGTATCTTATAGCCGTCGGGCTGTGCAAGCCGCATCTCGTTGCAGGCCAGTTCGTTTCTGATCTTGATGGCCTTGAAGATGAGTTCGGGGGCGAAACCGAGTGCGAGCAGACTGTCTTCGTATTTGGAATAGAGCAGGAAGGCATCGATCTTGTGGCCGTTACGCTCGTAGGCCTCCCGGAAATTATACCTGATAATCGTCATGTAGAGCAGCATCTGAACGTAGTGCTCCTCGGTCTGCCGGGGCTTCACGAAATGATCGTAGGGGAAGGCGCCCTTGCCCGATTTCTGCTCCATCAGCACGCTGTAGTCGAGTTGCAGATAGTCCATACGTCCTTGCAGACCGAGCATCTCGGAGAAGAACGAGGGTTCGACGATGCCGCTACGGGCGTCGAAATGGCTGACGGCCTGTGGCAGCGTCTCGTGGATGGCCTTCGCGATATGTCGCTGCTGCTGTTGCGCATCCTGATGGAACTGCGCACCTACCTGGGCAGAGAGCAGACTGATGGCGTTCGACTTGAAGAAGTCTTTCACGCTCTGCGAATAAGTATGGGTAGAGGGCATCTGATGGATCGACTCGTCGAGCAACTGGCCTGCCAGGTTACCGAGCACGATAGGTTCGGAGATGGCCGAGGGCTCGAGTTTCTTGATCAGATCAACATAGGGGGAGTCGGCATAGGCCGTAAAGCAGTGGGCGATGGTAGAGATGTTGACCAGATAGTCGGGCTCGAAGATGATAAGTTCGGGATAGACGATGCCATCGTCTTCGCGCGGATGCACAAGGTTAAGTTGAGCATTGGCATAGAAGAGATCGCGCAGATAGGTCCAGTCGAAGTCGTCGTGCTGCAGATCGCGCGAATAGCAGACTTTCGTCAGGTCGCCATCAGTGCTCACCTCGGTCCTGACATAGACGAACGCATCGTCCCAACTATCGACAATGACGCGCATGCACTCGCTCACCAGCGCGGGAGTGAACGCGGGTACCTTCTCGGTAGGGAAAAGGCCGACGAGCCGAGGGGGAACGTCGGTATGATAGACGAACGCGATAAACTGGCACAGATTCTTCAGGTCGAAGAGACAGAAGCGGGCAAGGTCGTCGTCCGACAGTTCGTAGCGCTTACGCAGCCGCACGCGGGTATCGTTGGTAGCCTTCACCAACCGCTTCGGGGCCTCATGCTCCTTCAGCAGATAGTCGGTCTTTGCAAAGTCGCCACCAAAGTTAAGCCGCGTGTCACTCGTCAGCTGGTTCAGGCATTTCCTAAACACCTCGTTCAGCGCGTGATACACGCGGCGGTATTGCGGTCTGAGGGCGATGGCCGCCTCGATCTCATCGAAGAAATCGGCAGCCGTCTCCGGCGCGTAAGTCTCGGTAGCCATGATGAGCGGGATAGGCCTTTACTACTTGATATATCCGAGGATCATATCTGCAATCTCATCTTCCGACATACCGTCGGCAGAGATCACAAGGTCGTAGTTGCGGGTGTCGTAACGCGATGTCTTGGTGTATTCCTTGACATAGTTCTCTCGCATCTTATCGACCTTCTCGATGGTCTTGCGGGCCTCGGCTTCGCTCAGTTTCTGCTTGCGCATGACGCGCTCCAGACGGAAAGGCATCGAGGCCTGAATCAGGATGTTCAGGTGGTTGGGATGATTGCGGAACACGTAGAATCCGGCACGTCCGGCAATGACGCACGACTCCTCGTCGGCGATGCCGCGCAGAATTTCCTCCTCGGTCTTAAACATCTTGGCAGAGGTGGGTGTCTCGATGGTAAGGGCGCTCTCCGATTCAGGCTCATAGCATGCCACATCGATCGACTCATCAATCCACAGCATGTGCTTCAGTTCGGCCCACCAGGTATGGCTTCTGCCCTTCAGTTTCTCGATCTCATCGACATCGAGGTTGAACTTCTCCTCAAGCGCATTAATGACAGCCTTATCATAGAAAGGCACGCCTAACTTCTCGGCTAACTTGCGGCCTACGGTGCGTCCGCCACTTCCCAGTTCACGGTTTATCGTGATGACAAATTTCTCGTCTCTTCTCATAACTCAATACTTTTTTATTAAATGAGGGAGCTTACTCTCACGAGCAGGCTCCCCCCTAACTATGAAAAACACACGTAAAATATAAAATTTTACGACCTTAATCCTAAAGATAATCTTTATATACTAGAAAAATAAATATCTATTATCTACCACGTTTGCTTTCTGATAAAGCTCCTGAATGAAGCGGCTGGCAGCCTGAGAAGCCTGCTGCTGGAGCATACGCTCGGTGGTCTGTGCGTCGAACTTCACGCCCTGACGCTCTGCCTTCTTGATAACCTGGAACAGATAAGCACCGCCATTACCCTTGACAACATTCTTGCAGAAGGCGCCCTGCTTGAGAGCAGACACTGCACCTGCGAGAGCGGGCTCGCTGGCACCTGTAGCCTGTACGAATACAGGAGCAGTGAAGGTGATCTGGTTAACGGTATCGATGCGGGCACCCTTAGCCTTGGCAGCTGCGATGTCGGCAACACCGGCGAGCTTAGCCTTGATCTGCTCGAACTTCTTGTCGCGGATAACCTCTGACTTCACCATATCCTTCATGACATTAAGTGAACGGTAGCCTACGGGGTTGATGCCTGTGAGGGCTACTACCAGCAGGTTGTCGTTGTTACCGCACTCATAGAGCGGACTAACCTCACCTACCTTGGCGTCGAAGATCCACTTCATCGTCTCACGGGTAGCACGCAGACCGGCTACATAGTGCTCTGAGTTGAAGAGGTCCTTACGCTGCTGGACAGAGAAGCCGAACTTGGCAGCGTTCTTCTCGAGATCCTCGATGGTCTTGTTCTCGCTGACAAACTGGCTGAACTTGTTGTAGGCATCAGAATAGGTAGCCTTAGAGAAGTCGATGGTGTGCTTGATGACAGCCACATCATACTTATCTACCATGGCCTTGCGGGCAGTTACCTGCAGCACGATGTTACCCTGAGAGAACTCGAGGTTCTTCACCTCGTTGACAGCGAGGGTATTGATGGCGTTGAGGTAGTTCTTAGAATCCTCGTCCATAGTGCCAGAGTTCTCGTACATAGCCGATGTGAGCCACTGAGACTGAGCGGTCTGACCATACTTCTTAGCGAGAGCCTCGAAATCGGCACCGGCCTTCAGTGCAGTTGTGATGCTATCAGCAGTCTTGCGGGCAGCCTCAACAGTAGCACCGCCTACCTGGATCTGACGATACTCGATGCTATCAGGCATCTGTACCTTAGAGATGAGCTTCACCACGTTGAAGGTGTTATCAGACTTGCTCTCGAACGGAGCAGTGGTCTGGCCTACAGCCATAGAGTCGATCTTGGCTGCGATGTCGGCAGGATAAGCGCGACGGGTAGCAGCAATGCCGGTGTAAGGGAACTGAGACTGAGCCTTGCGGACAACCTCAGCGGGGTTAGCACCGCTCTGGAGCTTGTTAGAAGCGTCCTTCATGGTGCTCAGGAGGGCATTGCGGTCTGCAGCAGAAGCAACAACCTGGAACGATACATACTTAATATCGCGGGTCTCAACGGTCTGCTTGAACATCTCCTTCTCCTCCTCGTACTTGCTCTTCAGGTCGCTCTCCTCTACCTTCACGTCGTTATCGTTGATAGAAGAATAAGGCATTGAAGCGAGCAGCACGTCGCTCTCCTGGTTCTGACCCTCGAAAGCCATCTTGGCAGAGATGGGGTTAGACACCAGAGCGTTGGCGATGAGTGACTGGTACTTCTGAGAAAGTGTCTGCTGACGGAGCTGCTTCTCGAGGAACTGCCAGTATTTATAGATGCGCTCATAAGACTCGGCGAGCTGGGGGTTAGAACTTGCCTTCTTATAGTCGTCGAGGAACTTGGTCAGCATCGTGACGTCGAAACGGCCAGTCTGCTGATTTACGAAAGGTGAACGCATGAGCATAGGGTTCGTACCCTCTTTCATGATGTTCTGGAGCTCCTCGTCGGTAACGGTGATACCAACCTTCTTGCACTCGTTCTGGATAATGGTCTCGTTGACATAAGAGTTCCATACCTCATCCTTGATGCTGTTGAGCTGCTCCTCGGTGAAGTTCTCGATGCCCTGAGACATCTTCAGGACCTCCTGATATTCATCGACAAGAGCCTGGAACTCCTGAACGTTGATTTTGTTTCCTAACACCTCGCCTATCTGCTGACGCTGCTGGTTCTTGGTAGCTTCACAAGAACGGAAGGCCTCTTCAGCAATAAAGGCGAAAAGACCAAGGCCGATGATGCACACCAGCGCTACGCCTCTTTTTCTGATTTTTCCTAATGCTGCCATTTTTGACTTTTATTTCTTTTTTATTTTTACTTTTTCTTGGTGATTTGCATAAATCGGGCACAAAATTATAAAACTTTCTGCAAATGGCGAAATTTTTTGGTAAAAAACTTCTTATTCCGTCACTTTTAATCGCACAAGTTCGATTTTTGTGGCTGTATTCTTGACAATTTTGCACTCATAGCGCCCGATTTTCACAATTTCGTTGAGTTTCGGGAACGACTTGTACTCATGGAGGATGAGACCTCCGAGCGTCATATACTCATCGCTCTCGGGCAAGTCGAGCGAGAACATCTCATTGATCTTCTCAATCTCCAGACGGGCAGAGAGCATATACTCGCCATCGGCTATCTGCTTGGCCACGTGGGTAGAGTTATCGTGCTCGTCTTCAATCTCGCCCGTGATCTCCTCCATCACGTCTTCGAGGGACACCAAGCCACTGGTTCCGCCGAATTCATCGACAACAATGGCCAGTGAGCGCTTCTGCTGCATCAGCATCTTCATGAGCCTGGAGGCAAACATCGTCTCAGGCACGAAGGAGATGGGACGGATGAGTCCGCTGACCTCAGAACACTTCACATTGAACATCGACGACTTGATCTTGAACATGTCGGAGGAATGGATATAGCCTACGATATGGTCGATGTCTTCGTGATAGATGATGATCTTGGAGTGGCCCGACTCGATGAGCACCTGCTTGAGCTGTTCGATGGTAGCGCTATCCTCGACGGCATCGATCTCGGTGCGAGGCACCATACAGTCGCGCACCTTAGTATCGGTGAAATCGAGGGCATTCTGGAAGATCCTGACCTCCTCGCCGATATCGTCTTCATTGTCGGCATTGTCGATGCTGGTCTGCACGAGGTAGTCGAGATCGACGCGTGTGAACGCATGATCCGCACTGTCTTTGTTCATGCGGACACCCACCAGGCGCAGCAGGCCCTTGGCCAAAATGGTGGCAAAGCGGGCTATGGGATAGAGCACTACGTAGAACACGTAGGCGGGAACGGCAAAGAAGGTGAGCAGGGCGTTGGGATTGTTCTTGAAAATCGACTTGGGCAGAAACTCGCCTGTGAAGAGCACCACGAGGGTGGACAGCAGCGTGTCGGCTGTGACGCGCATGCCATCGCTGAGTCCGTAGAAGAGCGTATCGTCGAAGATCTTGGCAAAGAGGATACCATAGACGACGAGGGCGATATTATTGCCCACCAGCATCGTAGAAACGAAATTGCTGGGATGCTGATAGAAGAGCGCAATGGCTTTCTGCGAGAGCCCGTTCTTCTCCTTGTCCATCTCTACCAACAGGCGGTTACTCGACACGAAGGCTATCTCCATGCCTGAGAAGAAGGCAGAGAGAAGCATTGAGATCAGTAAACCAACGAGTTCTGTATTAAGCATTGAGATTTAACATTGGGATTATTGTGACGAGCGGCGCGATTTCTCCATCTTCGGACGGAGTATCGGTTCGGGCATCTGAGTCGTATCTTGTGTAGCCTGCTGGTTCTGGGTGGTCTGTTCTTCCTCCTTCTCACCCGTCATATCCTCACGGGTAAAGGAGCCCTTGGAGTTGCTGACGGTATAGTGGCGCATGTGCTCGTCGCTGAGGAAGTAAGTACCCTCCATGTTACGTTCGGGCGTGGTGACCTTGGAGAAGGCGTAACTGTAGATCTCGTGGGTCATACCGTCCCAGAACAGTTCTTCGCTCTCGTAGATGAGTCCGTTGATGTTACGGATTCGCACGCGGCCTCGCAGATGCCACAGTTTCTTCTGATCGTAGTACCAGGCGGTATCGGCCTGAATATAGGCCTCAACGTGGAATTTCTCGTCGAACTGCTCGAAGAAGACACCTTTCTCGAAAGTCCAGCGCGAGGGGTTCTTGACGGTGTTCACATCCCAGCGCTCAGTGACGATGCGGTATTTGATGACACCAGAGTCGCTGATGAGAGTGTTGACACCATAGGACGTCATCATAGAGACAGAGTCACGATCATAGATAGCAGGGGCAGTATGCTCCTGCGCCTCATTGCATCCCAACAAGACGGCTGCAATCAGTGAACCTATGATTACTCTACCTTCCATTTAGCGAACCATCTCTCATTGAAGGTGAGACCGATGTTGATGCGGAATGAGTTCTCCGAGAGGAGATCGGATGATGAACGACGCTGCCAAGAGGCACTGATGTTCAGGATAGAACGGTTGTTGATGGCATTGAGGATGGGAATACCGAAACCGATGGTGGCATGGAACTCATTAGGACCTTTCTGCCCATTTATATTATAATAAGGTGTAGAGAAGCCTGCACCGATGCGATAACGCACGTGCTGCAGGTACTTACGCCCGTTGGGATTAGGCAGCCACTCAGCACCGAAGTTGAACTTCTGGGCATCGCGCAGCATGCCGTCTCTCAACACATAGTCGCCCATATCCTGGACTTTCACATAGTCGGGATAGGCTATGCTGCCCCACTTCTGCAACTGGAAGTCGGCTCCTACCCTCAGACGATTGTCTTTATGATAAGCCACACCGATGCCGAAGGTATTGGGAATCTTCAGACCATCGGTAATCGAATAACTGGTTGTATCCGACTTGCTGATAGCCGTATTACGGTGAATCAGACGACATTCGGGATCAGACTTCAGGCTATGTCCTGGAGAGAAAGTAGCACCCAGCACCACCCTGTCGGTCTTGTTCACAGGAATCTCAGCCTGAATACCGAAGTCGAGTTTGTAGTTGTTGATGGATGCGACATACTGTTTCGACAGAACGTTGATATCCGTGCTGCTGGCTGTCGTGATTTTCATATCATAATCGCCCCAGAGGTATGAGAAGTTGACACCGACAGAAAGAGGCTTGATGATGCGCCATCCTGCACCGAGAAACAGTTGGGTAAGACCTCCAGAGCCATCATGTGTCGTCGTGATGGTAGCCTCGGGCTCAGTGAGTTTCTCCTTGGCAGAGTAACTGTAGCCGATGTTGGAGTATGGCATGATACCGAAGGTGACACCGAAATTGCGGAACACGCGGAAGAGTCCCATGACATAGTCGAAGCCACCGTTCTTGGCATTGAGTTTCGTGCCGCCCTCTTTATAATGCGTAATCTGACCCGACAGTCCTGCATCGAAGATGAAACTGAGGGAATCGACAGCCGAATAAGAAGCGGGGTTGAGAGGATTGATCTCGTTTCCCTTACGGAATCCTTGACCTACACCGCTCATACCCTTATTAAAGCCTACGCTCTGGTCTGTCAGATCGCCCAGGCCAAACTGGCTGTAAGGAGAGTTAGTGCCCTGTGCATAGGCACCCGTCGCTGCCAACGCGGAAAAAGCGAGGCAACAGAGAATTTTATTCATATTTTGTACTTTATTTCTATAGAAAATCATTTCAGCGTGCAAAATTATTGAAAAAAAATGGAATAAATGGCTTTTTACTGCAAAATATAAGTTATTTTTGCATCGTGAAACAAAATAAAGACATTTTTAGGAGTTTAATCGGGGTCATTCTGTTGCTTGCCCCGATGAAAGCGATAGCCAATGATTCCATCGAGGTGAGCCTCATGACCTGCGCCCCACACGAAGAGATCTACAGTCTCTACGGACACAGCGCACTGAGGTGGCACGACCTGAGAACTGGTGAGGACTGGGCCTTCAACTGGGGCGTGTTTGATTTCCATAAGCCTTATTTCGTGGCCAGGTTCGTGTTCGGACTGACAGACTATGAACTGGGCGTCTATCCCTATGCGCTCTTCTTAGATGAGTATAAGCGCGTGGGCAGTCAGGTGGTGGAACAGGTGCTGAATCTGACATCAGCCGAGAAAGAGCGGCTCTCCCTGGCCTTGAAGGAGAACCTGAAACCCGAGAACCGCGTGTATCGCTATAACTATTTCTATGATAACTGTTCCTCGCGCCCGAGGGATATGATTGAGCGCTGCATCGACGGCAAGATAGAGTATGCCCCGAGAGAGGATTACAGTCCGTCGTACCGTGAGATGGTGCATCTGTGCGTGAGGAATCACCCCTGGGCAGCCTTCGGCAATGATATGCTGTTGGGCCTGAAGGCTGATCTGAAGACGGATCAGCGCCAACAGGAGTTCCTACCCGACAATCTGCTCTACGACTTCGATCGTGCGAAGATCTATGTCAATGGGGAGTATCGTCCCTTGGTGAAGGAGAGTCGGATAGCACTGCCGGGTGGTGTACAGGTGATCGAACAGGATTTCCCGCTATCGCCCATGGCCTGTTTCCTGATTGTGCTGGCGCTATCGGCACTGTTAGCGCTCGTGGAATGGAAACGCAAGAAACTGCTGGTGTGGTGGGACGTTGTGCTGATGACGCTTCAGGGACTCGCAGGACTCGTGCTGTTCGTGATGCTCTTCTCGCAGCATCCTACGACGACACTCAATCTGCAACTCCTGCTGCTGAATCCGCTGCCGTTCTTCTTCCTGCCCGCAGTTATCCGTAAGCGCCCTTCGCGCTGGTGGATCATCCAACTGGTGCTGATTGCAGGCTTCTTCTTGGGCGGTCTTTTCCAGCAGTATGCCGAAGGTCTGATGATTTTGGCACTATGTTTGCTGTATCGTAGTATCATCAATATAAAAATGAACCCGAAAAAGGCGTGAGTAACCGTTATTTATATATCACACTGCTTGCCGTGCTTGGCTGGAACGCCGAGACGCTGGCACAGACTACAGGCAGCAAGCAGGTGCCGAGACTGGTGGTGAATATTACCATCGATCAACTTCGCAGTGATTATCTCGAGACCTTTGCCCCCCTCTATTCTGCCGATGGTTTCAGGAAACTGATGGACAAGGGCGTGATGTTCGAGCAGGCCTCTTATCCCTTTATGAATCCAGACAGGGCCTCGGCCGTCGCCTCAGTGATGACGGGAACGAGTCCTTTCTATCACGGGATCGTGGGGATGCAATGGATGGACAAATCGACGCTGCGCCCCATCAGGTGTACTGATGATCAGCTACAGCCGGGCATTCCCTCGCCTGTCAATTTGTCGGTAGCCACACTGGGCGATGAGATGAAGGTAGCATCGGGAGGCCAGGCGAAGGTCTATGCGGTAGCACCCTATCCCGAAATGGCGGTTCTGACGGCAGGTCATGCTGCCGATGGTGCCTCTTGGATAGACACCAGAAACGGGCATTGGATTGCAGCGCAGTATTACTCGAACGTTACACCTACATGGATACTGAATGCCAACGAGTTAAAACGCATCGATGTATCCTCGAAAAAGTTCACATGGAACGCACAGGTGAACAGCGAGATTACCGAACTGGCACTGAAGAGTGTGACCTATGAAGGGCTGGGCACAGACAGTATCACCGACCTGCTGAGTGTGACCTATGACGCAGGACGTTTTGAGGATAAGTCTGTGACAGACTGGCAGCAACAACTCAAAGATACCTACCTGCTGATCGACAAGGAAATAGGTCAGCTGGTAAGTCGTCTGGAAAACAGGATCGGTGCCGGACAAGTGCTGTTCGTACTGACAAGTACGGGCTATGGCGACGATAATGGTACCGACTACGCGAAATACCGTATTCCCTCTGGCACCTTCTACATTAATCGAGCCGCCAATCTGCTGAACATGTATTTCAGTGCGCTCTGGGGACAAGGACGCTATATCGAGACAAGTTATGACAATCAGTTGTTTGTGAACCATAAGTTATTGGAGACCAGACGACTGAACCTTTCGGAGTTCTTCCAGCGTGCCCAGGAGTTTCTCTCCCAGATGGCAGGCGTGAAGAGCGTCTATACAGGTCTGCAATTGCAGAACGCACACAGTGAAGACCTGCGCCGCGTCAGAAACGGCTATGTGCCGCAACGCAGTGGAGATATTCTGATAGAGGTATCGCCAGGTTGGCACTTACAGCACGAAGAGACAGGCACAGACCGGCTCTCACAGTCGTCGGCACTCCTCTTCCCTATCATCTTCTATGGCTATGGCCTTGAGGCAGAACGCGTAAAAACGGCTGTCACTACCGACAGAATCGCCCCCACCCTTGCCAAAGCCATCCGCATCAGGGCCCCGAATGCCTGCAGCGCAGAACCATTGTTCTGACCTTCCTCGCATTTCTTACTGACTATTTTTAGGTAATTACGAATATTTTTCAGCCTTTCCAAAGGAAATATGGAAAATTTTCAGTAACTTTGCAGCCGTTTTATAAATAAAAGGAATAAAAATTAAAGATTATATGAATTTCAACAAACTTTTGAAGTCGCTGTTTGGTGACAAATCCAGCCGCGACATGAAACTCATCCAGCCGTTGGTGGAAAAGGTGAAAGCCGTTTCGCCCGAGATTGAGAAACTGGATAACGATGCGCTTCGTCAGCGTACGAAGACACTGCAGCAGCAGGTACAGGACTCTGCCAAGGAGCAGAAAGCCCGCATCGAGGAGCTGAAGGCTACCATTGAGAATACACCTATCGACGAGCGTGCCGACATCTTCGCACAGATCGACAAGATCGAGAAGGAAGTGCTGGATATCTACGAGAAAGCCCTCGACGAGGTGATGCCCGAGGTGTTTGCCATCGTGAAGGAGACTGCCAAGCGCTTTGCCCAGAACGAGGAGACCATCGTGACAGCCACAGATTTCGACCGTGAACTCGCTGGTGATCCGAAGAAGGACTTCATCACCATCGATGGCGACAAGGCTATCTATCACAACCACTGGACTGCTGGTGGTAACGACCTGAAGTGGGAGATGATACACTACGACGTACAGCTCTTCGGTGGTGTCGTGCTCCATCAGGGTAAGATTGCCGAGATGGCCACAGGTGAAGGTAAGACCCTCGTGGCTACCCTCCCTGTGTTCCTCAATGCGCTGACAGGTAACGGTGTACACGTGGTAACGGTGAACGACTATCTGGCCAAGCGTGACTCGGAGTGGATGGGACCACTCTACATGTTCCATGGTCTGAGTGTAGATTGTATCGATAAGCACCAGCCAAACTCGATGGCTCGTCGTAAGGCTTATCAGGCTGATATCACCTTCGGTACCAACAATGAGTTCGGTTTCGACTACCTGCGCGACAATATGGCTATCTCGCCTGCCGACCTCGTGCAGCGCTCTCATAACTATGCCATCGTCGATGAGGTTGACTCCGTGTTGATCGATGATGCCCGTACGCCTCTGATTATCTCTGGTCCTATCCCCAAGGGCGATGATCAGATGTTCGAGGAGTATCAGCCACTGGTAGAGAGACTCGTCGGTGTGCAGCGCCAATTGGCTACCCAGTATCTCGCTGATGCCAAGACGCTCATCGCTGAGGGTAACAAACTGGTAGAGGCAGGCAATAAGAAAGAAGGTCAGGAGAAACTCGATGCAGGTTTCCTCTCACTCTACCGTTCTCACAAGGCCATGCCAAAGAACAAGCCGCTCATCAAGTTCCTCTCGGAGGAAGGTATCAAGAGTGGTATGCAGAATACGGAGAACATCTACATGGAGAACAATAACCGCCGTATGCCTGAGTGCGTAGAGCCGCTGTACTTCGTCGTAGATGAGAAACTGAACAGTTGCGACCTCACGGATAAGGGTACAGCATGGTTGGCTAAGCAGGTGAACGATAACGAACTCTTCGTATTGCCCGATATCACCTCTGAACTCTCTGCCCTCGAGGCCGAGACAGGCATCTCCGATCAGGAGCGTCTCGACAAGAAGGATGAGTTGCTGAACCACTATGCCGTTCAGAGTGAGCGCGTACATACCCTGCAGCAGTTGCTGAAGGCCTACTGTATGTTCAATAAGGACGATGAGTACGTCGTTATCGACGGTGAGGTGAAGATTGTGGATGAGCAGACAGGACGTATCATGGAAGGTCGTCGTTGGAGCGACGGTCTGCATCAGGCTGTCGAGGCCAAGGAGCATGTGAAGGTAGAGGCTGCCACACAAACCTTTGCTACCATCACTCTGCAGAACTACTTCCGTATGTATCACAAACTGGCTGGTATGACGGGTACCGCTTCTACCGAGGCCGGTGAGTTCTGGGATATCTACAAACTTGATGTGGTAGAGATTCCTACGAACCGTCCTGTGATCCGTAACGACCAAGACGACCGTGTCTATAAGACGGCTCGTGAGAAGTATAACGCTGTGATCGACGAGATTGTGAAGATGCGTGAGAGTGGACGTCCTACACTGGTAGGTACCACCTCAGTGGAGATTTCAGAGTTGCTCTCTAAGATGCTGTCGATGCGTAAGATTCCACATCAGGTGCTGAATGCGAAACTGCACCAGAAGGAAGCAGATATCGTAGCTCTTGCAGGTCAATCTACCAATGGCTTGGGTGCTGTGACGATTGCCACCAACATGGCAGGTCGTGGTACCGATATCAAGTTGTCGCCTGAAGTAAAGGCTGCAGGTGGTCTTGCCATCATCGGTACAGAGCGCCATGAGAGCCGTCGCGTCGATCGCCAGTTGCGTGGACGTGCAGGTCGTCAGGGTGACCCGGGTTCATCTGTATTCTTCGTGTCACTCGAAGACAAGCTGATGCGTCTGTTCGCCTCTGAGCGTATCGCCAATGTGATGGATAAACTCGGCTTCAAGGACGGTGAGATGATTGAGAGTCCGATGATCTCGAAGAGCATCGAGCGCGCCCAGAAGAAGGTTGAGGAGAACAACTTCGGTATCCGTAAGCGTCTGATTGAGTACGACGACGTGATGAATAAGCAGCGTACCGTGATCTACGAGAAGCGCCGTCACGCCCTCATGGGTGAGCGTATCGGTATGGATATCGCCAACATCATCTGGGACCGTGTGGTGAATATCATCGAGAACGCAGGCGACTATCAGGGTGTGAAGGAGGAGTTCCTCCACGTGCTCTCGATGGAAGTACCTTTCACCAACGAAGAGTTTATCAATCAGCCTCGCGAGGAACTGACGGAGAATGCCTTCCAGGCTGCCATCGGCAACTTCAATCGTCGCACAGAGCGCATCCAGACGGTGGCTAACCCCATCATCAAACAGGTATATGAGAATCAGGGACAGCTCTATGAGCGCATCATGGTGCCTCTGACAGATGGCCGCCGCATGTATAATATCCCCTGTAACCTCAAGGAGGCTTACGAGAGTGAGTCGAAGACGGTGGTGAAGGAGTTTGAGAAGAGCATCCTGCTCCATATCATCGACGACTCGTGGAAGGAGAACCTGCGCCAGCTCGACGAATTGAAGCACTCTGTACAGAACGCCTCTTACGAGCAGAAAGACCCGTTGCTCATCTTCAAATTGGAGAGTGCAAAGGTCTGGGATGATATGATCAATGAGATGTACAACCGTATCTGCTCGATCCTGACGCGTGCTCAGATTCCTGAGATGCAGCAGGTGCAGGAGGCTGCCCCCGAGCAGCGCACCCAGCGCCAGCAGTATGTTGAAAGCAAGCAGAACGTCGGAGAAGAACAACTCGTAGATAAGAACCAGCAGGCTGCAGCCCAGCAGGACACACGTGCCCAGCAACCCCGTACCCCGATTATGAAGGATAAGTTGCCCGGACGTAATGATCCCTGTCCCTGTGGCTCTGGTAAGAAGTTCAAGAACTGTCACGGAAAAGGTATTGTATGATTACGATAAGCAATTTGAAGAAGGCTTTCGGCGAGACTCTCGCCTGTGATATC
Source organism: uncultured Prevotella sp. (assembly GCA_900315035.1). Classification (GTDB taxonomy): domain Bacteria; phylum Bacteroidota; class Bacteroidia; order Bacteroidales; family Bacteroidaceae; genus Prevotella. The sequence goes on from OMXO01000036.1 coordinate 35,000, forward strand.
CCGGAGTTGACTATCAATGATGGCGACATCCTCGGACTGGTAGGAAACAACGGTGCGGGTAAGACCACACTCTTCCGCATGCTGCTCGATCTGCTGAAGCCCGATGAAGGTCAGGTGGCTCTCGACGGCATCAATCCTGCAGAGTCAGAGCAATGGAAGGCTGCTACAGGCGCCTATATCGACGAGGGATTCCTCATCGACTTCCTGACACCCGAGGAGTATTTCGCCTTTATCGGCAAGATTACTGATATGACGCAGGAGCAGGTCGATGAGCGCCTGAAGGATTTTGAGCGCCTCGCTGGCGGAGAGATTTTCGGACAGAAGAAACTCATTCGTAACCTCTCGGCTGGTAACAAGCAGAAGGTAGGCATCATCTCGGCACTCTTCAACAAACCGAAGCTGGTGATTCTCGACGAGCCCTTCAACTTCCTCGATCCCTCAAGTCAGAATATCCTGAAGCACGAGCTGACGGCTTATCAGCAGCAGACGGGTGCCACGATTCTGATCTCGAGTCATAACCTGCAGCATACCATCGACATCTCCACCCGCATCACGCTTCTGGAGAAAGGACGTATCATCAGGGATATGTCTAATCACGATGGTTCCGTGCGTGAGGAGCTCGAGAATTACTTCGAGACCGAGGCTTAAAGTATCATCATAAATAGGTATTTTAGAAAACTTGCAGGCCGTTGCAACCGGGTTGCAAGTTTTTTTTCGTATCTTTGCAGCAAAATTGGTAAAAAGTATGAAACTGTCAGAACTGAAGACTGGTGAGAAAGGTATTATTGTCAAGGTACTGGGTCATGGTGGCTTCCGCAAGCGCATCATCGAGATGGGCTTCATCAAGGGCAAAGAGGTAGAGGTGTTGCTCAATGCACCGCTCCAGGATCCTGTGAAGTATAAGTTGATGGGGTACGAGGTGTCGCTCCGTCATCAGGAGGCTGATAATATCGAGGTAGTATCGGCTGACACCCCTCTCGAATCAACAACTTTTAATATGTCCGACGGTAATCGTCATGAGGACGACTATATCCGTCACGAGGCGATGAAAGAGCGCCGCGTCATCAATGTGGCACTCGTGGGTAATCCCAACTGTGGCAAGACCTCGCTGTTCAACTATGCTTCAGGTGCCCATGAGCATGTGGGCAACTACTCTGGCGTTACTGTCGATGCCACAGAGGCCCATGCATCGATGTTCGGCTATGAGTTTAATCTGACAGACTTACCAGGTACTTATTCACTCTCCTGCTACTCACCCGAGGAACTATATGTCAGGGAACATCTGACGGAGAAGATGCCCGATGTGGTTATCAACGTCATCGATGCCTCGAACCTCGAGCGCAACCTCTATCTCACGACGCAGTTGGTAGATATGAACATCCGCATGGTGTGCGCCCTGAACATGTACGACGAATTTGAGCGTCGTGGCGATCAGGTGAAACTCGACACACTCAGTACGCTGTTTGGTATCCCGATGATACCGACATCCTTTAAAAGCGGCGAAGGCGTGAAGGAACTCTTCAAGGCCGTCATTCAGGTGTATGAGGGCACCAGCAAGTTCTCGCGTCACTTGCATATCAACTATGGCCACGAGATTGAATCGGGCATCGCCTATATCCAGAAATACCTGAAGGCCGACGAGCATATCCGTCAGCACTACTCTACCCGATTCCTCGCCCTGAAACTGCTGGAACACGACAGTCAGGTGCTCGACTATCTGGGCCATCACATGGCTGGAGAGAACCGTCTCGACGATTTCCACAAACTGACGACGGAGCGCGATAAGGCTTCGGCACGTGTGAAGGAAGAGACGGGCAACGACTCCGAGACGGCTATCATGGATGCCAAATACGGTTTTATTCACGGTGCACTGAAGGAGGCCCGATTCAAGACGGGAACCAAGGTAGATACCTATAAGACGACGCACCTCATCGACAATGTGCTCTCGCATAAGTATTTCGGATTCCCCATCTTCTTCCTGTTGCTCTTCATCATGTTCGAGACCACCTTCTCCTTAGGACAATATCCTATGGACTGGATCGAGGCTCTGGTAGCATGGATAGGCGACCGTATCGGAGAGTCGATGGCAGACGGACCGCTCAAGGCGATGCTCATCGATGGTGTGATCGGTGGTGTGGGCTCTGTCATCGTCTTCCTCCCTCAGATTCTCATTCTCTACTTCTTTATCTCGCTGATGGAGGATTCGGGCTATATGGCGCGTGCTGCCTTTATCATGGATAAACTGATGCACAAGATGGGACTTCACGGCAAGTCGTTCATCCCCCTGATCATGGGCTTTGGCTGTAACGTGCCCGCCGTGATGGCTACCCGTACGATCGAGAGTCGCCGCTCACGTATCATCACGATGATGATTCTGCCCTTTATGAGTTGTTCGGCACGTCTGCCTATCTATATCATGATTGCCGGCACGTTCTTCACGTTGCAGTATCGTTCGTGGGTACTACTGTCGCTCTATGCCATCGGCATCCTCGTGTCTGTCATCGTCAGTAAGATCTTCTCCTCACTCGTCATCAAGGGCGAAGATACCCCCTTCGTGATGGAGTTGCCACCTTATCGCTGGCCCACGCCGAAGTCTATTTGGCGCCACACCTGGGAGAAAGGCAAGGCCTATCTGAAGAAGATGGGAGGCATCATCCTCGTGGCCTCTATTATTGTCTGGGCACTGGGGTATTATCCACATCACGACGAACTCGAACCGCAGGCTCAGCAGGAACAGAGTTATATTGGGCGCATGGGTAAGGCCATCGAACCGATATTCATGCCTCAGGGCTTTAACTGGAAACTTGACGTGTCGCTCCTGGCAGGTGTCGGTGCCAAGGAGATTGTGGCTTCTACCATCGGTGTGCTTTATTCTGGCGACGATTCCTTCGGCGACGATGATGATTTCAGCGAAGACTCGTCGAAATATACGGTTCTGCGCCAGGCAATGGAGAAAGAAGGCATCAGTCCGCTCTCGGCCTATGCCTACCTGATATTCATTTTGCTCTACTTCCCCTGTATCGCGACGATTGCCGCCATCAAGGGTGAGACGGGTTCCTGGCGCTGGGCACTCTTCGCAGCAGGCTATACCACCGCTGTAGCCTGGCTCGTCTCAGCAGCTATCTTCCAGATAAGTAGTCTGTTCATCTGATGTCAACAGCGATATGGGAAGCGTGATTGAGATTACATCGTTGGAACAGCCCGAGGTACAGGTGTTCAGCAAGCTTACTGAGGCGCAGTTGCGCAACAGGCTGAACGCTGAGCAGGGCATGTTTATCGCTGAGAGTCCGAAGGTTATCAGGGTGGCACTCAGTGCTGGCTACGAGCCTACGGCGCTGCTCTGCGAAAGGAAACATATCAGTGGCGATGCAGCAGATATCGTGGCTCGATGTCAGGATATCCCTGTCTATACAGGCGAACGTGAACTGCTGAGCCAATTGACGGGCTACACGTTGACGCGTGGTGTGCTCTGTGCGATGAGAAGGCCACAGCCTAAGACGGTGGCAGAAGTATGTCGCGATGCACGCAGAATCGTTGTCATCGACGGTGTGGTAGATACGACGAACATCGGGGCTATATTCCGTTCTGCGGCAGCACTGGACATCGATGCTGTCCTGCTCACACCTACGAGTTGTGACCCTCTGAACCGTCGTGCTGTCAGAGTGTCGATGGGCTGCGTGTTCTTAGTTCCCTGGACATGGCTCGACACCTACTCTATGCTCCACGACTTAGGCTTCAAGACTGCAGCGATGGCACTGACAGACGACTCCGTCAGTCTCGATGATCCAAGACTGAAGGCAGAAGAACGGCTCGCTATCATAATGGGTACAGAGGGCGACGGCCTTCCCCAGCAGACAATTGCCGAGGCCGACTATGTGGTGCGCATCCCGATGAAACATCAGGTCGATTCGCTGAATGTAGCGGCTGCGGCAGCAGTTGCTTTCTGGGAACTTACTCGTTAGTAGGGAATTTCGGCACGTAGCGCATCTCACGCAAGATACGTGCCTGCCGCTTCAGCATATAGGCTGAAGGGTGTTTACTCGAGAATTTACGTGGATTCGGCAGCGTGGCTGCAATAAGTGCACACTGGGCGCGCGAGAGTTCAGAGGCATCGGTGTCGAAGTGCTCTTCGGCCACAGCCTGTGCCCCATAGATGCCATTACCCATCTCGATAGAGTTGAGATAGACCTCCATGATGCGCTCCTTGCTCCACATCATTTCAATCAGTGTGGTAAAATAGACTTCGAAACCTTTACGCACCCACGAGCGACCAGGCCATAGAAACACGTTCTTGGCAGTCTGCTGAGAGATGGTTGAGGCACCGAGTTTGCGTTTTTCAGGGTGTTCGCGATTACGTTTGGCGGCATGCTCAATAGCCTGATAATCGAAGCCATGATGACTGAGGAACTTGGCATCCTCGCTGGCGATGACGGCTACGGGCAGACTGGGCGACATCTTCTTCAGGGGCACCCATGTGTGGCACCACTTGAACTCATCATCGCCCGTCAGTTGCTGATAACTGCGGATAAACATCAGCGGCGTCACATAGACGGGTATGAAACGCAGGGCTACAACTGAAAGAATAGTGGAGGCAAAAAATGCCGCCACTATCCATTTCAATGTGTTCTTGATCAGTCGGAAGATCAGTTTCACGATTAATTGCCAGCCTGTGCGTTAGCCTCCTGAATCATCTTCTGAGAAGCATACATGTAAACCTCCACACGGCGGTTCTGAGCCTGACCGTCCTTGGTAGCGTTAGATGCTACGGGATTTGCCTCGCCGAAGCCCTCTACACTCTTGATCTGAGATGTAGGAACGCTCAGACTCTGCAGATAAGCAGAAACGGCAGCAGCACGATCCAGTGAGAGCGCCTTATTCTTCTGGGCACTCTGCTCGGCTGTAGAGTTCTTCCAGCCCTGATTGTCGGTGTAACCCTGAATAGCCACATCGCAATCGTTGTTGTTCTTCAGCACATTAGCCAGTTCCTGCAACGATGACTTGGAGGTCGCCGTCAGTGTTGATTTACCAGTACTAAACAAGATACCAGAGTCGAAGGTCACCTTCACGGCGTCCAGACCATTTGAGTCCTTCACCTCTTCCACCTGGGCATTCTGGATAGCCTCGGCCTCCTTCTTGGCCTTGTCCATCTTCTTACCGATGATAGCACCGGCACCTGCACCTACTGCACCACCGATAGCAGTACCGATAGCAGCGTTACCAGCCAGTGCACCTATAATAGCACCAAGGGCTGCACCGCCACCACCACCGATGAGGGCACCCTGACCTGTCTTACTCATTCCACATCCTGCGAGCACCAATGCTGCGCAAAGGGCTACGCAAATTGACTTTAAACTTTTCATAATTCTTGTTATTTTAAAACGTTAAACCTTATTTTTGGGTGCAAAGATAGTAATTAATTTATAATAATGTATGCGCGTTTCGCATTTTTTATGTAATTTTGCACTCAAATTCGATTAATTGAGATAAAAAAATGGCTAAAGAATTAAAAGATTTAACAAAGAGAGCCGATAATTACAGCCAGTGGTTCAATGATCTGGTTGTAAAGGCCGATATGGCAGAGCAGTCTGCCGTACGCGGATGTATGGTGATCAAGCCTTATGGCTATGCTATCTGGGAGAAGATGCAGCAGCAGCTTGACAAGATGTTTAAGGAGACTGGCGCTCAGAATGCCTACTTCCCCTTGCTGATTCCGAAATCGTTCCTGAGCCGCGAGGCCGAGCACGTCGAGGGTTTTGCCAAGGAGTGTGCCGTGGTAACCCATTACCGTCTGCGCGCCAAGGAGGATAAGAGCGGTGTCGAGGTCGATCCCGCTGCCAAGCTCGAAGAAGAACTCATCGTGCGTCCTACCTCTGAGACCATCATCTGGAACACGTATAAGAACTGGATTCACTCATGGCGCGACCTGCCCCTGATGTGCAACCAGTGGTGTAACGTGATGCGCTGGGAGATGCGCACCCGTCCTTTCCTCCGTACCTCTGAGTTCCTGTGGCAGGAGGGGCATACCGCTCATGCTACCCGTGAGGAGGCCGAAGAGGAAGCACAGAAGATGCTGAAGGTCTATGCCAAGTTTGCCGAAGAGTGGATGGCTGTGCCTGTGATCCAGGGCGTGAAGAGCGAGACTGAGCGTTTCGCCGGTGCTCTCGACACTTACACCATCGAGGCTATGATGCAGGACGGTAAGGCTCTGCAGAGCGGAACCTCCCACTTCCTCGGACAGAACTTTGCCAAGGCTTTCGAGGTGACCTATCTGAACAAAGACAACAAGCCTGAATATGTATGGGCTACCTCATGGGGCGTTTCTACCCGTCTGATCGGTGCCCTCATCATGACCCACTCCGACGACAACGGTCTGGTGCTGCCTCCGAAGCTCGCTCCGATTCAGGTAGTGATTATTCCTATCTCCAAGGGCGACGACCTCGTGCATATCACTGAGCGCCTGACACCTGTCATCGAGGAACTGCGCAAGGCTGGTATCACCGTGAAGTACGACGATGCCGACAACAAGCGTCCTGGCTTCAAGTTTGCCGACTATGAGTTGAAGGGTGTTCCCGTACGTCTGGTGATGGGTGCCCGCGATCTCGAGAACGGCACCATCGAGGTGATGCGTCGCGACACACTCGAGAAGGAGACGCGCCCTGTAGATGGTATTGTGGAATACGTTGAGCAGTTGCTCGTGGATATCCAGAAGAACATCTTCGAGAAGGCCAAGGCTTATCGCGATGCCCACATCTACGAGTGCGATAACTACGAGGAGTTCAAGGAGCGCGTGAAAGACGGCGGTTTCTTCCTCTGCCACTGGGACGGCACAGCCGAGACCGAGGCTAAGATCAAGGAAGAGACACAAGCCACGATTCGTTGCGTGCCCTTCGGCGTTGAGCAGACACCTGGTGTAGATATGGTCAGCGGCAAACCTAGCAAGGCGCGTGTGATTATCGCCAGAAGTTATTAATACTCTCTATAATACTCAGTAAGGCAACTCTTTAATAAAGTTGCCTTATTTTTTTGCCCATCATAAAGGGAGGCATCCTTACGGACACCTCCCTTTTCATTTTTGTATCGTCTAAAAGTGGAATTCTTACTTGTTTACATAATCCTCAAATGGGAAACGTACACGCTCCTTAGACCACTGTACATATGAATTAAATGCAATAATCATAGGAGTAGTACCGCTAGCAGGGAAGTTCACCTCTGCAGAAACCTTGTCGCTATCCTTCTGGTAAACAGTCACAGAGATGTTGTTAGTAGCGGGATCAAATGTCAGAGGCAATTTGAGCTCAGCGAGTACCAAGTTGTAGTCAATAGGATCAGTATTGTACATCACTGTAGCATCAAACTCGTCGCTCTTCTTCCACTTCTTACCACCGATATTCAACTCGAAGTCGAGTGTACCACCGAGAGCCTTGATCTCAGCCTTGCGGCTCTTCAGGGTTTCTGGACCGTAAGTAACGATACCAGAGTTACTGGTGGTCTGCGTATAAGTATAAGTGCTGACAACGTCAACTACGATATCGTTGAAGTCGATATCATCCTTTGAACCGAGATCCTCAATCATATAGCGCTTCTTAACAACCTTCTCAAGATCCTTAACCTCGAATGACTGGGGAACGTAAGGCTCACCATAAATCATGAACACAACGTCGTTGAAGTCGTTGTCGGTCGTATTGGGATTGCTGGCATCCTCACAACCGATAATCTTAACCTCTGGATTCGTTACATCACCAGGCAGGTTCTGGGGCTTCAGATCGTTGGGACCGAACTGGTACTCACGCATAAAGTTGTTAACAGAACCAAGAGACTGACCTGTTGTGTTATAGCCACTGGCAGCAGAAGTAATCTTCAGGTAGAAGTACATGGTTGCACCCTCAGGAAGACCTTCAAAGGTAAAGTACTTTGAACGGATAGCAGAAGCACCAACCGTATTGTAACCATTTGTGGTAGATTGGCGAATATATTCATAATTCGGGAAAAGCCATGTGCCAGTGTTTATTCTCTTTTCCTCATAAAGATCCTTCCATGTGTTGCTGCCATTGAATTTTGCCTGCATATCCTCCCATTTTCTCCAAACGAGGATTTCGCCTACACCGTCAACGTGCATATAGAGATCGAAGTCACCGCCAGACTGACCCATGAAGATAGGCATGATGGTAAATTTGTTGCCAGGAACGGTCATAGCAAAAGGCTTACCTAATGCACGGTTGTCTTCACCTTCTTCAAATACTTCGCCCATCTTTTCGAGTGTAGCATCCTGGATTTCATAGTAATCCTCGCTCTTGGTCATTGTGTAAGAAACAGCCTCACCTCTAGATCCAGCCTTAGAACCAGAAGGAATGTTGAAATACTCGTCACCAGTGCTGAAGTCCCATGACTGGTTAGGATCGATCTCTCCGTAGGTCTCTACGAATTTGTCCTTGTACTCATCAGCAGCTTTTTCCTGCTGAGCCTCCTGCTGAGCCTGCTCCTGAGCCTGCTCATAGGCTTGTTTTGCACCTTCGTCATACAAATCGGTTTTTGAGCATGATGCTATGCCCAAAGTAGCCACAAAAAGGGCCATCATTTTAAAATTTGATTTCATAATTGAAACTTTTAATGGTTATTTATTTGGTTTAATAGAAGTCTTATATTCGCTTATATTCTTCTTGTTTGCAAAGTTAACAATTTATTTCCAAATTCAGACAATATTAATATAATAATGTGTGCTTGATTTTAAATTTCTTGATTTATATCAAGAGTAAGTGAGCCTTTGGGGGACTCACTTAAAACTCAATTTGAGATGTCGCTTATAGGCTTTCCGTAGTTTTCTGATGGCCTTGTCGCGAATCTGCCTGACACGCTCCCGCTTCAAATCCATATCTTCGGCTATTTCCGCCATCGTCTCGTGTTCCTGGCCGATACCGTAGAAAGCGTTCACCACTCTACTTTCACGTGCATCGAGCGATCCAAGCGCAAATTCCACAGCATCTTCGATGGCTTCAGAGTGGATACGCTCATCGGCCAGTGGCGCATCACGGTTCACGAGCACCGAGAGCAGACTCAAGTTGGCGCGATGACCTAAAGGTGCATCCACCGACAACGGCATGCTCTGCTGGCGCGCCGTGATCTCGTCCTTCACGTCCTTGGGTACCTTATAAAGCCCTGTCTGCTGTTCGATGGCCTTCTCAATCGCCTGGCGCACGTGTACGACGGCATAGTTCACGAAGCGCACACCTTTCGTGGCATCGAAGCGTCCAGCAGCCTTCATCAGTCCGAGATTACCCTCGCTCACCAGGTCTTCCATCGAGAGCCCCTGCCCTTTATATTGACGCGCAATGGTTACCACAAAGCGCAGGTTGGCTTCCACCAGTTTCGAGAGTGCCCGCTGATCGCCCTGAAGAATGCGGGCTGAGAGTGCCCGTTCCTCCTCGTCAGAGAGTAACTGTCCTTTACCTATCTCGTCGAGGTATCTGTTTAATGCTGAATCTTCCATATTCCTAACTTTTTGGCAAAGATAGTAAAATTCCAGCAAATAGCGGAACTTTTCTCAAAATATTTTTTTGTGTGCCATGACAAATGACAAATGACAAAATGACAAAACATAAAAATAAAAATGACGAATAATCTATTAATTAATAATTATATTATATATAATATAAAATTCTTATGTCACCTTTTTGTGAACAACGAATTTAGGGTTTTGTCATTTTGTCATTTGTCATTGTCCGTGTGTCTTTTCCTAATTTTGGTTGACAGTTTTTTGCTTATTTCCTGATGTGGTTGACAGTCGTTTTACTGAACAAGTTGACAGTCTTCCTGACATCGTTG
>OMXO01000027.1 GCA_900315035.1 uncultured Prevotella sp.
CTTCGGATCGGTAGAAAGAGTGGTCTTACCTGTACCAGACAGACCGAAGAAGATAGCGGTGTTCTTACCCTCCATATCGGTGTTAGCAGAGCAGTGCATTGAAGCGATACCCTGCAGAGGCAGATAGTAATTCTGCATAGAGAACATACCCTTCTTCATCTCACCACCGTACCAGGTGTTGATGATGCACTGCTCGCGGCTTGTGGTGTTGAAGGCAACGCAAGTCTCTGAGTTCAGACCCAGCTCCTTGTAGTTCTCAACCTTTGCCTTAGAAGCGTTATAGATTACGAAGTTAGGCTCAAACGACTCCAGCTCCTCAGCTGTAGGCTGGATAAACATGTTCTTTACGAAGTGTGCCTGCCAAGCAACCTCCACGATGAAGCGAACGCTCAGACGTGTAGCAGCGTTAGCACCGCAGAAAGCGTCAACGACATAAAGCTCCTTGTTGCAGAGCTCCTTGATGGCAATCTCCTTAACCTTTGCCCAAACCTCCTCGCTCATGGGGTGGTTGTCGTTCTTGTACTCCTCAGTTGTCCACCATACCTTATCCTCGCTCTGTGCATCCTTCACGATGTACTTGTCCTTAGGTGAACGGCCGGTATAGATACCTGTCATTACGTTAACAGCATTGAGCTCGGTGTTTACGCCCTTGTCGAAACCCTCGAGGCCTGCCTTTGTCTCCTCTGCGAAGAGGTACTCATAAGATGGATTGTGAGCAATCACGGTTGAACCGGTGATGCCATACTGAGTCAAATCTAACTTTGCCATATTACTAATTAATTTTAAGTTGTGAATATTATCCCAGTTATTATTTGGCCTTACTAGCCGCGCAATTTAAAATTGCGCTGCAAAGTTACTAATTTCTTCAGAATTCGCCATCCGCAATTGACAATTATTGGGCAGCGTTAAGTCTTTTTTAGGTTAAAGAAGTTAAAAATAGACAGTGATACGATACTTTTGTCATTTTGACTTGACAAAAAACAAATGGGATTTATTAACTTTGCAGGCAAAAACATCATTTTGACCTATGGAAGTAATTAACTTTAACGAACAAAACAGTATTATCAACCAGTACATGTCTGAGTTGCGTGACAAGAATTATCAGAAGAACCGTCTCACTTTTCGTCATAATGTAGAGCGTATCGGTGAACTGATGGCTTATGAAGTATCCAAGACCCTTGAATACAAACCTAAGACGGTGACGACACCCCTTGGGTCACTTGAGATTCCCCTGCCGAAGGATGATATTGTACTGGGCACTGTCTTGCGTGCCGGGTTGCCATTCCATCAGGGCTTTCTGAATATCTTCGATAGGGCTGACAATGCCTATGTATCTGCTTTCCGTATGTATATAAATCGCGAGCATACTGAAGTGGGTATCCAGGCCGATTATATCGCTGCGCCCAGTGTAAAGGGTAAGACTCTGATTATCGCCGATCCGATGTTGGCTACAGGCGGTTCCATGGCAGCTGCTATCGAGGCCTTGCTTATGTCGGGTAAACCGAAGAAGATTCATGTCTGTTGTGTGATTGCCGCTCCAGAAGGTATTGAGGTCGTGAAGGAAGCGCTCCCTGAAAACTCTACCATCTGGTGTGCCTCTATCGATCAGGGCATGAACGAGCAGAAATATATTGTACCAGGTTTCGGTGACTGTGGTGACCTCTGTTTCGGTGAGAAACTGCAGAGCTTCCGAAAAATAGCTGAAAAGCGCTAAAACCTATGCTGCAAGTACGCTGCAAAAATAACGGTAAAACGAAGAGTTTCCCTGAAGGATGCTCTTTGGTAGATGTATGGCAGGGGTTTGCTGATGACCTGAAAATGCCATATCCCGTAGTTTCTGCGAAGGTAAACAATGCCTCTCAGGGATTGAAATACCGCTTGTTCCAAAATCGTGACGTAGAGTTCCTTGATGCTTGTGATGGCTCAGGGCATCGGGTCTATGTGCGCTCACTCTGTTTTGTGCTTTATAAGGCAGTCACAGATTGCTTCCCTGGCAGTAAGTTGTTCATTGAACATCCATTATCGCGCGGGTACTATTGTAATTTCAGAAAACGTGCGGGTGATCCCTTTACCGATGATGACGTTCAGGCTATCTGCCATCGTATGCAAGAGGTTATCGATGCCGATATGCCTTTCCGTCGTACGGAGGCTACAACAGAAGAGGCAATCCGCGTGTTCAGAGAGAGAGGCTTTATGGATAAGGTGAAACTGTTGGAAACCAGCGGACAGGTCTATTCCGACTATTACACACTTGGCGATACTGTCGATTACTATTATGGGCCGCTCGTGCCTTCGGCTGGTTATCTGAAGGTCTGGGGACTGGAACGATATCAGGACGGACTATTGCTTCGTGTGCCCGATAAGAACAATCCGACGATACTTGCTGAGAAAGTGGATCAGCCTCGTACGTTTGAGGTGTTTGCCGAGAAAGTGCACTGGGATATCATCATGCGCCTTTCAAACGCGGGAGATGTGAATAAAGCTATTCAGAAAGGCTATGCCTCAGAACTGATTCAGGTGAGTGAGGCCTTACAGGAGAAGAAGATTGTGAAGATAGCCGAGGATATCGACGAGCGTTTCCATCGTGGGAAGAATCCTATCCGGCTCGTACTTATTACTGGTCCTTCGAGTTCAGGTAAATCGACGTTCTGCAAACGACTTTCCGTTCAGTTACTGGCTTGTGGTTTGCGCCCGCTCTCATTTTCTACCGACGATTATTTCGTAAACCGTGTAGATACGCCTAAACTGCCCAATGGCCAGTATGATTTTGATAATGTTGAGGCTGTCGATTATAAACTGTTGGGTGACCATCTGTCTCGTCTGATGAATGGTGAGACAGTAGAAATACCTGAGTATAACTTTGTGACAGGCAAGCGTGAGTATAATGGCAAGAAACTCCATCTCTCCAGTGATAGTGTGCTTATTATTGAGGGTATTCATGCCTTGAATCCTTTGCTGACGAAGAGTGTGGCTGACGAACTGAAGTACAAGATTTATATTTCAGCCCTTACCAGTATCTCACTCGACGATCATAACTGGATTCCCACACAGGACAACCGTCTGTTGCGCCGCATCATCCGTGATTACAACAAGGGGGCATTCACGGCTCGTGAGACGATTAGTCAGTGGAAGAACGTCTGTGAGGCTGAAGATTTATGGATATTCCCCTTCCAGGAGACGGCCGACGTGATGTTCAACTCGGCACTTAACATAGAATTTGCTGTACTTCGCACCCATGCCGAACTTATTCTCTCATCGGTACCGAAGAACTGTCCAGAGTACGCCGAGGCTCACCGATTGCTGAAGTTTATCCATTACTTCATACCTATTAGCGACCAAGAAATACCTCCTACGAGTATCATGCGAGAGTTCGTAGGAGGCAGTAGCTTTAAATATTAAAACGAATCATCCCCGCTAATTGGCGGGGATGATTCGTTTTATATCAGTTTTAATGTTCCCATCAGATAGACCAGGCCGAATCCGAGCAACATCGAGATGACACCCATGATGATACCCATCTTTGCCATATCGTTCTGCTTGACATAGCCTGTGGCGAAGGCCAAAGCATTCGGTGGGGTGGAGATTGGCAGGATCATAGCTGAAGAAGCAGCGATGGCCACACCAATCAGGACGGTAGGTGTACCGCCAATCGGATCGAGCTTGTCGCCCATAGCGCCACAAACAATAGCCAGAATAGGCATCAGCAGGGCTGCTGTTGCTGAGTTCGAGATAAAGTTTGACAGCAAGTAGCAGATGGCACCACCCATCAGCAGAATGAGCAGGGGCGAGAACTCTCCGAAAGGAATACTCTCAACGGCATTGGCTGCCAAACCTGAGGCATTCAGACCATAGCCGAGGGCGAAGCCACCGGCTACCATCCAGATGACACTCCAGTTAATCTGCTCCAAGTCGCGCTTGTTGATGACACCTGTGAGTGCAAACACCATAAACGGAATCATGGCTACGGTATATGAATTGATACCTGTCACACGGTCGAGCAACCAGAGGGCTACCGTAACAAAGAAGGTTATGATGACCACCCAAGAGTGGAACCCTTTCTTCATACCGCCTTCAATGTTCAATTCGATACGCTTCTGGGTAAAGGGGAATGTCTTCAGAAGAATACGCCAGCTGATGAATAGCAGGATGAGCACCAATGGGAACATGAACATCATCCACTGGCCAAAGCCGAGGCCGAGGTTCAGACCCTCGGGATCGTTCAGGTATTTCAGGGCAATGGTGTTAGGAGGTGTTCCGATAGGCGTACCCATACCACCAAGGTTAGCTGCAACAGGGATAGACATAGCCAGTGAGATACGGCCTTTGCCTTCAGGCGGCAGTTGGTGGAACACAGGGGTAAGGAATGTCAGCATCATGGCAGCAGTGGCTGTGTTTGATACGAACATAGAGAACAAGCCTGTGATGAGCAGGAAACCGAGTAACACCATCTCGCTCCTCGTTCCGAAGGGTTTCAACAGCACCTTGGCTAACTGTGCATCAAGGCCGGTTTTCGTAGCGGCAATGGCCAGCACGAAACCACCAATGAAGAGCATGATAACGGGGTCGGCAAACGTTGCCATTACACCTTTATAAGATAAGAGTTTACCTACTTCCTCTTCGTTCACCATCGGTAGGATGCCACTGTCTGTACAGAATAGGAGCATCAGTACGATGATGGCTACCGACGTAGCCCATGAAGAAACGATTTCGAGAATCCACATCAGTGTGGCAAACGCAAAGATAGCGATGATGCGCTGCTGAATGACGGTCAGGTTCTGGATGCCATACCATTCGGCAGGCATGTTCCAAAGTAGGAGAGTAACAATGGCCACAAGGGCAATTTTAATAGCACGCTTGATGCTGTCTTCTGGATGATACTTCCGCTGGTGGCGAACCTTATGGTACGTCTCTACCAGATGGAAGCCTTCGTAAATATGAAACATATATGTCTTTAGTTTAATGAGTTCTCAGAAAATCAGCGCAAAATTACGAATTCTTTTTCTGAACAATTATCTCTTAATTCTTAATTATCTTGAATAATGAGTGTATAATTACACAAATCATCCCTAAGGCGGAAAACCTCGGGGATGATTGTCAAGTGGACTTTGCAAATAGTGGTTGAGAAATGAAAAATGACGCTTTCAATAGAAGGCGTCATTTTCTGATTATTTCACTTCCCAGATATCATTGGTCTCAAGGAGTTCTGTGAAATTGTGATATTTCTTCATGCCCGAGACTTCTTCTACCTGAGCATAGACAGCATCATTGTAAGTCGGGGCTTCTACATCTCGGATGACTCCAAGGGCGATGGGGAAGCCATCGTTATTGCCCATTAAGGCGAGTTTAAGTTGTAAGGTGTTGTCCTCGCAGTGGGCATCGTGAACGAGAACGTCGTCGAGTGTATAACCGTCCTTTCCAATCTCTACTACTTTCAGACCGAAACCCTGCTGGACGAGTCCAAATTCATTGTTCTCGCCGAACACGAGTTTTTCTCCGTGTCGTACATAGATGGCGTTCTTCTTACGTCCCTCGTTGTTATAAACCACATCGTGACAGTGGTCATTGAAGATGACGCAGTTCTGCAGAACCTCTGTGACAGATGCTCCCTTGTGCTCGTAGGCGGCCTTCAGAACCTCAACTGTTCCCTTGGCATCCGTAGCCACACAGCGGGCGAAGAAATGTCCGCGGGCTCCGAAACAAAGTTCTGCTGGACGGAAAGGATCCTCAACTGTACCATAAGGACTCGACTTAGAGACGAAGCCACGTGGAGAGGTCGGTGAGTACTGGCCCTTCGTCAGACCGTAAATGCGATTGTTGAGCAAGATCATGTTGAGGTCGATGTTACGACGATTGGCATGGATAAAGTGATTACCACCGATAGCCAGTCCGTCGCCATCACCCGATACTTGCCAGACGGTAAGATTGGGATTTGCCACCTTGGCGCCAGTAGCAATGGCTGCGGCACGACCGTGAATAGTATTCATGCCATAGGTTGCCATATAGTGGGGCAGACGGCTGGAGCAGCCTATGCCAGAGATGACTGCAACGTTCTCAGGGGCTACGCCAATCTCGGCCATAGCCTTATGGAGTGAAGCCAGGAAAAAGTGGTCGCCACAACCAGGGCACCAACGAGGCTGGCCTTTCTTGAAATCTTGTGCTGTATATTCCATAACTCTTTACTTCTTTTTTAAAATGTCCTCGAATGCGTTGACTAATTCTTCAACAACGAAGGGCTGGCCCTTTACCTGATTGAATTGATAAGGTACGAAGTTATCGACCTTCATGCGTAGATAACCAGCCAGCTGTCCCATATTCTGTTCTGCTACTACCACTTTCTTATACTTGGAAAGTACATCGGCAGTGTTCTTTGGCAGCGGGTTCAGATATTTGAAATGAGTCTGAGCCACCTTATAGCCTTTGGCACGGAGCTCATCCATCGCAGAGCGCAGATGACCATAAGTGGAGCCGAAACCAACAACCAGCAGGTCTGCATCGTTCACATCACCATCAACTTCAAGGTCGGGTACCTGAATGTTGGCGATCTTCTGCTGGCGCAGACGAGTCATCAGGTCGTGGTTCTCTGGGTTAGTAGAGATGGCACCTGTATTAGAGTCTTTCTCCAATCCTCCAAGGATGTGCGTGAAGCCTTCACGACCAGGAACAGCCCAGTAGCGGGTGCCGTTCTCAGCACGCATATACGGTGTCCACTTACCCTTCAGTTCCTCTGGAACATATGGTGGATTAATGGGATCGAGTTTGGCAATCTCAGGCAGTTTGAAGGCACCAGAGCCGTTAGCCACGAAAGCATCAGTCAGAAGTACCACGGGTGTCATGTGCTCAAGCGCAATCTTACAAGCCTGGTAGGCTGCGTCAAAGCAGTCTGTAGGACTAGTAGCGGCCATCACAGGCATAGGACTCTCACCGTTACGACCGAAGAGAGCTTGCAGCAGGTCTGTCTGCTCACTCTTCGTGGGGAGACCTGTTGCAGGGCCACCACGCTGAACGTCGAGCACTACCAGAGGCAATTCCATGATAACAGCCAGATTCATGGCCTCGCTCTTCAGGCAAATACCAGGACCGGAGGTCGAGGTTACGCCTAATGCTCCTGCAAATGAGGCACCGAGGGCTGATGCACAACCACTGATCTCGTCTTCGCACTGAACAGTAATCACACCGCATGACTTGTGCTTCGACAGTTCGTGGAGCACGTCAGTAGCAGGTGTGATAGGATAGGAACCGAGGTAAAGCTTCAGACCGGCTTTTTCTGCAGCAGCTATGAAACCGTATGCCGTGGCCTTATTTCCAGTGATGTCCATATAACGTCCAGGAACCTTTTCTTTAGATTCTACACGGTAAACGTTCACTGTCGAAGAGTGAGTGTTGTGTCCGTAGTCGTAACCGGCTTGAATGACTTTGATGTTAGCCTCTGCTATGGCAGGCTTCTTAGCAAATTTTTCACGAAGGAAGTTTGCTACAAGGTTCAGGTCACGATCAAAGAGCCAGCATACGAGGCCTAATGCAAACATATTACGGCACTTCATCATGGCTTTCATATCCATACCGGAATCAGCCAGACAATCCTTTACCATTGTGGTGAGTGGACATTGGATAACGCGATCCGGATCAATACCCATTTCGCCAAGGTAGTCGGGGGTGGAGAACTGTGCCTTCTCCAGATCTTTGGGACCAAAAGAGTCGGTATCGATGATGATCGTTGCTCCGGGCTTTGCATAACGATATTGCGTCTTCAGCGCAGCTGCGTTCATAGCTACCAGCACGTCGCACTTGTCGCCAGGGGTATAAACCTTACCTGCGCCGATGTGAACCTGGAAACCAGACACACCTGTCAGTGAACCTTGCGGAGCACGGATGTCTGCGGGATAGTCGGGGAATGTCGAGATGCCGTTACCAACGGTGGCACTGACCGTAGAGAAGATGTTTCCGGCGAGCTGCATACCATCACCGGAGTCACCCGAGAAGCGGACAACAACCTGGTCCAACTCCTTTACTTCCAATTTTTCAGCCATAATTATATTTAGTTTATTACTAACTTTGCAATGGATTTCTTGAAATTCGCCGCAAAATTATTTATTTTTGATGGAAAAGCCAAATGAAATGCAAAGAAAATGCATATTTAGGGTGTTTTTTCTGCAAATTCTTGCAAATATGCGCTTTGTTTACAATAAATATTCAGTTCTGGCTTTTGAACGGTAAGGTTAGCACTACGCGTGTACCATTATAATATAAGGGGTCGATCCTGAGATCACCGCCTAATAGTCTTGCCAGTTGTCGACTTAGTGTAAGACCTAAGCCAAGACCAGCAGTAAAACTGTCTATTTTACAGAACCTGGTGAAAATACGTTCTGACTCAGCAGCAGGGATTCCAGGCCCTGTGTCACTGACGCTGAAAGCCACCATATTGGCATTCGCCATATCACAGCCCATGATAATTTCTCCACTCTGTGTGAATCTATTGGCATTGTTCAATAACTCCTTTAGAATTTTCACCAGGCATTCCTTATTGGTTTTGATTGTCAATTCCTCATCCACACTGCTCTTCACACCGAGTGTTACTGTATCAGGATATTTGAGTCGGATCATTTTTACCACTTCCCAACAGATGTTATAGCATGCGACGTCGTCGTTGCAACTGATATGTTTGTTGGATTCTAATGCTGATGAGGTCATGAGGTGGCTCACAATGGTTGTGATGTCGTCACTGTTCTGCAACATGGTTTCCGTGATCTCTTCAATCTCCTGCTTGTCCATATAGGCTAATGAGTCGCGTAACACTTGGGCAAATCCGCTGATAATATTCAGTGGGGTGCGAATCTGATGGGAGATATCTTGTATGAATACCATCTTGTTGTGGTCTGCTTCTTCTGCTAGCCGTTGGGCTGCAAGAAGGTCTTGGTTGCGATGTTCCGTTTCTGCTTTCACTCGCTTCAGTTCTTCCACATATCCAGCAATGGACTCTTGCATCGCCCCAAAGCTGTTTTGCAATTTGCCAATGGAGTCGATGCGGGTGGATTGTGGCATCCGCTCATTAAACTTCCTGTTTGCCATGTCGTCTGTCTGTTTTGCCAGCAGATGAATCGGATCGACTGCATGGCTGACAATCACGTAACAAGAGATGAGCATTAAGAGCAGGCCGAAAAGAATGATACTGATGATGATGTATATAAGTTGGTTGTAACCTTTGAAGATATCTCCTTCAGGGCAGATAATGTATAGCATCCATCCGGTATTACCAAGTTCTTTACTGAGTACGATACAGTCCTTACGCTCCAGATCATCCAATGATGGATTGTCTTTGCCAGCAGCGATGATTCTACCGCTTGTGCCAGTCAGTATACTATAAGCATTTGGATAGAAATTTTCGTGGCGTAGGATCGTTGAGAGTCTTTTTTGTGAAAGGTCGGAAGAAATCACACCGACGAAACGCCCGTCTGCCGTGATAAGCGGTTTGGAGTAAGAGGCTATCATATCCTTTTCAAACTCATCGTTGCTGCTGTCATAGTCGTGGAAAGGATCAATCCAACAGGCTCGCTTTTTCTGTTTCGGCTCCTTATACCAGGCCATCTCGAAATAGTTGTACTCTTCGTTTCCCTCCTGTTCGGTCTCAATATGTCCTTCGTTATTGCCCGAATAAGCAGAGAAATATTTACCTTGTTCTTCAAAGAAGGAAGGCTCGAAAGCGATGCTACACCCATTGAGATTGGGGTTCAGTTCGAGAATCCGTATTGAGAGTGCATAGGCTGAGTCTGGCTGTAAGTGTTCGAGAACTTGCCAATCGGTATTGTTTGTCGCTGTTTCTACCTCTTGAAGGATGCCGGAAATTTGGAGGGCTGTGTTGTCAAGCTCTTTTGTTGCCTGAGCAAAGGCACTCTGTCGCACAGCAGCTCTTGACTTATAGAACAGGAATCCGATGGATATGACAAAAACACCTACAGTGAACCCCAGAATACTGAAACTCAACCGTAGAGAGAGCGATTCGCGGATATGTCTGATAGGATTACTCATGATTGTTTGGTCTTTGGTTGTTTTTCACATTGACAGCCGACCTGATGAGATCATCAAGTAATTCGGTCACCTTGGCGGCATCAGTTTGCATTTTGGCAACCATCGAACTCATATAGTCGTTCGATAGGCTTTGGTGTTCTTCGCAGATGGTGTGCGCAATGGCTGAGATGTTAGCCACGGGTTTCTCCATCTTGTCTGTCATGTTCTCAAGGATGGCGCTCTTGACTCGCTCATCCTCCTTCGTCTGCTTATAAGCCTCGAGCAGTTCAACATTGCTTTGCTCCAATCTCTCTGTTTCCTGGCGTACTTCCTCTACATGATCATTCAGCGCTTTCTGCATGGTCCTGAAACTACGTTGCAATTGTCCAATCTCATCATGACGAGTACTGTCTGGCACCTCTGAGTCAAACCGTCCTTCTGCAAACATACTGGCAGAATGAACAAGATTGCGAAGTGGTTTCAGACTTATCCTCACGATGGCCCAACAGAAATAGAGCAACAATAGAATGCCAATGGCGGCAATAAGTTGCATGATGATGACAAAACTACGGAGGGATGCGTAGATGTCCCTTTCAGGACAGACAACAGCTACGCTCCAGCCAGTGTTTTTGAACGGCTTGTAAAATACATAGCAGCTTTCCCCTCCGATATTCATAATCTTATGGCCACTTTCTCCAGCAAGCATCGCTTCGCCCAAGGCTGTTACGGCCGAGTCTGGCGTTTCAAGTGTTTGTGTAAAGATGGTCTCATAAAACAGTTTTGTACTATCGGGATGTACAAGAAAAGTACCACCTTTACCTAATAAGATATTGTAGGAGTTGGGATAGGGCTTTGTCTTGGAAATGGTTTCTGAGAACCAGTTGAGGCATATGTCAACAGAAAAAGTACCTACAATATTGCCTCTTTTGTCATGGATGGGCTGACTGAACGAGGTGAATATGTCATTAACAATAATGCCTTCTTCAGAATTCTCCATGAAAGGCTCTATCCAATAGGGCTTATTCAAAAGTTTGGGGATCAGATACCAGTCCATGCAGTGATACTGGTAATTGTCAGTACCTTCCTGTTCTGTCTGTATGCTGTCGCCGTTATTGTAAGAGTAGCACGAGAAATACCGTCCTTTCTCTGGATAGTAGAAAGGCTCGAATGAGATACTTGTGCCTGTCAGTTGTGGATTGCTTTTTAGAATTTGGCGACTGTAGTCGAACATTTTATCGGGTTTGTCAAGATCCCGTTCTATAACTTTCAGCATATTATTTGCGCCAACTTCCACTTGGTGTAGTGTATTGTCGATTTGTAGAACAATATTCTCCAGATCGAGTGTTGCCTTGCTGAGTGCTTCATTCTTCACAGTCTCTTTCGTCTCAGAGAACGTGAGACTGAGTGCAGCTATGAAGATTGTTGTTACAAAGACGATGACCCAGAGGCTGAGGCGCGCCGTCAATGAGCTGCGTAGCAGTTTAATGAGATTCTTCCGCTCCATGATCCATCAGTTCTTTGTAAGTCACTTCCCTTCGTAGCATACCACAATCAAGCATCAGTCGGCAAGCTTTCTCTACCATATCAGGGCGTACACGGAATTCCCGACGTCCCGAATCTCTATCGAGTTGGAGATCCAGAACCTCTTTCAGCATCAGCTTCTGCATCACGCGATTAGTAGGTGCATTATATGTCTGCACATATCTCATCACGATTTTTAATGTCTCGTCAACGTGACTAGCTGCCCATTCCCATCCTTTGCGACTGGCTTCTGCAAACTTGCGGCATGCCTCACGATGACTGCGGTAATAGTCTCGCTTCACATAAACACCATTTTCCTGTATGTTGTAGCCGTGTTCACTGAAACGGTAGAGCATGTCTTCCTTCAAGGCAAAGCCTGCTTGCAGTAACTGAAGGTATTCGTTGTAGCTGACAGCCATCGTGGCATCGACAGCTCCTGATAGGAAGAGGTTAATGTGACTGGTAAATCTCACCCACTCAAAGTTCATGTGCTCCTTTTTACTCATGATCAGCACCAGATAGTTGGGGTCAGAGTTAAATATAGCGACCTTCTTGCCTTTCATCTTCTGTGGACTGGTGTTCCACCTTGAAATAAGGATGTTGCTGCTGTTCATTGAGTCTTGGAAAATATTGACAAGGGGTATGCCTTGTGAGATAAAGTCCATCGCAGACATCATGGAGAACATGGCGGCATCGCTCTCATCGCCTTGCAGTCGGGAAAATGCTGAACTGGTAAGCGAGGGATGCTGGATGACAACGTCGAGTCCTGCCTGCTTATAGAAACCTTTTTCCAATGCAACGTAATAGCCGGCAAACTGTGCTTGAGCCGTCCAAGCGGTAGTAAATACGAATTTTTCTGCCCGTATCTGTGTAGGTACAAGAAGGGTTAGTAACAACAACGACATGAAGTTACGACCTATCCTTGATATAGTATGATTGATAATCATTCCTAACAATATTGGCAGAATTGTATGCTTGTTTGCTGTTAACTAGTATTCGAAAGAAGATCCTCCAAGAAATTCACGAAGAAGTGAGGTCGGGGGAATCTGTGTTTCGGGGATGGGCTTGATATAACGAAGGAACTTCAGCAGACGATAAGCCTCGGCATATTCTTCGCAGTTCTCAGGAACCTGTTCCAGTAAAGGTTCAGCTTGACTCTTAATGACAGCAAGCTCGAAGAGCATAGCTGTGTTGAACATTGCATCGGCATTTTCCTGGAACGGAAAAATCCACTTGTTCTCTCCAGCACGCACGCTCGGCCAACGTCGGATAGTCTGTAAGGCGGATACTCCGCGGTATTTATGGTCGCGGATAATACGTCGTAATAGTCGGTTGTCAGTGGTGGGCACGTAATTGTGATTGTCGAGAAGGATAGTAGTTAGAGCAGATGCATAAACTCGGAAAATCTGTTCATTGGGAATCTGAGCCGTGAGTTCTGGGTTCAGGGCATGGATGCCTTCTACCACGAGCACCTCATCGTCGTGGAGAGAGAGGCGTTTGCCGCTCTTTACACTTTTGCCCGTGGGGAAATCGTAACGAGGTAGTTCAACCTCTTCTCCGTGGAAAAGAGCATTGAGTTGCTCATTGAAAAGAGGTAGGTTGAGGGCATGCAAGTGCTCGAAGTCGTATTCTCCTTTCTCGTCGCGCGGTGTCTGCTCACGGTCGAGGAAATAGTCATCGAGTGAGATGCCGATAGGTTTGATGCCATTGACGGCCAGTTGTACACTAAGCCGTTTACATGTGGTGGTTTTTCCTGATGACGAAGGTCCTGCGATCAGCACGAGTTTGATGCCCTTGCGTTGTGCTATCTCATCGGCAATCCTGCTGATCTTTTTCTCTTGCAAGGCCTCGCTAATCTGTATCAGTTGTGGAGAATAACCTTTGAGGATGGCTTCGTTGAGATCACCTACCGTACGCAGGTTGATGATGCTCTGCCAACGGTGATGCTCCTTGAAGATCCCGAACATCTTGTCCTGATGAGTCATCTCGCCTAGTTCATCAGGATGTTCACGAGAGGGTATGCGTAAAAGCAATCCGTCGTAGTACTTTTCAAGTCCAAAAAGATAGAGTTGAGAGGTGTTTGTCAGGAGTGAACCATAATAATAATCCAAATAACCGTCGATGTCGTAGTAGGTCGTGAACAGTCGTCCTGTACTCTTCAGGAGTTTCACCTTCGAGCGGTTGTGCTTCTCTTCGAACATGCGTATAGCCTCTTCGGTGGTGGTCTCATATCGGTGGATGGGCAAGGCGGCATCGATGATTTCCTGCATTTTCCGGCGAATACGGCCGGCATCTTCGAGAGTTACCTCATGGCCG
Source organism: uncultured Prevotella sp. (assembly GCA_900315035.1). GTDB lineage: Bacteria > Bacteroidota > Bacteroidia > Bacteroidales > Bacteroidaceae > Prevotella. The sequence goes on from OMXO01000027.1 coordinate 13,840, forward strand.
ATGTCTAGATTCACATAATAGCCGTTGCTGACAGGGATGTCAATAGCAACCTTGCATTTCTCATAGAGATCGTGGACTGCTTTGCAGAGTACAAAGAACAGGGAGCGGGTATAGGCTCGGGATCCGCTGGCAGAAGTGATGTCGAGGAACTCGACTTCTTTCTGTTTATAGATACGGAAGTGCATGCCTTCTATTTTGTTATTCACACGGGCATTAATGGGTCCATAAGCCATGTTGAGTCCTAATTTCTGATAGGCATCCTCAAGGGTTGACCCAATAGGGACCTCAATAGTAGCATCGTTATTACAACAATAGAGTTTGATCATTTGTTCCATAAATAATGTTAGCCAGTTTTAGGTGATTTTGCCGCAAAGTTACAAAAAAAATGCAAAGAACTCGCTAATTACCCAACTTTTTTGTATCTTTGTGGCCGTAATTCGATAAAAAAGCTAATCACTATGTCGATTTGGATTGTTTTTAAGCTTCTTGGTTCGCTCGCACTTCTGATGTTCGGTATGAAGTCGATGAGTGAAGCTCTTCAGAAGATGGCGGGACCACAGTTGCGTCACGTCTTAGGTGCAATGACCACCAACCGTTTTACTGGAATGCTTACTGGAATGTTGGTGACCGCTTCAGTTCAGTCGTCAACAGCGACGACAGTAATGACGGTTTCGTTTGTGAATGCCGGTTTGTTGACTCTGGCCCAAGCAATCTCCGTGATTATGGGTGCCAACATCGGTACGACGCTGACGGCCTGGATTATGTCGGCTGGTATGTCGTTCGATATCACAAGTGCGGTCTATCCGGCGTTCTTTATTGGTATCATTCTGATTTATCTAAAGAAATATCGTTATATAGGTGATTTCCTTTTCGGTCTGTCTTTCCTGCTTTTGGGTTTGGGCACCCTGCGTATGACAGGTACAGAAATGCATCTGGGTGAGAATCAGGCATTGCTCAATTTCTTTGCTTCGTTTGATCCAGACTCCTTTATCACGACACTGATATTCCTTTTCTTAGGAGGTGTGATGACGTTCTGCGTGCAGTCATCTGCTGCTGTGATGGCTATCACAATGATACTGTGCTCAAGTGGTGCGTTGCCTATCTATCAGGGTATTGCCTTGGTGATGGGTGAGAATATCGGTACGACTGTAACATCAAATCTTGCAGCGATGTCTGCCAATACTCAGGCTCGTCGAGCAGCCTTGGCTCACATGTTCTTCAATGTTTTCGGCGTTATTTGGATCCTGTTTGTGTTCCGCCCGTTCATTGATATGGTATGTGGTTGGGTAGGCTATGATGTTACGATGGATAAGGGCGCAGTAGAGACTAGTGTCTTCCTCGCTAATTCTGCAAAACTGAGCTTCGTGTTGGCTGCATTCCATACGGCTTTCAATGTGGCTAATACTTTCATATTGATATGGTTTATCCCTCAGATAGAGAAGTTCGTATGTTGGGTAATCAAGCCTAAGAAAGTTGATGAGGAAGAAGACTTCCGCCTGCATTTTATCACTGCTGGCTTCATGAAAACCCCAGAATTGTCGGTGCTTGAAGCGCAGAAGGAGATCCAGTCGTTCTCCAACCGTATGCAGCGTATGTTTGGTATGGTACGCGAATTGCTGACACTCTCTGCTAGTTCGACAAACAAGAAAGACAACCGGGCGGGTGACTTTAATAAACTTTTTACCCGTATTGAAAAGTATGAAGGAATTTCGGATAACATGGAGTTGGAGATTGCCAAATATCTCGACTCTGTGAGTGATGCTCATCTTAGTGATGATACGAAGGCGAAGATACGTGCTATGCTTCGTGAGATATCCGAATTAGAGAGTATTGGCGACGCCTGCTATAACATGGCTCGCACCATTTCTCGAAAATATAATGGTAAGGAAGATCACTTCATTGAGAAGCAATATGATCATATTCATCAGATGATGGAACTCACAGAACAGTCACTTACTCAGATGAACAAATTGATGGGTGGCCGCAAGGAGTCGTTCGATGTGAACCGCTCGTTTAATATCGAACATGAGATTAACAACTACCGCAATCAGTTGAAGTCTCAGAATATCACCGATGTAAACAATCACGAATATACTTATGCTGTAGGAACCATTTATATGGACCTGATTAATGAGTGTGAAAAATTGGCCGACTATGTTGTCAATGTTGTAGAAGCCCGCATGGGTCTGAGGTAAAGAATTATAGTAATAGGATAAATAATCTCCGAAACGTTTTGCGTTTCGGGGATTTTTATTTACCTTTGCAGCCGATTTCAAGGGGTGCCCATGGTTGTGGGCTGAGATGATACCCTCTAACCTGATCCGGGTTATGCCGGCGTAGGGATGGAAATAGGTAATGTCAATACAAACAAGTCCCCTTTACATTATTAAATAATTAAAGGTACAGTTAGTAGTATGAAAAGATTTCTTTCAGGAATGGCTGCATTGGTGAGTGCAGTGAGTGTGAATTCTGTTAATCCATTGGTTTTACAGGAAAAAGAGCCAAGTAGCATTGACACGTTGCGCTCTGTTGAATTGCAAGGTGTACAGGTCGTATCTACCCGTGCGTCAAAGAAGACACCTGTGGCATATACTAATATGTCGCAGGAAGAACTGAAGTCTGTGAACTTTGGACAGGATATTCCTTATCTGTTGTCGCTGACGCCTAGTATCACGATGACTTCGGATGCGGGCAATGGTATTGGCTATACCTCGCTCAGAGTGCGTGGTACTGATCCGAGTCGTATCAATATTACAGCTAACGGCATTCCGATGAACGATGCAGAGAGTGCCCAGCTCTATTGGGTTAATATGGGTGACTTTGCCAGCAGCGTGCAGTCGATGCAGATACAGCGTGGTGTGGGTACTTCAACCAACGGTGCCGGTGCCTTTGGTGCTACGGTGAACATGCAGACGGAGAATATCGGCATGGAGCCCTACTTCGGACTCGACCTCTCTGGTGGCTCTTACTATTCCCATAAAGAGACACTTCGATTCGGCACTGGACTCATTAAGGGGCACTGGGGCATTCAGGGCCGACTTTCTAACATCGGCTCGAAAGGTTATCTGGATCGTGCCTCAACAAAGCTGAACAGCTATTTCATTCAAGGTGGCTATTTCTCTGACAATACGGTGGTGAAACTGCTGACCTGGAATGGTGTGGAAGAGACCTATCACGCTTGGAATTATACCTCTAAATATGAGCAGAGCCTCTATGGCCGCACTTATAATTCTTGCGGAGAGTACTATGATGATAATGGTAACGTACATTATTATGATGGTCAGACGGATAACTACCACCAGCAGAACTACCAGCTGTTATGGAACCAGCGTATCTCAGGCAACTTGAAACTGAACGTAGCAGGCCATTATACCAAGGGCCAGGGTTATTATGAGGAGTATAAGACGGGGCGCAAACTGGTGGAGTATCTGCCTTACGGTGTATGGTTTGAAGAGAATCCGAAGCTGAAGAGCGACCTTATCCGCCAGAAGAAGATGGACAATGACTTCTATGCCCTTGTGGCCTCGTTGGTGTATAACAATCGTGAGAATGTAGAAGCCATCTTTGGTGGAGGTTGGAACAAGTACAGTGGTGACCACTTCGGACTGGTGAAGTGGGTGAAGAACGTACCTGAGGGAATGGAACTCCTGCCCGACTTTGAATACTATCGCAACAACGCAAAGAAGACAGACTGGAACGTTTATGGTAAGATCAATTATGACTTCCTGCCCGGACTGAACGGTTTTCTCGATCTGCAGTATCGCCACATCGGCCTCAAGATGCAGAATCCCGGTGATTGGATGGGAGCTAATCCTGATGGCAAGATTGTGGTCGATGAGTCGTTCAACTTCTTCAATCCGAAATTTGGTCTGAACTACGATATCACTCCCCATCATAAGGTCTATGCTTCGTATGCTATTGCTCATAAAGAGCCTACCCGTAATGACTACGAGGATAATATCGGCACAGAGCTGAAGGCTGAGCGCCTGAATGATCTTGAGGCTGGCTATAAGTTCCAAAGCGAGAAGTTCTCGGCAGGTGCCAATATCTATTGGATGAGTTACAAGGATCAGTTCGTGCTGACGGGTGAACTGAATAATATCGGTGAGGCTATCGCCAAGAATGTGGGTGAAAGCTATCGTCTCGGTGTGGAGCTGGAGGCTGCATGGAAGCCTATTGACTGGTTCCGTTGGGATGCTAATGCCACACTGTCGAAGAATCGTGCCAAGGAGTGGGAGGTGACGCTGATGGACGGCTCGGTGGAAAGTCTTGGCGACACACCGTTATCGTTCTCACCCGACTTCATCTTCAATAATATCTTCACCTTCAATTATATGGGCATGAAGGCTTCTGTCCAGAGCCAGTACGTGGGTGATCAATATCTGACGAATACTGGTTTCAAAAGTTATAAGACTCTCGATGATTACGACAACCCCATTGATGTAAGTATGATGCTCGATGGTCATTTCACCACGAATATCGACCTCAGCTATTCGTTTGCACTGAAGCAGTTGGGCGTGAAGGATATAACTCTTGGTGTGACACTTTATAACATCTTCTCTACCAAGTTCGACAACAATGGCTGGGCTGCTCCTGCCTTTATCAATGAGAATGGGAAAGTGGTGGCTACAAGCAGGTATGCCTCTGATCAGTATGAGGCAGGTTTCGCTCCCTCGGCTCCGTTTAACATGATGGCGCATCTCTCGATCAATTTTTAGGCGATGGATTTCCTCAGCGAGTATTGGCTCGACATATTGACGACGGTTCTCGGCCTGATCTATATCTGGCTCGAGTACCGTGCGTTGATAGCCCTATGGTTTGTCGGTGTCATCATGCCAGCACTCGATGTTTGGCTCTATTGGAGTCATGGCCTTTATGGCGATGCGGGTATGGCAGTATATTATACGCTCGCTGCTGTCTATGGTTTCTATATCTGGAAGTTCAAGAAGACTCGTAAGCAGAAGCAGTCGTTGCCCATCATCCATCTGCCCAGACGGCAATATCTTCCTGCCACGCTGTTCTTCCTCTTTGCATGGGGCGCTACCTATTATATATTAGTAAACTGGACCAACTCCACCGTGCCCCTGCTCGATTCGTTTACCAATGCTCTGTCATTTGTAGGTATGTGGGCATTGGCGCGCAAGTATCTGGAACAGTGGTTCTTCTGGATTGTGGTCGATGCCGTTTGCTGTTTTCTCTACGTCCAGAAAGGTATCCCCTTCAAGGCAGGTCTTTATGGCCTTTATGTTGTTATTGCCATTGCCGGTTACTATAAATGGAAACAGATGTTAAAAATCACCAAGTATGATAAATTGTGAGGTCGTCATTCTGGCTAACGGTGATTTTCCCACCCACGCCGTACCACTTTCCTTATTGGAGAATGCCAAGCATATCGTGGCTTGCGATGGTGCGATTGCCAATCTGGTGGAGCACCATGTTCACCACCAAGATGTGGTTGTCGTTGGCGATGGCGATTCTGTTCCAGATGCCTTGCGTGACCGTTTGATTCAGATTGACGAACAAGAAGATAATGATCTGACGAAGGCTACGCGTTACTGTCTGGAGCAAGGGTGGCACAAGATTGCGTATCTTGGAGCAACGGGCAAGCGTGAGGATCATACGCTGGGAAATATTTCCTTGATGGCTCGCTATTTCCTTGAGATGGGGGTGGAACCGTTGTTGGTCTCAGACTATGGTTGGTTTGTTGTCGCCCAGGGAGATTCAGATTTTGAATCTTTCTCTGGACAACAAGTAAGTCTTTTCAACGTCAGTTGTAGAGAACTTACCTCCGAAGGACTCAAATGGCAGTCTTATCCTTTTCATCAGTTCTGGCAGGGCACGCTCAACGAGGCTGAGGGTGCTGTTTTCAGGCTTCATGCTGATGGCTGTTATCTTGTTTACCGCACTTTTTCATGATATAATTTGGCTATCTGCAGCATTTTGCGTACTTTTGCACCGAATTAGCGAAAGTGATTATGCAGACAAACAGTCATTTATCCCGTTTAGTCCACGACCAAGCCCAGAAATATGGCGACCGTGAAGTGCTGATATACAAGGACTTTGGTGGGTCGGAATGGAAATCATATTCGTGGAATCAGTTCTCGGATATGGTAAAGAGAGTATCGAATGCCTTGCTGAACCTCGGTGTGAAGGTGCAGGAAAATCTGGGTGTGTTCTCTCAGAACTCTGTTCAGTATCTCTTCTGTGACTTCGGCGCATGGGGCATCCGTGCAGTGACAATCCCATTTTATGCCACGAGTTCTGAGCAGCAGATCCAGTTTATGATCAGCGATGCCAAAATACGCTTCTTATTCGTGGGTGAACAGGATCAGTATGACAAAGCACGTCGTGTAGTGTCTATGTGTCAGACGTTGGAACGCATTATCGTATTTGATAGAAATGTACGTATTTCCAGTCATGATCCTAATGCTATGTATTTCGATGAATTCTTGAAGTTAGGTGAAAATTATCCCCGTCAGACAGAGGTTGACTCGTTGCAAGCACAGGCTTCAATGGATGACATCGCTAATATTCTTTATACTAGTGGTACAACGGGTGACTCTAAAGGCGTCATTCTGACGTGTGGCCAGTATCATGCGGCAATGGTTGCCAATGGTAAGTGTGTGCCTGTCGATGAGGATGATCGGGTATTGAACTTTTTGCCGTTTACTCATATATTTGAGAAAGGATGGAAAATCCTCAGTCTGACGAAGGGAGCCCGATTGATTGTGAACACCTATCCGCAGGAAGTACAACAGTCGATGCGTGAGACGCATCCCACTTGTATGTCATCTGTTCCTCGTTTCTGGGAGAAAGTGTTTATGGGTGTCCAAGAACAAATTGACAAAGCGAGTGCTCCAAAACGCAAGCTCTTCCAGCATTCGCTCAACGTCGGTAAGAAGCATAATATCGACTATTTGTCAAAGGGCAAACGTCCGCCGTTGGCTTTGCATCTGGAATATGAGATGCTGAACAGAACAGTATTCTCACTGGTTCGTAAGGAATTAGGACTTGAGAATGCACATTTCTTTCCAACAGCTGGTGCAACGGTAAACCCGAAGGTAGAGGAGTTTGTCCATGCTATTGGTATTAATATGATAGTAGGCTATGGCCTGACGGAGAGTCTGGCTACAGTGAGCTGTAATCATCTCGGCGATCCCTTTACTGTTGGTGGCGTAGGTGTTCCTATCGAAGGTATTGATATTAAGATCAGTGATGAGGGAGAAGTCTTATTGAAAGGTCCGACAATTACACGAGGGTATTACAACCGTGAAGATCTTACCAAGCAGGCATTTACGGAGGATGGCTATTTTAAGACCGGTGATTCTGGCTATCTGCAGAATGGCGAATTGTTCCTGAAGGAACGTATAAAGGATCTCTATAAGACGTCCAATGGTAAGTATATCGCCCCACAGATGATTGAGTCAAAACTGTTAGTTGATAAGTTTATCGATCAGATATGTATTATTGCTGACCAGAGAAAGTTTGTGTCGGCACTGATTATTCCGGTTTATTCTCTTTTGGAGGAGTATGCTCGTGAACATCATATCCCGTTCGAAAACCGTGAACAGTTGTGTGCCAATCCGAAAATCAATGAGATGATGAAGGAGCGTATCGATACTTTGCAGCAGCAATTGGCTCATTATGAGCAGATCAAACGGTTCACGCTATTGCCCCATCATTTCTCGATGGAGAAAGGGGAGTTGACCAACACGCTGAAGATTAAACGACGTGTGTTGAACCAGAACTACGCTAAAGAAATCGATGCGATGTATGCCGAGTAATAATGAATTAAGGAAAACGAATTGTGATAACGCAGGAACAACTGAAGGATGTGATGGAGCGTGCTGATGCGCTACATCGTTATTTGGAAATCGATAAGAAGAAGATAGAATACGAAGAGGAAGATCTTCGTACTCAGGCTCCGGATTTTTGGGAAGACCGGAAACGTGCTGAGGAGCAGATGAAGAAGGTGAAGAGCATCAAGAAGTGGCTCGACGGTTACCAGGAAGTACGGACTCTGGCCGACGAACTGCAGTTAGCTTTTGATTTCTATAAGGATGAGATGGTGACAGAGGAAGAAGTCGATGAGAACTATGCCAAGGCTGTCAAGGCCATTGAGGACCTTGAACTGAAGAATATGTTGCGCCAGAAAGAGGATCCGATGGAGGCAGTACTCAAGATTAACTCTGGTGCAGGTGGTACCGAGGCTCAGGATTGGGCATCAATGTTAATGCGTATGTATATGCGTTGGGCAGAGGCTCATGGTTATAAGGTAACCATCTCCAACTTGCTCGATGGTGATGAGGCTGGAATTAAGAGTGTGACCATGCAGATTGAAGGCGGTGATTATGCTTATGGCTATTTGAAGAGTGAGAATGGTGTGCATCGTCTGGTGCGTGTAAGCCCGTTCAATGCTCAGGGTAAGCGTATGACTTCTTTTGCATCGGTCTTTGTTTCGCCTTTGGTGGATGATACAATCGAGGTGTATGTTGATCCTGCGAAATTGTCATGGGATACGTTCCGTAGCTCAGGAGCTGGTGGACAGAATGTAAACAAGGTGGAGTCGGGTGTACGTCTTCGTTATTGGTACACTGACCCAGATACGGGCGAGGAAGAGGAAATCCTTATTGAGAACACAGAGACTCGCGATCAGCCGAAGAATAAAGAGCGTGCAATGACGTTGCTGAAGTCACAGTTGTACGACCGTGCTATGAAGAAGCGTTTGGAGGCTCAGGCGAAGATTGAGGCTGGGAAGAAAAAGATAGAGTGGGGAAGTCAGATAAGAAGTTATGTCTTTGACGACCGCCGTGTGAAAGATCATCGCACTAACTATCAGACGGCCGATGTTGATGGCGTAATGGACGGGAAAATTGATGAATTCATTAAGGCATACCTGATGGAGTTCCCCGTGAATGATGAAGAACAGTAATCTATAAATATTAAACAACTATGGCACAAATAGCAAAAGCATCAAAGTCAACAGCTAAGAAAGAGGCTTATCAGAAGAAACAGGAAGAAGGTGGAAAGAAAGTGCTGGAGTGGATCTTTGGCGTTCTGGTCGTTCTGGCTATCCTGTTTGTCGTCTATTCAATCTGGATCGTTTCATAGACATGAGCGGCCTGGAGATAGAACGAAAGTTTCTTGTTTGTAGCGATAGCTACAAGCGGCAGGCTTTCAGTAGCAGCCGCATCCAGCAAGGTTATATCTGCAGTAGTCACGGACGTACCGTTAGAGTGCGTATCCGTGACGACCGCGGGTATCTGACGATTAAAGGCCCCTCTGATGAGAAAGGTCTTAGTCGTTATGAATTTGAAAAGGAAATCACATTGGAGGAAGCTACAGAGCTCATGAAACTATGCGAACCGGGTTGCATTGACAAGACGCGCTATCTGGTTAGTAGTGGCTCTCACACCTTCGAGGTCGATGAGTTTTATGGCGACAACGAAGGTCTGGTTATGGCTGAGGTCGAATTGAAGTCGGAGGACGAGACGTTTGTGAAACCCGACTTCATTGGACAGGAGGTGACTGGTGACCGCAGATATTATAATGCGCACCTGACAAAGAATCCTTTTAGGACTTGGGCCGAAAATGCAGGATGATTAATCCGATAAGTCCTGCCAGGGTAACTCCTGTACTGTTGGCAGCGAAATCCAACCATTCACCACTTCGATGTCCTCCTGTGCAGTATTCCTGAATCAGTTCGAGTAGCCCGCTCATTAAAACGGGTGCTAACCAAGCCCAGAAAAACAGTTTCTCATAGTCGTATGATCGATGCCTAATGGCATATTCTATCCAAAGTATGGTGAAAGTTCCGCCATACATGACAACGTGTACCCATTTGTCGATAAATGCCACATCGTCGAGTGGCGTTTCTGGGAAGAAAGGTACTAGCGAAAGAATCCAAATGATTGCAATGCAGCAGACTGCAAACGGGTAATTTTTGACTAAATGCAACAAATAATACATATTTACTTGTAATTTTGGTGCAAAATTAAGAATTATTTCATAATTTTGCAACGTAAATTTGAGAAAAAGTGCATATGGCAAGACTTGAGAGGGCAAGATTTGGAAGTAAACTTGGCGTCATTCTGGCTACGGCAGGTTCTGCTGTCGGGTTAGGAAACATCTGGCGCTTTCCATATATGGCAGGACAGAATGGTGGTGCTGTGTTCATCATGATTTATATCTTCTGTATCCTGTTGTTGGGAATCCCATGTATGATTAGTGAGTTTATCATTGGCAGACATGGGCAGGCTAATACTGCCCGCGCTTACCGTAAGATGGCTGGTGGTACCATGTGGTCGTTCATTGGCTATATGGGTGTACTTACAGGGTTCCTGATTACTGGCTATTATGCGGTCGTTTCTGGTTGGTGTCTGGAGTATGTCTGGGCATCGGTATTAGGAAAACTGCATGGTGATCCTGCTTTTATCACTAATTATTTTACATCATTCTCGCAAGATCCTGTCAAACCAGTATTCTGGACGTTGATCATCTTGCTTACTACTTATCTGATTATTGAGAATGGTGTGCGTGATGGCATCGAACGGGCATCTAAACTGATGATGCCTACTTTGTTTATTTTGCTGCTTATCATCGTGGTGGCATCGTGTATGTTGCCGGATGCTGAAAAGGGTATTGAGTTCCTGTTTAAGCCTGATTTTAAGAAAATCAATAGTGAGGTGTTCCTGGCAGCTCTGGGACAGTCGTTCTATTCGATGAGTATTGCTATGGGATGTATATGTACCTATGCCAGCTATTTCTCCAAGCATACTAATCTGACAAATTCTGCCGTGCAGATAGGTGTTATCGACTTTATCGTGGCGCTGTTGGCTGGACTGGTTATCTTCCCTGCTGCTTTCTCTGTAGGTGTAAGACCGGATAGTGGTCCTTCGCTGATCTTTATTACACTGCCGAACGTGTTTCAACAGGCATTCTCGTTCATTCCTTCGTTGGGTTATTTCATCTCTGTCTTGTTTTACATCCTTTTGTCGATGGCAGCTCTCACCTCGCTCATGTCATTGCATGAGGTAAGTACGGCTTTCCTACAAGAGGAGATGGTGATTACCCGTAAGAAGGCAGCAAGGATCGTGACCATCTCTACGATAATTGTGGGGGCTATGTGCTCCTTGTCGCTCGGTGCTTGGAGCAAGTATCAGTTCTTCGGAAAGACTGTCTTTGACTTATTTGATTTTGTGACTGGCCAATTGTTCTTGCCCATAGTCGGCTTCCTGACCTGTATCTTTATTGGTTGGTTCGTGCCTCATAAGATAGTCCGTGATGAGTTTACCAATTGGGGAACCTTGCGTAATGGGACATTATTCCATATTTATCTCCTTTTGGTTAAATACGTTTGCCCCGTCTGCATTTTGTTTATTTTCCTTCGTCAGTTAGGTTGGCTTTAAATGAATAAAAGAGGTACTTTTGGCAGCAAGTTGGCTATCGTCCTAGCCACCGCGGGTTCGGCTGTCGGACTGGGTAATATATGGCGATTCCCATTTATGGCTGGTCATAATGGCGGCGCAGCGTTTATCTTGATTTATTTTGCCTGTGTGCTCCTTTTGGGCATTCCGGGGATGGTGGGCGAGTTTATTATAGGCCGTCACTCTCAGTCGAATGCTGCCCGTGCTTATTCGATGGTAGCAGGCCGTCATTGGCGGTTTGTGGGTTATCTGGGCATTCTTACCTCTACCATTATTCTTGGCTTTTATGCTGTGGTGGCCGGCTGGTGCCTGCAATATCTCTATACCTCTATAGCCGGTCAACTCGAAGGTGATGCCGCTTATGTGATCGACTATTTCAAGACGTTCTCCAGCGACCCGTTGAAACCCTGTCTCTGGGCTGGTGGTTTTGTGCTGATAACTCATTTGGTGGTGGCTCAGGGTGTAGAGAAGGGTATCGAACGGGCAGCCAAGCTGCTTATGCCGCTGCTGTTGATTTTGCTGATGGTTCTGGTAGTGGCATCCTGCCTATTGCCAAATGCGGGAGCGGGTGTGGAGTTCTTATTGAAGCCTGATTTCTCAAAGGTGAGCACCAATGTGTTTTTGGAGGCATTGGGACAAGCATTCTTCTCTTTGAGCCTTGGTACTGCATGTCTTTGCACCTTTGCCTCTTATTATAAGAAAGATACGAATCTCTTGAGGTCGGCGACTCAGATTGCATTGTTGGATTCTGGAATAGCAGTAATGGCTGGGCTGATGATCTTTCCGGCAGCTTTTTCTGTAGGTATCCAACCAGATAGCGGGCCTTCACTTGTCTTTATTACATTGCCGAATGTATTCCAGCAGGCTTTTAGTGCTGTACCAGGATTGGGCTACGTGATGTCAATTTTGTTCTATGCCCTCTTGGTTTTTGCAGCCTTGACCTCTACCATCTCTATGCATGAGATAGGTACTGCATTTTTCCATGAGGAACTGAACCTGCCCCGTCAACGGGCTGCCTGGATACTGACGCTCGCCTGTGTGGTAATTGCTGTGTTCTGCTCCCTTTCTGTAGGGGCAAATACCGACTTGCAGCTCTTTGGTAAGCCACTGATGGATTTCTGTGATTTCCTGACCGCGCAATTGATGTTACCCGCCGGCGCGTTCCTGACAAGTATTATGCTGGGCTGGTTTACCAGTCGCCAGCTGGTGCGTGATGAGTTTACTAATGGTGGTACATTGAATTCAACATTCTTTCAGGTGTGGTTGTTCTCAATCCGCTTTATCGTACCACTTTGCATCATCCTGATATTTCTCCACCAGTTTGGAGTGTTATGATTCGTGAGTTCTTTTATCTTCAGAAGTCCGACCGTAAGGTCATCTTAGTCCTGCTGGGCATTATCGTAGTTGCTTTAGGTGTCATTTTTGTGACTGGTGAAGAAGAGAATTTGTCGAATGTCCTGACACCGTCTGATACACTAAAGAGTGAGAAAAAACGAGATACTACCAGGTATTTCCGTGAACGAACGAAAACGGTCTATGTCAGGACGAAGGTCATCTACCGTGATACGGCTTTTCGTCGTGCTGCCCCTCATCGTTATGCGGCAAGTGATTCTGCTGCGCCTGTCTATCCTGTGAAGATTGGGAAGGGTGAGTTTGTCGTGTTGAATACCGCCGACACTGCGGCTCTGAAGACGATTCCTGGCATCGGCCCATATTTTGCCAGGAAGATTGTCTCATATGGTCAGCGCTTGGGAGGCTATGTCAGCGTGGATCAGCTGGACGAGATAGAGGGTTTCCCCCTTGATGCTAAGGAGTATCTGGTTGTTGAGAATGCCCGCCCTGAGAAACTGAACGTGAACCATCTGTCGCTTTCAGAGCTCAAGCGCCATCCTTATATTAACTATTTTCAGGCAAAGGCCATCACGGACTACCGCCGCCTACACGGTCCTATTCGCTCCCTCGATGATTTGCGACTCTCACGAGACTTCCCACCGGAAGCCATCGCCCGCTTGGCACCCTACGTAACGTATTAGATCTTCCCTCAATTCGTCAAAATTTGAGCGCAGAATTCTCCAAATTACCTACATAACTACATATTTTTGTGTAAAACGCTATTCTTCAATAAGTTATAGACTTTTCGACCTACATAATAACTACATATAACTACATAAAACTACATACTAACTACATGCTAACTGCATATTACCTACATGAAACTACATACCACCTATATGTTTTAGGTTCCCTATCCGGCAAATTTTAGGTGGTTACTCAACAGATATTAGCAGGAAGACAATTGTAAAATTCTCTAGAGAATTTTGTGGTTACCTCGTGTATCTATCATTGTTAGTACCTATGGCAGCAGAAAATTCTCTAGAGAATTTCGAAGTCCTCCTGAAAGGAAATAGTTGTCATCACGTATCTTTCGTTGTGCGAGCTCCCTAAGTACACCCTAATTATCGGGCATTTTAAGGGGATTTTCCCAAGAATGATTGGGTTTTATGTAGTTAGCATGTAGTTAATATGTAGTTATATGTAGTTATATGTAGTTATTATGTAGGTCGAAAAGTCTATAACTTGCTAATATATAGCATTTTACATAAAAATATGTAGTTATGTAGTTAGATTTGCAAATTTCTCGCAAAAATTTCTCGATAAACATCCCCTTTCGGAATCTGTCGCCTGTATGGTATCTTTACGTGGGATATTAGTTATTTTTTTGAAATATTTTGGGCGTAATTGTCTTTATTCAGGATTATTTTGTATATTTGCAGTCAGAACTTAAAACTGGATAAAAATATGTTTGGACTTGGAATGCAAGAGATACTGTTACTCGCACTGATTGTGCTGCTGTTCTTCGGTGGCAAGAAGATCCCTGAATTGATGAAAGGCCTGGGCAAAGGCGTGAAGAGCTTCAAGGAAGGAATGAACGAGGTGACAGGAAAAGAGGAAGAGAAGGCACCGTCGGACAAACAGAATGAGTGAGCCGATGACGTTCTGGGATCACCTGGACGAACTGCGCTCCGTGTTCATTCGCATCCTCGTGGTGACAGCAGCGGCTGCGGTGGTGGCTTTCTGCCTGAAGGATGAGTTGTTTGCCATTGTGTTGGCACCTCGCTCGAGTGATTTCATCACATATCGTCTGATGGGTGTCGAGCCGTTTTGTGTTAACCTGATGAATACAGGACTGACGGAGCAGTTCATGATTCACATGAAAACGGCCATGTATGCGGGTATATTAGTGGCTCTTCCTTATATTATATATATGCTTTTTGGTTTTATATCACCAGCGCTCTATGACAATGAAAGAAAATATGCCACGTTACTTTGTGGAAGTGGGTATGTGATGTTTATGCTGGGGACGCTCCTCAACTATTTCCTGATTTTTCCTCTTACTGTGAAGTTTCTGGGAACCTATCAGGTGAGTGAGGACGTGGCGAATATGCTGACCTTGCAGTCGTATATGGACACCTTGTTGATGATGAATCTCGTCATGGGGATTGTCTTCGAGTTGCCAGTGGTCAGTTGGATATTGGGTCGTATGGGCTTAGTGAATGCCCGGATGATGCAGTCTTTTAGGCGTCATGCAGTGGTTGCAATTGTGGCTGTTGCTGCGATCATCACCCCAACAACCGATGCTTTCACGCTCATCGTGGTGGCTCTGCCCATATGGCTGCTCTACGAACTGAGCATTATTATTGTAGGATTAACTAAACAAACAAATACTAGATAGATATATGTTACGTAGAATCAGAACAATCCTTGCAGCGGTGTTAATCGTGTTGATCACCTTGTTGTTCCTCGACTTTACGGGGACGCTTCACCATTGGCTTGGCTGGATGGCAAAGATTCAGTTTCTGCCAGCTGTGATGGCG
>OMXO01000057.1 GCA_900315035.1 uncultured Prevotella sp.
TTCCGTGAGATGATTGGCTGGGGCGCACAGATCCCCGGACGCGACTACACCAACCACGACGAGGACATCTACGTCGGCTACCGCTACTTCGACACCTTCCAGAAGGATGTCGCCTACCCCTTCGGCTTTGGTCTTAGTTATACCACGTTCAGTTTCTCCAAGCCCGTCGTAAAAGCCAAGGGTAAGGATGCTGTCGAGGTCAGCATCACCGTCAAGAACACAGGCAGCGTCGCTGGTAAGGAAGTGGCTCAGGTCTATGTCCAGGCCCCCAAGGGACGTCTGGAGAAGCCCGCACAGGAATTGAAGGCCTTCGCCAAGACACGCGAGCTGCAGCCTGGTGAGAGCCAGACGCTCACGATGATAATCCCCGTGCGCGACCTTGCATCGTTCGACGAGGCTGGCAGTCAGTGGCTCACTGAAGCTGGAACCTACACCTTCCGCATTGGCAACAGCAGCCGAAACATTGAGGCTACAGCCACACTGAAGATTGCTGAGTACACAGAGAAGACCAGCAATGCCCTTGCTCCCCAGCAGGAACTGAAACTGCTGAAGCAGAAATAAGAAGAAGACGCCTTAGGTTTAGTTATCCAGACCTATATCGACCATGTACGTGGGGCTGACACAAAAATGACGTCATGCCCCACGTAACGTTTACTGCATCTTAAGAATGGCATCGCGACACTGCTCCATCAGCCACTTTGGCGTACTGGTAGCACCACAGATTCCGATGGTGTTAATGTCCGTAAGCCACGAAACGTCGATTTCCTCTGGTCCTTCAATCAGATGGGTGTTGGGATTCACGCGCTTACACTCGTTATATAGCACTTTACCATTGGAACTCTTACGTCCACAGACAAATAGTACCAAATCATGTTTTGTGGCAAACTGTGAAATGTTAGGCATACGGTTAGCCACAGAACGACAGATGGTATCGAAACTCTTAAAAGTAGCGTCTGGGGCGATGTGCGACTGGATATAGTCGATGATACGATGAAACTCGTCAAGTGATTTTGTAGTCTGCGAATAGAGATAAATATCACGCGAAAAGTCTAGTCGAGTCACCTCGTCGAAGTTCTCTATCACAATGGCACTCGACTGCGTCTGTCCAACGAGACCAAGCACCTCAGCATGACCTTTCTTGCCAAAGATGACTATTTGTCCTCCGCCTGCCTCATACTGTTTTTTAATACGCTTCTGAAGTTGGAGCACCACAGGACAGGTCGCATCGATGATTTCAATGTTATTCCTACGAGCGAGTTCGTAGGTCTCAGGAGGCTCACCATGAGCACGCAGCAGCACTTTCACATCGTGGAGTTCTCGCATTTCTTCATGGTTAATGGTGATAAGTCCCATCTCGCGCAAGCGTTCACACTCCATACCATTGTGCACAATATCACCAAGGCAGTAGAGTGTTTTACCCTGTGCCAGTTCCTCTTCGGCTTTCTTGATGGCTGTGGTCACTCCGAAACAGAAGCCACTGCCGCTATCGATTTCAATCTGTATCATTTCCTTAGTTCTTCGAAATAGAGATCGAGAAGGTCTTGAGCAGCGACAAACGAGGTCTTCTGTCCTGCCAACACGGTCTGTTCTGCCGACTGCAATTGAGCCTTCACGAGTGGATTATTATAGAAATTGAGCCGCAGATGCTCGTTAATACTCTCATACATCCAGTATTTCGACTGCTCATTACGCCGATAGTCAAAATAGCCATTAGCCTTTACGAAGTCGATATACTCATAGATCATATCCCATACCTCTTTCACACCAGTACCATAGAAGCCTGAGTAGCAAAGTACCTTAGGTGTCCATCCACTCTCTGGCATAGGGAAGAAATGGAGGGCATTGCGGAAGTTTGTGGCCGCCATCTGACAGCGATCCACATTATCACCATCACACTTGTTAATGACGATGCCATCGCTGATTTCCATGATGCCACGCTTGATACCCTGCAATTCATCGCCTGTGCCGGCTACCTGAATGAGCAGGAAGAAATCGACCATAGAGTGACAAGCCGTCTCGCTCTGGCCTACGCCAACGGTCTCAACGAAGATCTTATCAAAGCCTGCAGCCTCACAAAGGATGATGGTCTCACGGGTCTTACGGGCTACGCCACCAAGGGAGCCTGCCGATGGACTAGGACGGATGAAAGAATCCGGATGCTGGGATAGTTTCTCCATACGCGTCTTATCGCCGAGGATAGAACCTTTCGTACGCTCACTGGAGGGATCGATGGCGAGTACTGCCAACCGTCCGCCTTTCTCGCGGAGCACGTGTACACCGAATTCATCGATAGAGGTACTCTTGCCGGCTCCAGGCACACCACTGATACCCACACGGACAGAGTTGCCGCTATAGGGCAGACATTTGTTGATAACTTCCTGTGCCTTCGCCTGATGGTCGGGATTGACACTTTCGATAAGTGTAACGGCCTGAGAGAGAACCGTTACATCTCCCTTCAGAATACCCTCTACCATCTCTGCGGCTGTGAGTTCACGACGACGGAAACGGCCTCGCTTCAGATAGGGATTGATGATGGCGGGTTGTTCCACACCGCTGTTCACCTGAAGGCCTGCATATTCAGAACTGTTTTCGGGATGATCCATGGTCTAAATAATTAATGACTATTGATGACGGATATTGATGACCACTTTGGCATGATCGGGATCATTGGTAATCATCAGGATACGATGGCGCGTATGCTTTTCCCGAAGGTCGGCAGCATAGCCTGTAATCTTCAGTTGTGTTGACTCGCCAGGAGCAATCTCACGGTTATCAAGTGTGACCTTCAAGCCTGTTGTGAAAAGTTGCAATGATGATATCTTCAACAGCGATTTTCCTGCATTAAAGAGGGTCACCTCTGCCGTTTTTTTCGATTTTCCTTCAAAGTTGGTAAAGTCGATATCCGTTGATGAGATCTGCAGTTGGGGCGCCTGAGCCTTGTTCCCTTCAAAATTCTTCAAGTCGGGCAACAGGATGGAAGATACAGCGATAGCATTCTCCGGACTGACCTTCTCGCCCAGTGTCTTTCCTAAATAGACTGTGGTCTGCGTGAGACCGTAGTCACGGAGTTTCTCTGAATTGAGCATCACTTTGATCACACCACCATGACCAGGCACCAGTGTCTCAGGGGTCGTTTCTGCCGAGAGGTATGGTGGCAGGTGCATCAGGTTGGGCGTCATCGGATCGAGACCGTTATTAAAGATATGTATCTCCTGAACGGGGACATCTCCCTTGTTCACATCGTCGAATTCCAGTTCTTTCTTGTCGAGCATCAGTTCTCCCATCAAGAGTGGATACTCGCCTCTGAAGTCTTGCATCTCTGTAAGCACGATACCGCGCATCGTCAGATACACTGGGGTCTTAGAGCCATTGCTCTTGATGGCAGCCATCTTGTGGAAATGGCCTAGTTGTCGGGCGTCATAGGTCATCTTAATGGTGAAATTACTACCAGCCCCCACTTCTTTAGGGAACTCTACTGCGGTACAGCCACAGTCGGGTTTCACACTTTCTATAATCAGTCTGCGCCTTCCTTTGTTCTTCAGTTCAAAGGTGGCGGTGACGGGCTGAAGATAACCTGTACGTCCGCACTCGACAGTCGTTTTCTCAATGATGAGTTTCTGAGCAGATGCCGGCAACAGGGCCAGCGCAAAAAGAGGGATTGTAATCAGTCGTTTCATTTATTTGATAATCTTTAATGTTTCTGAATGAGTGGTAGCACGGAACTCTGGTGCGTAGGCGCAGCCCACCGTGCAAGTGCCTGTCTCGTAAGTACCTTGGCGGTCGATGAAATACTCGTTCTCTATGACGTGTGTTCCTTTCGACAGACAGTCGAAGTAATAGTTCGTGGAGTAGTCGCGAGGTGTGCAATACGAACCGCTGTGCCAGCCGCTCATCTGACGGACAGGCTCCATGCAGGCAGCACGTTTGTCAAGCACCTGTACGAAATCATAGTCACGGTCGGCTGTGATGGTCAGACGGATAACGATGCGGTCTCCCACCTTCAGGTTGGTGGGTTTCTCGCCCTTTGGTGTCAGGAGTTCACGCTTGATGGAGAGCCCACTGCCTGCATCGGCAATATGCTTCGTAGGCTGCGTGAACTGCGCATAGACAGCACCCCATGAGGTTCCCTCTGTCGATTTGTCTATCGTCAGGCGCTTGCTACCAGTAGGCACTGAGGTCTTCACATAACCGATGGCAGCAGTGGCCTTGGGCATCTCGAGCGGTTGGGCATCAACCTTCACGACGGCATTGGTCTCACCCAGTTTCAGACTGCCGCCTTTCAGGAAAGCATAGACGGCATTCACACTGTTGATGGGGGTGTCCCATGCCTGGGTACGTTTCTCCTGCAGGAGCCAGCGCTGCATCTCCTCTACCGTCTGACGGTCGTCGGGTGTGAGGCGCTGCAAGGCCTCGATGGCTACGGTCTGTGTCGGGATCTTATAGTCATACCAGGAGTAGCCTGCACGCGGGGTGTCATAGTAACGGCCCAGTTCCTCGCGGAATACGGTATATTCCTTCAGCGACTGTGCATACTCCAAGGCACGCTTGGGTTCTGGCTTAGAGAGGATGATGGCCGCGAGGGCTTTCTCGTAAATGGTCTGCGACTTGATATCTTTCTTCATCAGGTCGAGCAAGTACTTATTGGCGGCTTTCACGTCAGCGGGCAACTCTCGTCCGTCGAGGGTACAGAGATAGAGCCACTCGAGTGCCTTGAAACTGGGGAACGATATCTCATGGCCTTCTTTCTTCCATTTCTTCAGTTCCTTCACTTCCTCTATCATCTCCTGCCCCATAAACTCAAAGGCGCTTGAGAGCATCTGCTTGGTCTCGCTTTGTACTTCTGTCATCTCGTTAAGACGCACCAGCATCTCGCTGATGGCAACAGTCATATAGAATGAGCCAGGCATATCAGGCCACCACGACCACGAACCGTCGGCACGCTGCAGTTTCTTCAGTTTCCCGACAGCCGAACCCAGACGGTTCTGCATCAGGTTCTCATCGAAGAAGTCGCCAAGACGCTGCTTCTGTTCTGTCTCCCGTTCAGCATCCATTACCCACGGTGTCTCATTAAGCACGATATCCTTCAGTTCCTGATTCTTCTCGAGCGCACTCGTCAGCGATGTCTTTTCTGCCTCTTGCTTCCAGAGGTCAAAGGCTGTCTTAGCCTGTGGGTTCTGTGAGAGGATATAGCGTCCGAGACTATTGGCGTAATAAGAGGCGGCCTGTGAGATGGCATCATCGTCAGAGGGATTGCCCATCACTGGCAGCGCCTGTATCATCAGCCAGGCTGGGTTGTTGGTATATTCGAAGGTCAGTTTGCCGTTCTTGCCCGTAGCAGGAATCAGACTGGCGAGATCGACGGCTGCCTGACCTGCGTGATGCTGGGTGATGGGAACGGTTACTGTGACGCGCTCCGTACTGGGCAGCACAGGCAGATAGTGCTGCTCACCATCCGCGAATCCCTTACCGCTGACGGTCATCTTGCAGATAAGCAGTGAGTGGGTGGCATCGGGGGTATAGTTGAAGGTAACGGCCGCTGTACCACCTGCCTTCAGCGTCACAGGCTGCGACAGTTCTGCAACGACGGCTTCTGTCTCCGGATCAAGAAGTTTCAGCACAGCCTTACCCGTAAGGGCTTTCTCACTGGTGTTGAACACGCGGGCTGTGATGGAAGCCTGATCACCGTCGCGCAAGAAGCGTGGCACGTTTGGCTGTATCATCACTTCCTTCTGGGCGATGGCCTCATCGTCGATATCGCCGTAGAACATATCCTTCGTGTGGGCGATACCCATGAAGCGCCAGGTGGTCAGACTCTCTGGCAGCGTGAACTTCAGGGCCACATGGCCTGTCTCGTCTGTCGTCAGTTGTGGATAGAAGAAGGCGGTCTCGTTCAGATTCTCACGCACCTGAACATCTTCTGTCTCCTCCTGCGCCTCAGCCTCGGATGCCGTCTCGTTCATGACTTTTTTCTCCTTCATGCCGAAGGCGACAACAGGCTCGGGCATAGGTACCATTTCATCATAGACCATCTTGGCGTCTGCAGCAGCCCCACGCGAGAACCGTCTGAAGCGACTGCGATAATATGAGGGGAATACCTCTTCGTCGAAACGGCTCAGTTGCAGATCCTCTACCTTGGCAGCACGCCATTCCATATGACTCATCGCATACTGACTATTCACAGAAGGCGACACCCACCTGGTGTTGGGAAGCGGCAGGAAGACGTAAGGCACTAGCCCCCACTGATGTTTCTTCAACTGATCGAGACTCTTGTCATAGAGTGTAGCCATCAATTGGGCATCGGCAGGCTTACCTTCCGGATCAAGAATGCTGAGTGTCCACTCCTCCTTCTGGCCAGGGGTAAGCTTGTCGCGGAAGGTGGTCCACTTCAGTTTCAGGCGCTTGTTGGGCAAGGGGCGCTGTATCACGGCCGAATGCTGATAGCACTGTCCGTTCTTCACCCAGGCAAAGGTCATGAGCAGACCGTTTCCGTAAGTCTCTTCGTAGGTGGCCTTGACTTTAAAGAGTCGGTTGCTTCTGTCAACGGCGCCGCGCTCGACAACCTGGTCTCCTGCAAAGATGCTATACACGATATGAACGTTCTCGTCGGAAGAACCCACCTGGATGGTAACGGGCGATCCGTCATTGGCGAATTGCGAAGACGACTGATAGAACCAGTCATCGGTAGTTTCTGCTGGGGCCTCGTCGTCGAGAGAGAACAACACGAAACGACGCTTCAGTGTGTCACCCTGACAGACGGCTTCCAACGTATGGGCACCACTCTTCAGGTTCTTGTTCAGTTCTACAGGCTGATTGGTCTTCACGGTGAGCCACTGTCCGCCATCAATCTGATAGCGCACCTGTCCCTCGATATCGCGCCCAGAGGCGTTCAACAGATGGAACACGGCCTTGGGCTTCTCTTCCAACAGCGATTTCTCAGGCATATTTACCTGGAAGGTCTGCTTGCGGTTGCCGAGAGGCAGCGCCATTTGTCCGCTGTGGGTTTCTCCTGCAGCATCTGTCACGTCGGCAGTCACTTTAAACGTATAGAACATCGGGTAGTCGGTCTCTGGCATCGTCAGGGGCATCTGTACGTCGAAACTGCCATCATCGCCCGTGGTGGCTTCACCTGAGAACACCTCGTCGCCAGCGCGACTGTGACTCACCGTCAAGGTGCTCCAGTAGCGGCTGTACGACCACCACCAGAAGGCAGTGCTGCGCTCCACCTTATAAGTTACCTTTGCTCCCTGCACAGGTACGCCGGCATAACTCATCGCTGTTCCTTTCACTTTCAGCGTGTCGCCTGCGGCATAGGCTTCCTTCACCTCTGGGAAGTCCACATGGAACGTCGGACGCTTGTACTCCTCCACGCGGATGTCCAGACGCTCATCGTCGGCAATGATGGTGTATCTGCCTGTGATGCCCGATGATGGCAGCACGAAGTCGGCACTGCACACGCCGTAGGCATCTGTCAGCACATTCTTCTCTTCCACTATCTTGTAGTTCGGGTCGCGCAGGGCGAACTTCACGGGCACCTCTCCACTCACTTCATGGTTCATGCCCTCTTTCACCTTATAGACCAATGCTGCTACGTGCATGGTCTGCCCTGGACGATAAATCGAACGATCGGTATAGACATTGGTGTGTGTCTCCTCCTTGCGGTTGCCATAATACTCATAGCGGTTCCTCCCGTTCAGGCACGGCGATGCCTTATCCGTAGCCGTATAGGCAAACACCTCTCTTTCGTTTCCTGCGCTAATGGGTTTGAAGATGTACTCACCTTTCTCGTCGGTGGTGGCTTCCGTCTGTTTCCAGTCTGAATAGTTCACCTTCTCCCTGATGCGCAGACGGGCACCGCTGATGGGCTGTCCTGTCGTTGCATTCACGACCACGTATCTGACGCCATCGCCAGCAGGCTGGGCCTCGGCCATGATATAGACATCGCTGACGAAATACATTCGGCGCACCACCTCGGTAGCTGGCTCCGTCTTCATTTCCACCATATACACACCTATTGGCAGTTCTCCGATGGTCAGTGTATCCTCGAAAAACTCGTAGGGTTTCTTGTCTGTATAGACGCGCTCCTTCTGAAACGCCACCTCGCGCAGCAGCGGCTTCACCTTTTTATAGAAACTGTCATAGACGGGCGAGGTGCCGATGCTGCCATTGGCATCGACCTTGTAGATGGTCATCGTGACGCGATCCACATGGCGCATCTCCCCAAGTCTTACTGTCTGCGTCTGCCCCGGGCGCACCACCTGACGGTCGTACTCCATGCGTATCTGCGGATTGGTGATCTCTGCCAGTTCGTTGCGCAGATAGGCCATCCGCGGCCAACGGTCCCACTTGGGCAGCATCTTCTGGATATAGTCGTAACGGTCGTCGGTATATTCCTTACCATAGGGGATCGACTTATAACGAAGAATCACCAGTTCGCCCACTTCAGGCAGATCGGCATACTGACTGATCAGTTCCTCGAGTTTCTCTTTCTTCTCATAGCGGAAATTCTGGGCAGCCACCACACAGGCCGCACGACGGTTACCCGCCTGCTGATAATAATGATAGAGGTCATCGTATTCGCCCAACTCATAGCCCACGACGTGCAACAGGTCGTGGTTGAAGATGTCTGCATCGATGCCTTTGATAACCATCGGACTGTAGTTATCGTCCTTCACCTTCGCCAGTTTGTCACAGAGTTCAGGCGTCAGATCGGGCTTCTTGTATCCTAAGCGCAAGTCGTAATTCTCATTGCTCACCTTATGGAGAATCGTCTGATAGACGACCTTCAGCACCTCGTCTGTGGCAGCCTCACCGCGCTGCTTGATACGACTCAGTTCTGGCTGCAGCGAATCGGGGGCCACACTGGCCATCGCCTGCGCACCTTGCAGTTCGGCTTTCAGCAGTTGACCGTAAGCCTTGTCTTTAGTGGCCTTCTTCACAATCTGCTGCAGCGCAGCATATTCTGATTTTGGCAGGTCTTTCTCCTGCGCTTCGGCCACTTTCTTCCAAAGGGAACTGTAAGATTGTCCAAATACGAAAAACGACATACTCAATGTAATTAACAGGATGAAACTTCTCTTCATAATGGTCCAAGTCAAATTGGTTTATAATGCAAAGGTAATCATAAAATTTGAATTTCCCTTGGAAATTATGAATTATTATAATATCTTTCTTTGTTTTTTATGCGCTTATTCGTATCTTTGCACCTATGATTAACAAACAACTCCTCAACCCGCGGAGCATCGTCGTCATCGGCGGCTCCAATAACGTGCATAAGCCTGGTGGCTCTATCGTGCGTAATATCAAGAACGGTGGTTTCAGTGGCGAACTCCATATCGTCAACCCCAAGGAAGACGAAGTACAGGGCATCAAGGCTTTCCACGATGTGAAAGATATCCCCCAGACAGAACTGGCTGTGCTGGTGGTTGCCGCTAAGTTTTGTCCCGACTATGTCGATTATCTCTGTGCCGAGAAGGGCGTCAGGGCTTTTGTCATCATCTCTGCCGGATTTGGCGAGGAGACCAAGGCAGGCGCAGCACTCGAACAGCGTATCCTCGACACTTGCGAGACCTATGGTGCAGCCCTCATCGGACCTAACTGCATCGGCCTGCTGAACCGTAACCACCACAGTGTGTTCACCCTGCCGATACCTCATCTGAATGCGCAGGGCGTCGATTTCATCAGCGGCTCTGGAGCTACGGCTGTCTTCATCCTCGAGAGTGCCGTCATCAAGGGTCTCCAGTTCAACAGTGTCTGGAGCATCGGCAACGGCAAGCAGATTGGTATCGAAGACGTGCTGCAGTATATGGACGATCACTTCAACGCTGAAACCGATTCCAAGGTCAAACTCCTTTATATCGAGAATATCTCCAACCCCGACAAACTGCTCTTCCACGCCTCTTCCCTGATTCGCAAGGGCTGTCGTATCGCAGCCATCAAGGCGGGCTCGTCCGAGAGCGGCAGCCGTGCAGCCTCGTCGCATACGGGTGCCATCGCCTCTTCCGATTCCGCTGTCGAGGCTCTCTTCCGCAAGGCGGGCATCGTGCGTTGCTTCTCGCGCGAGGAACTGACCACCGTGGGCTGTATCTTTACGTTGCCCGAACTGAAAGGCAAGAATTTTGCCATCGTCACCCATGCGGGCGGTCCTGGCGTCATGCTGACCGATGCGCTCTCCAAGGGCGGACTGAACGTTCCGAGAATCGAGGGACCGCTGGCTGAGGAACTGAAGACAAAACTCTTCCCTGGCTCCTCTGTGGCCAACCCCATCGACTTCCTCGCCACTGGTACACCTGAACAGTTGGGGACGGTGATCGACTATTGCGAGAACAAGTTCGACGATATCGATGCCATCGCCGTCATCTACGGCACTCCTGGTCTCACCCAACTCTATGAGGCCTACGATGTGCTCGACCGTAAGATCCGCGAGTGCAAGAAGCCCGTCTTCCCTGTGCTCCCCAGTCTCCACACGGCGGGACCTGAGGTCGAGGAGTTCCTGAAAAAGGGGCACGTCAACTTCAGCGACGAGGTAACGCTGGCCACAGCCCTCTCGCAGATCATGCGCACCCCCAAGCCGGCTCCGCCCGAGGTACAGCTTTACGGCATCGACATCCCCCGTCTCAACAAGATTATCTTCGGCCTTCAGGAGAACGGCTATGTTCCGCCTCAGACCGTTCGCGACATCCTCTCCTGTGCAGGCATCCCCCTCGTACCCGAGATGGTATCCACCTCGAAAGAGGAGTTGTCGGCCTTTGCGTCGAAGGTGGGCTATCCCGTCGTCGCCAAGGTGGTAGGCCCCGTCCATAAGAGCGATGTGGGCGGTGTCACCCTCAACATCCGCACCCCCGAGCATCTGGCCCTCGAGTTCGACCGTATGATGCAGATCAAGGACGCGACGGGCGTGATGGTGCAGAAGATGCTCAAGGGCACCGAACTCTTTATCGGCGCCAAGTATGAGGAGCGCTTCGGCCACGTGGTGCTCTGTGGCTTGGGCGGCATCTTTGTCGAGGTGCTCAAGGATGTGTCGTCAGGCCTCGCTCCCCTCTCTTACGGCGAGGCGTTCTCGATGATCCATTCCCTCAGAGGCTATAAGATTATCAAGGGCACCCGCGGACAGAAAGGACTCAACGAACAGAAATACGCTGAGATTATCGTGCGCCTCTCCACCCTGCTGCGCTTTGCCACAGAGATCAAGGAGATAGACATCAACCCGCTGCTCGCCGACGAAAACGAGGTCGTCGCCGTCGATGCACGCATACTCATAGAGAAATGAACAAACAAGAACAATATGAAGCGTTCCTGCCACAGTTGCAGGGACTGATCGATGAAACCCAGGAGGCCGTGAGCGTCATGGCCAATGTGTGTGCTGCCCTACAGGCCGAATTCGGTTGGTGGTGGACAGGCTTTTACCTCGCGCGCGGCGAACGGCTGATACTCGGACCGTTCCAGGGCCCTGTCGCCTGTTATCAGATACCCTTCGGACGCGGTGTCTGCGGCACAGCCTGGGAGCGTCGCGCCACGGTCGTCGTGCCCGATGTCGAAGCGTTCCCTGGCCATATCGCCTGCAGCAGCCTCTCCCGTTCCGAGATTGTCGTACCCGTCTTCGATGCCAAGGGCGAGGTGTGTGCCGTCCTCGATATCGACAGTAAGGATCTGGCCTGCTTCGACGATACCGACCGCCGCTATCTCGAACAGGCCATGAAGTCGCTTTCCGAAGCCGTGTTCCGATGAAGACAGCCGTCATCGGCGGTGGTGCCGCAGGGTTCTTCCTGGCCATCAACCTCAAGGAGATGTGCCCCGAGATGGAGGTCACCATCTTCGAGAAGTCGAAGCGGGTGCTGGCAAAGGTCGAGGTGTCGGGCGGCGGGCGCTGCAACTGCACCAACAGTTTCGCGGCCGTCAGCGATCTCTCGCAGGTCTATCCCCGTGGCCACCGACTCATGAAACGGCTCTTCAAGACCTTCGACTATCGCGATGCCTACAACTGGTTCGAGCGCCACGGGGTGCGACTTACCACGCAGCCCGATGAGTGCGTGTTCCCCATGTCGCAAGACTCTCATACCATCATCAACTGCTTCCTCGCCGAAGCCCGTCGCCATCATGTCGAGATTGTCACTGGGCAGAAGATCACCTCGCTCAACGACCTCGCCCATTTCGACTTCATCGCCGTCACCACGGGTGGCATGCCTAAGTCGGGCGAGTTCCTCATCCCTCAGTCCGACGATACATCGGGCAATCCTGCCGTCATATCGCCCGTGCCCTCTCTCTTCACCTTCAGCATCGACGATGCAGCCCTCCGCGCCCTCATGGGCACAGTGGTCGATGACGCCACTGTCATGATCCCAGGCACAGGCTTCAAGGCCTCTGGCCCGCTCCTCGTCACCCATTGGGGCATGAGCGGTCCCGCCATCCTCCGACTGTCGAGTTATGCTGCGCGCGAACTCCACGACCACCACTACCAGATGCCGCTGGCCGTCAACTGGACCAGTCGCAAGGATCCCGATATCCTTCAGGAACTGCAGACCATCATCAGCCGTCATCCGCAGAAACAGATAGCCACCATCCGCCCCTTCGACCTGCCCAGCCGTCTGTGGGCTTACCTGGCAGAAAAGACACTGGGCGAACGCGCCAGGAACCGTTGGCAGAACCTGAACAAGAAAGAACTGAACCGCCTGGTAAATGCCCTCTGCAACGACAGTTACCAGATAGCAGGGCGCGCTGCCTTCAAAGACGAGTTCGTCACCTGTGGCGGCATCAGCCTCTCTGCCGTCAATCCTCATACCTTAGAGTCGAAAACGCTCCCCAACGTCTTCTTCGCTGGCGAAGTGCTCGATATCGACGGCGTCACGGGCGGCTTTAATTTCCAGGCTGCCTGGACCACCGCCTACACCGTTGCCAAGAGTCTCTGCGACAGATTTCAAGCCATTGCCTGACCTCTGTCGCAATACCTCACCATCGTCGCTTATATTTCAGACAAAAGTCAGCTGAATATTTGGAATATAGCCCTTTGACTTCGTATCTTTGCACCAGAAAAAATTAAATTAAGATGAAGTCAATTAAGTTTTTTGCACATCTGATACTCATCAGTATCGTTGTAGCCACCAGTTTAACTGCATGTTCAAATGACATCGACACTCTCCAGAAGGTCGAAGATCCCTCTAATACTGCATTTGCTCGTTCCGACGTCCGAGTAACCGCTCAGGGTTATGTGCAGACCAAATTTGATAAGAAAGCATTTACACGCGGAAGCGGCAGAGAGTTCAAGCCAGAGGACTTCCAGATCAGATCGATTACGGAAAGTCAGGCTAAGGCCCTGTCAACAGGTGAGGCTGGCGACGACGGTTCGAGCGTATGGTACGCCTACAAATGGGTGACGCTGAACTATCTCTGCAAGACCGCCGACGGTTCTCAGAAGGAACTCTCCGAACTGGTTGTGATGCCCTATCGCTTTGGATCTGTCTGCAGGCCCAGCCAACTGATCATCGGCTGTCACAGCACCATCACCAGCGACGAGGAGCGCCCCACCAACTTCACCAATCTGGAGCACCTGGGCGAGATCAACATGCTCGCACTGTTTACAAGCATACTGAGCCAGAACGCACTGGTGATCGTGCCCGACTACGAGGGTTACGGCTCTACCAAGTCTATCGCCCACCCCTACTGCAACCGCGAACTCACTGCCGAGCAGGTGGTAACAGGTGCCAAGGCCGGACTCAGCTATTTTGAGAGCGAGGAGGTAAAGATGAAAGACAACTGGTCAGCAGCAGCCATCGGCTATTCTCAGGGCGGTGCCGTCGCAGCAGGCGTACTGCGCTACTGCCAGCAGCATGGCGAGACCTCACTCCGACTGAAGGGTGCCGTTTGCGGCGATGGTCCTTACGACCCTCTGGCCACACTGAAGCGCTACATCTCTATGGATAAACTCTACATGCCCGTGGCTCCTACCCTGCTGCTCAAGGGCGCTATCGACACCGATCCCGAAATGGCTGCCACAGGATGCGACTATCATGACTTCGTCACTGAAGAGTTCTACGCAACGGATATCTTCAACATGATTCAGTGCAAGAGCATGAGCACCGACCAGATCCAGGCAGCACTGCTCAAGCACTCTTGCGATCATGGCGACGACGGCGGTTTCACGATGATGGCTCTCACCAGCAACGGTTTCCAGCCCTACACCAAGAAGAATCTTGTTGACGACAAAGGCAAGAGCCGCGACTTTGAACTCGAGAACGGCAAGGGCTACAACTACTGCACCGTCGACCAGTGCCTCAAGCCTGGCGTGATCGCCTACTTCACCGACGGCACCATCTTAGGCGACGTACCCGAGGCAAAGCTCAAGGCCCTCGAGAGAGCGCTGGCAAAGAATGCACTGACAGACGGCGGTTTCACACCGGGCCCTGGCTTCACCTTCTTCCACTCTACAGGCGATGAGGTCGTGCCCTACTGCAACCTCGAGAGCGTACGCAACACCTGGGGCACCAGCGACATCAAGACCATCACGTTCCAGTCGTACATCACATACCATGTAGCCACTGGCAAGACTTTCTTCACCCTCTACTGCGGTAGTCTGGTCGATGAGATTCTCAAAGGCACCTGGGCTCCTGGTGAGCAGATGGCAGGATAAGTCAACAATCTATTTCAGAAAATTGCAATCAGGGGGATAGGTTGCGTGATTCGCTCGGAACGAGCGATCATGAATCTATCCCCTGATTCGTTCGTCGTTGAACTTCGTGGCGATGTAGAGACACTCGGTCTTGGTCAGCGAAAAGCAGGGGCGAAGTTGCCCATTTGCATCCTTGTAAGACCCGAGCTGAAATTTCAGCCCGGCTGTTTTCCCCATGCTGGTCCCATCTTGCTGATGCAGTTGTTGCAGTGTTGCAGTTCCAAAATAGATTCTGCGATAGTCAAAAATGAGGTCTATATTTATATATATTATATATATATAATATATATAAATATAGAAGTATTTTTTGGGTGTTGGAAAAGCCTTTGGAGAACTGCAACACTGCAACGCGCAGCAAAGCGAGCGCAAAGCCAAGCTTGCTTGGGCTTTGCCGAGCGCCAGCGCGGGTCGACGTCAGTCAACGCGCAGCAAAATTTTCGGCCGGCCGAAAAAAATCGAAAAAAGTTGGGCAAAAATTCGTAGACCGCAATGAAAGATTCGTACCTTTGCCGCATCGATGAGAAAAGACGAAAATTGCGGCCTAATTGGGGAACAAAAATTACCTTGCGCGCGGGCACTTGCAACCTAAGGAAATCGCAAATCGACGTCGAATCCGCAATAAGTAAAAACAATTGACAAACTAATCAACTAAACATTATGGCATTAAAAGTTAAAGCAGTCGAAAGACTCGTAAAGTTTTCAAAAGAGGATGCAGGCACCTACCGTTATGTGATGACGCCTGAACTGTACATCGCTCTGAATCAGGCAAAGGTGATCCGTGAGGCAGCCCTCCGAAGCGGCGTGAGCCAGGGAGTGATGAAGGCCTGCTGGGATGCAGCCGGAGAGGTGATCAAGGCGTGGGCCACCGAAGGTCACTCCGTAGCACTGCCTGGTCTCGGCACCATGCGATTCGGACTGCGTGCGAAGTCGGTGGAGAAGGTCGAGGACGTGAAGGCTGGTCTGATTTCAAGCCGTCGCATCGTGTTCACTCCGACGCAGGATCTGAAGGATGAGCTGGCCAGCACGGCGATTCAGATTACTTGTTACGATCGCAATGGCGATGTGGTGAAGCGTGTGACCTCGGCTGATGCGGGTACGGTGGAGGATCCCGAGAATGGCGAGGGCGAGCAGAATGGCGGTGATAGCTCGCAGAACGGTGGCGGGGATAGCCAGAGCGGTGGCGGTTCCCAGAGCAGCGGGGATGATGAGGGCGGTAAGCCTAATCAGGGAGGTTCGGAAGAGCCGTAAGCAAGCGTGGGGCTGGCGAGTAGACTGACGTGGGCTGGGGGGCAGGTCCCGAAAGTAGAAGTTTTCGGGGAAAACTTTATTTCGAGACCAGACCCCGGGTGGCGGCGAGACCAGACCCCGGGTTTATTTCGAGACCAGACC
>OMXO01000047.1 GCA_900315035.1 uncultured Prevotella sp.
CATCAGGCGATAGCGCAGCTTGTCGTAATAGACGAACGACTTATAGGCGGGATGCCCCTCGGGAGCGATGTTCCAGATCTCGCGCAGCGGCCACTGACCGTGACTGCGGAAGAGGGGAATGAAGGTGCCGAACTGGTTCCAGCGGGTCTGAAGTTCGCGCCACTCCTTGAGGTCTTCGCTCTCGACCTTCGTGCGATCGTAGAGCTGCTGGGCTGTCACATAGCGGTTCTCGACGCAGAAGCCGCCCTGATCCATACCCCAGAAGGGGATGCCCGAGATGGAGTAGTTGAGACCTGCCGTCATCTGTGCGCGCATATCCTCCCAGCGGGTGCCGATATCACCACTCCACGTGGCTGTAGAGAAGCGCTGCTCGCCAGCGAAGCCGCTACGGGTAAGCAGGAACACGCGAGGCTCGTTCATCTTACCCTTCCAGACGGAG
Organism: uncultured Prevotella sp.; assembly: GCA_900315035.1. Lineage (GTDB taxonomy): Bacteria > Bacteroidota > Bacteroidia > Bacteroidales > Bacteroidaceae > Prevotella. The sequence goes on from OMXO01000047.1 coordinate 440, forward strand.
CGCTGACCATGATAGATGGCATCGGCATTGACGGTAGAGTAAGCATTGAAATACTCGGTAGATGTGCCGAGGGCTGTGGGGCCGCTGAGGGCCTTGCGATACCACATGGGGGTGCAGTCGCGCACATTGGGCTCTGAGGCATCCATCCACCAGGCATCGATCATGGAGGTTTGAGATTTGAGGTTTGAGGTTTGAGGTTTGCTCAGGCCGGTGTAGAGGTTCTCGTCCATCTGGCGCCAGAACATCTTGCGGGCACCTGCATCGTAGGCATCGTAGAAACCATTGGTATAGCCGCGACCTACCCAGTCGTGGATATCATCCGTGGGGCTCTGCACATACATCCAGCCCTTGGCGTCGAGTTCCTTGTAGTTGTCTGTGTTGCAATAGAACTTGGGCCATACGGAGATCATGAAGCGTCCATGCATCTTGTGGACGTTGTCGAGCATCTGCTGAGGATTGGGATAGCGCGAAGCCTCAAACTTGTGGCTGCCCCACTGATCCTCGGGCCAGTAGTTCCAGTCCTGCACGATATTGTCGATGGGGATGTGGCGCTTGCGGAACTCAGCCAGCGTGCCCTCGATCTCATCCTGCGTCTTATAGCGCTCACGGCTCTGCCAGAAGCCCAGCACCCACTTGGGATAGAGCGAGGCCTTGCCCGTCAGGGTGCGATAGCCGGAGACGACCTGATCGAGGTTCTCGCCAGCGATGAAGTAGTAGTCCATATCCTTGGCCATCTCGCTCCAAACGGAGAGTTTGCCGCGCTCCTCGGCACTGCGAGGCTCAGCGACGCGCAGGCCGCAATAGGCCTCACCGCCATCGGGGCGCCACTCGATGCGGAGCTGTACTTTCTTGCCCTTCTGGAGTTCACAGCTGAACTTATAGGAATTAGGATTCCAAGCCGTACGCCAGCGCTCGGGCACTACTTCGCAGCCATCGATATAGACCTTGACGTAGCCTGAATAATAGAGGATGAACTGATAGAGCTGGCTCTTGCCCTTACATTTGCCACAGCACTCGGGCTCGATAAAGCCTTCATAGGTGACGTTGGCTCCCATCAGGTTGACACCCTTGGGAAAGTTCTTGATGCCGCCATTGTCGGTCTTCAGGGCAATGGCCGACTTCTCGGGCGTACCATATTCATAATATATACTATCTTCATCGCGCACCAGTTTCTTGCCCTGTGCATCGATGTAGGTTCCCGTCAGATGACCTTCCTTGCCTGTGCGATCGTAGAGTTTGAAGGCACGATTAAGCTGCAGATAGTCGTTGGGATTACCAAAGCGGCAATAGCTGTAGCTGTCCCACAGGAGTCCGTAATTCTTATTCGAGAGGACGAAGGGGATCGACACCTTCGTGTTATACTGGAAGAGATCCTCGTTCTTGCCCTTCATGTTGAACTCCTCCGACTGGTGCTGTCCCAGTCCGTAGAAAGCCTCATCGTCGGGCGAGTCGAACTTCATCTGCCACGAGAGGCCGTGCTTCTGCTCCTCGGGCACCGTGTAGCCGGTCTTGATGCCCAGTTCGCGCTCAGGCACGGTGAAATCCCAGAACCTCTTGCCCTCGTCGGCCTCCTTGAGCAGTTCCTTACCCTCAGCATCGTAGAATCGGATGCGTCCATTCTCTTTAGAGACGACAGCCTTGACGTTGCGGGCTTTGACGATCACCTCGTCGCCGCTCTCATCGACAGCGTAGGAGCCCTTGGCAGGCGCCGTCTGTGGCACTATCATCAGCGAGGCGGGCTTGACGGGCAGAGTCGCCTGGGAGGTGGCACGCACGCGGATAATGTTGTCGTTAATCACTTCCAGGCAGACCACTTTTGCCTGGCCACCGTCGGGACGTATCGTCACGGTGTTTCCCTGTGTCTGCACCTCTGCGGCCACCACAGTATGGGCCAGCAGAAGGGCAGAAGCCATCATTACAATTTTTCTCATAGGTTTGTTTATATCGTTGTTAGTTGCTAGTTTTGACTATTCGTTATCATCCATCAGCACAGCCTCTTCGATATCAGACTCGCCAAGCGGGAACTCGATAGTGAAGACGGTGCCGCCACCCTTGTTCTCCTGGACACTGACGGTCCCATGATGCGTCTGCACGATGTCGAAGACCTTATGGAGGTTAGGACTGTCGTCGTCGCCCACGATCTGCTCGAAGAGATGTGGCATGACTTCTGTAGGCACACCTACGCCATTATCAGCGACGCGCAGGATGGCCTTGTCCTTATCCTGTTCGGCAAACACCTTCACCTTACTATTATTAGGCGAGAAGTTGGCTGCATTGTCGAGCAGGATCTGCAGCATGTTCTGTAAGTGCGACTTGTCACCCATGATGGGCAGATGATCAGCGAAGGGGAAGAACGAGAGGCGGATGACCTTATCCTTCGGACCCTTAAAGGCATCGCACGTCTGCTGGCAGAGCGGCACGAGATCGATGAGTTCCAGACGCTCGGGAGCCATCGACTCGTCGGGCTTGGGTGCAGAGGCGATAAACTGTTCGGCTTCGGCCTGCATCTGCTTGCGCATCTCGCTCATCCAGTGTTTCTTCTCTGTCTCGCGACGCAGTTGCTCGAGTTCCATACGCTCCTCCTGCTTCTTCAGGAAGCGACGGCGCCAGAAGTAGAGACCAGCAGCGACCAAGATGAGGAAGGCCACCATGAGCCAGCGGTTGCGCAGCAACGGCGGGGTGATGGTAATCTTCAGCGTGGCCTCGACCTCACCCATGGAACCATCGTCGTTGAGCATGCGCACATGGAGCACATAGTCGCCGTGACGGAGCGACATATAGGTGATGTTAGGATCCTGCTCCTCGGTCTTGATCCACTTGTCGCTAAAGCCCTCAAGCTGATAGATGAAGCGTGCGGGATTGTGCATCAGGCCCTTATCCGTAGCGAGCTGGATGGTGAACTGGTTCTCATCGTGACGGAGCGTCAGTTCGCGACAGACGTCGAGCGCCTCGTCGAGGATGACACGTCCTTCATACTTTCTACCGACAGCCACCTGCTGACCAAACAGTTTAAGACCGCTGAAGACGGGGCGCTCCTTGCTGTCGGCCCCAGAGAGCTGACGAGGATCGATGATATCGAGACCGCCAATACCGCCCACGAGCACCTTGCCGTCATGCGTGAGGCTGATGGAGCGCTGATTGTAGGGTCCCTGCTGCAAGCCATCATTCGAACTGAAGCTTCGCACGAGGAAGGTCCAGCCACCATTGCCATCCGACTGCGGTGTGACGTTAGTGATGCCATGCTCAGTAACCACCCAAACCGTATGGCGCAGGTCTTCGACAATACCTACGACGCTAGAGCCATAGAGGCCGCTGTTCATGTCGAGCAGCGTCTGCCAACCGTTCTTCTGGTCGAGCACGCAGCAGCCCGACATCGAGCCCTGCCAGATAAGTCCGCGACTATCCTCCATCACGCAGACGGTGGTGGCAGCCGCAGAGGCTTTGCCTGGTATCTCGGGAATGGCGATGTTCATGATACGCCCGCTGACAGGATTGATCAGCGAGTAATAGTAAGAATGGCCTGCCAGCAGCCAGCCCTTCTTCGTAAACGACACGGTGGTCATGAAATTCTCACGAAGGGTAGAGTTGTAGCTGTTGTAAGTCTTGAACTTGCCCGTCTTGCGATTCATGCGCTGCACGCCGCTACCAAGGGTTCCCAGCCAGATATCGCCCCACTTATCCTCTGTGACAGACCAGATGTTATTGTTGAGCAACCCGTCGTTCTCGCCTTTGGCCAGATAATTTGTGATATGGCCGTTGGGCGCTATCTGGATAAGTCCGCCATTATAGGTTCCAAACCAGAGGTTGCCGTCGCGTGTGCAATAGGAAGCCACCATCGTGTTGGAAGCAATGCCGCTGTTCGACTTATCGACTAACTGCATCTCGCCCGTTGCCTCGTTATACTTGATGATACCGCGATTATCGGTACCCAGCCAATAGATGCCGTTCTTGTCTTCGACGGTGGTGTTGACATCGCCCACTTCCTCAATATTCTTAATACCCGACAGTTTCTCAACATACTGGTTCAGGCCATTACGATAGGCGCCTATCCACATGTTGCCGGCCTTGTCGAGCATGAGGTGCTTGCAGGTGTTCTCGCTGAGCGACGACTCATCGAACTTGTTGTTAGTGAACTGGCGCACCTCCTTGGTGTTCATATCCACGATGAAGAGTCCCTCATGGTCGGTGGCCAGCCACATCCAGTTGCGGTGATCCATGAGCACATCCCACGCCAAGAGGTTCTCGGGCAGCCCTGTGATGCCTTTCGATGCCATGAAACTATTGATCGAATTATACCACTTTTTCTCCTTCTGACAGTAGATATAGTTGGCATCGGGCGCCTGGACCCAGTAGTTGCCTTCGTTATCGACCACGAGATTATAGGCATTGTTCTGGCTGCCACCATGCTCACGGATATAGTCATCGCGCCACACCACCTTGCCACGCTTACCATCGACGGCTATCAGTCCGCCATTGCTGGAGGCGGCAATCAGAAGGTCGTTATACTCGGCAAACGAGGAGATCCAGAACTCCGAGGCTAACTGTTCTGGATCGTAGCCGTATTTAACTAAGGTTTTCTGCTTTGTCTTGGGGTTATAGCAGAAGAGCCCATGATCGTAAGTCTTCACCCAGAAATTCTTCTTGGAGTCGATATAGATACGGTCGATACCTCCCTTAATGCCCATTTTCGCCAGGATAGACGAAGGGTTACGCGTTACCGTCTCAGTCACAGGGTCGAAGACACTATAGTTCATGCCCTGACGGAGCCACAGATTACCATCGATGTCTTCCCACATGTAATCGACGTAGTTGTTACGCAGTGTGGTTGTATCGCGGGCGTCGGAGAAGAACGTACGGAAACGATAGCCGTCGTAACGGTTCAGACCATACGATGTACAAATCCAGACATACCCCTTGGAATCCTGGAAGATATAGTTAATCTGTGAATTAGACAAGCCGTCGCGCGTATCTAGGCGACGGAATTTCATGTCAGGAATCTGTGTATTCCCAGCCTCGATGGCGAGGCTGAAAAGTAACATGATGACAGTTAGTAGTTGCTTCATATCAAGTTTGGTTTCTAAATGCAATTATTTTTTGGCAGACGTCTCTCTTATCACCAGTTTCTGAGGGACAATCTTCTTATAAATCTGATGGTCGCCATTGATATTCTTCAACAGCAGGCGGCAAGCCTCACCTCCCATTTCAAAAGACTGATCGACGATAGCCGACATCTTGGGTGTGACATACTCGGCATGCGCATCATCGGTAAACCCGATAAGCGCCACATCATCAGGAATGCGCAGGCCTACCTGCTTGATAGCGGTAAAGGCTGCGAAGGTGACGATATCGTTAAAAGCCAGGATGGCATCGGGGCGGTCTTCTCGCTGCAGCAACCTCACAGTTGCCTCGAGCGCCCACTGATAGTCGATTCTGTCGCAGACCACCAGGTTGCGGTCGATTGGTATCCTGTTCTCCTTCAACGCTTCGAGATAGCCATGTTTACGGCGCTTCACCATATCCAGATGATTGGGACCGCCAATGAAAGCGATACGGCGGCTGCCTGTATCGATCAGGTGCTGGGTGGCCTCCTGAGCCGCAATATCGCCGTTAGCCGTTACGCTGGAGAACTTCTCGGGCAGACAGGTACGCCCAAAGAACACCAAGGGGATACCCATCTCGGATATCTCCTCGAAATGGCAATAATCAGTCGTGTTCTGGGAAAGGCAGGCGATGATGCCTTCGACATGAAGACTGATAAAATTGTCGATGGCTCTGACCTCAGCATCACTCTCCTCATGGGTGTTGGCGCTGATGATGGAATAACCAGCCTTACGAGCTTCCTCCTCAATACCATCGAGCACGGCAGAGTAATAATGAGTCACGAGGTTTGGCACCACCACACCGATGACACGAGGCGCCTCTTTGCGGAGGCTCTGCGCAAAGGGATTCGGACGGTAGTTCAGACGCTTGGCGAGTTCCTTGACCTTCGCCTGCATCTCCTGCCCGATCTCGGGAGAACTGCGCAAGGCACGGCTGACGGTAGCAATACTTACACCCAACTCTTTGGCCAGATCCTTCAAGGATGTTCTGCGTTTAACGATTGCCATATCTTCAATAAAATATAAACAGACGCTGCAAAGATAAGAAAATCTTTTGATTTCGCAAACGTTTACGTCTATTTTTTTAGGTCATACTGTTGATTATCTCGAAAAAACAGCGTACCTTTGCACCAGCAAATTCAGAATGAGTAATGAATAGTTGATAATAAGTTAGTTAGAAAATGAAAACCAAGACTGTCGTGATGACACTCTTGGTTTTTTTATTTTATAAGAGGTTTCAAGCCTGTATCTACCTGACGACCAGCTTGTCTGTATTGATATCCCCCGAACCCGTCTTATGCTTTGTGAAACGCGCCACATGGCCTTTCAACGTGATATCGCCAGAGCCGCGCAGTTCGCAATCGGCCGCCTGGCAGCCCTCGTTGAAATAAGCATCGATATCGCCAGAACCCGTCACTTGGAGATTGGTGTCATCCACTTTCCACAATCCCAACCTGACATTGCCCGAACCTACCAGCGAGGCAGAGACACGACGGGCTTCAAGCCGACGGACTGTGGCATCGCCCGACCCCACGACACTGGTCGTACAATCGTCGCAGATCAAACTGTCGATACTAATATCACCAGAACCACGCAACAGGATATCTATCTTATCAGAATCGATAGGGCGCTCACTGATAAAGTCGCCAGAACCACTCAGACGGATACCCACAATGTCGGGAGAGGTCACAAAGACAGAAGCATCCATATCATCGACCCTGATATTGAAAATGCCCATTTTCCCACGATTACGCACTTTCAGCGTGGTGCCATCGACCTCTGTCAGGATGTTCTCGACAAGACTCTTAGGTCCCTTCACAACGACGGAGAACGAATCGGCCTGTACATAATAGACGGTGGGAGAACCCAGCACTTCGACTTCCTCGAAACCTTTCAGCACACGCTTCTCAGTGACAGTCTCTTCGTCGAACACCTCGAGCACCTTCTGCTCATGCCTACATGATACGAGAGACAACACAACCATTGACGAAATGGCGTACATCAAAACACTTTTTGTCTTCATACTTACATAACATTAAAAATTGATTTTCTGACTGTTTGACGTAAGCAATCGCCAAAAAGTTGCAAGACTCATCAGATTAATGGTAATTCTACCCAGAAAGTAGAACCCTCACCCAACTTCGAATCGACACCAATCTTACCGCCAAGACTCTCGGCATGCGACTTTGCCACCGACAGGCCAAGACCTGTTCCTGGAACATACTCGTTAATCTTGACGAAGCGATCAAAGATACGCTGGCGATCGGCCTCAGCCACACCCAAGCCCGTATCCGCCACCCAGATACGCACATGCTCACCATCAGGCAGATCATAACCTAAGGTGATGCGCCCCTTGAGGGTGAACTTCACAGCATTTGACATGAAATTATCGACCAATTCTCTCAGTTTGTTTACATCGGTATTGATCATCAGTTCAGTATAAGGGAACTGAGTGACCAGCGCTACGTTCTGGGTATCGACAGTTGCTGCATGAACATTTGCAATATCCTTAAGCACAGACACCAGGTTAGTCTGTGACTTCACGAGATTCTTGGCCTCAGCCTCAATCTTCGACATGCTCACAAGGCCATTGATAATGCGGAGCAGCTTCTGGTTATTAAATTGAATTTCTTTGATAATCTGGTTGCGGTCTTCTTCGCTCTCCACCACAGGCAAGAGGTCGGAGAAGCCCACAATGGCATTCAGCGGTGTACGAATCTCGTGACCCATGTTGGCAATGAAGGCGGTCTTCAGACGGTCGCTCTCTTCCGCCTTGTTACGAGCCGAAATCAAGGCAGCCTCCATATTCTTCTGATCATCGATACGCCGCGAGGTGCCTACAATCCTCGTAGGGCGCCCTTCACTGTCGCGATCGACAATCGTGGCGATACTGTCTTCCCAATAGGTAAGACCTGTAACACTACCCGACTTGACCCGATACTGCTGGTGATAAGTATTGATGCGCCCTGTGCAGATATCATCAATCGCAGCCTTCACGCGATCGGCATCCGACTTGGCAATCATACTCGGGAGAACATCGAGATTAGTAGCAGGAGGAGGAGTATAGTTATCCTGGTCCTCACGGAAATCATTATCCATAGACAACGTACGCTGCAAAGGATCGATGTGCCAGGTAGCGAGTCGCATCGCCTTCAAGATAAACTCATATTCTATATTACCCTGCTTCAGTTTTGCCAGTTCGGCCAACTCACCCCGAAGCCTGTCGCCCGTACGCCGCTGACGGAAAATCAATGCTACAAGAAATGCAGCCACAAGTATACCGAGACCCCACAGCAGATACACCTGAAGGGCCGCGACAGCATGCGCATATAGACATAACTTGAGCATGGGATGCGATAATAACTTTCGCAAAAGTACACATTTTATTTGAAATGTCTGCATTTTTGCCACATTTTTTAATAAAATAGGAGGTTTTTTGTTAGATTAACAATAAAAAAGAGTGTTTTTCGCCCAACTTACATTAACTTTGCACTCGCAATTGTCCACAATTGCCCAATTTACGTAATATAATGGAACAGAATTTTGAATTGATCGCCAAGACGTTTATGGGACTGGAACCTGTACTGGCGAAAGAGTTGACCCAGCTGGGGGCCAATGACGTGAAAATCGGTAGACGAATGGTATCGTTTACAGGTGATAAGGAAATGATGTATCGTGCAAACTTCCAGTTGCACACGGCTATCAGGATTCTTAAGCCAATCCGCCATTTCAAGGCTAAGAGTGCGGATGATGTCTATGAAGAAATCAAGACGATAGACTGGACTCAATACCTCGGACAGGACAAGACCTTCGCTGTCGATTCCGTGGTGTTCTCTGAAGAATTCAGGCACTCCAAGTTTGTGTCATACAAAGTAAAAGACGCCATTGTGGATCAATTACGTGAAAAGACAGGCAAGCGCCCCAATATCTCGGTGGCCAATCCTGATATCCGCCTGAATATACATATTGCAGAAGACCAATGTACGCTGAGCCTCGACTCCAGCGGAGAGTCGCTGCACCGCAGAGGCTACCGTCAGGAAAGCGTGGAAGCCCCATTAAACGAGGTGCTGGCAGCAGGCATGGTGCTGATGTCGGGTTGGAATGGTGACACAGACTTCATCGATCCCATGTGCGGATCAGGCACCATCCTCATCGAGGCAGCCCTCATCGCCAAGAACATGGCACCAGGACTCTTCCGAAAGGAGTATGCTTTCGAGAAATGGCCCGATTTCGATGCGGAACTCTTCGACAGCATCTACAACGACGAGAGTCAGGAACGTGAGTTCAAGCATCACATCTATGGCTATGATGTGGACATGAAAGCGGTGAACACAGCTAACCTGAACGTCAAAGCAGCCGGGCTTACCAGTGTGATCACGGTGCAACAGCAGGATTTCAAGAACTTCACCCAACCGCAGGAGAAGAGCATTATCATCACCAATCCGCCTTACGGCGAGCGCATCTCTACGCCCGACCTCTTAGGTACTTACAAGATGATAGGCGAACGTCTGAAGCATCAGTTCAAAGGCAACGATGCCTGGGTGCTGAGCTATCGTGAGGAGTGTTTCGACCAAATCGGGCTCAAGCCCAGTCTCAAGATTCCTCTCTATAACGGTTCTTTGGAATGCGAGTTCAGAAAATACCAGATGTTCGACGGCAAACTGAAGGATTTCCGTTCTGAGGGCGGTGTCGTCAAGACAGAGGACGAAAAACGTCAGATGGCTGATAAGCACCGTTTCAAGAAGAATCGTGATTTCAAGCAGCGCCTTGAAGAGACAGAACAGAACGAAGAGGCAGACATCCGTTCGTTCACTTTCCACCGTCATGACCTCAAGAAAAACCGTGGAGGGCACGAGCGCTTCGAGCGCAGCGAAGGACGTGAACGTTCCGACCGCAGTGGAGGACATGAGCGTTTCGACCGCAGTGGGAAGGGCCGCTCCTTCGGCAAAGGAAAAGATTTTGGCAAAGGAAAAGACTTCGGGAAAGGGAAAGACTTCGGGAAGAAAAGGAGGTTTAATGATGACGACGATTAAAACGACCTTAGCGGCTTTGGCACTGATGGCATTACCCATGACGATGTGTGCACAAGATAAGCTCTTCACCCTCGAAGACCTCAACTTCGGTGGTAAGAACTACCACAACATGCAGCCCAAGAACATGTGGCTGACGTGGTGGGGCGACCAACTCATACAGACTGATGTAGAAGAGTGTTACACCATCGATGCCAAGACGGGGAAGAAATCACTGTTGTTTACCCTCGACCAGATTAACGAATGGGCGGAGAGCGACCATCAAGAACGGTATGTCCGTCATCTGATGAACGCCACCTTCCCCTACCCTGACCAGCCTATCGTATCTGTCGGCAACCGCCACGCTGTCTTACATATCGATTTCAAAAAGCACAAAGTGGTATGGCAAGACAGCATCTCCGGACAGACAGCCAACGACTGGAACAGCGTCTCTAAGGCTACGGCCTATGTGGAGGGCGACCAGTTGTTCATCGCTGACCAACAGGGCAAGAAGCACCAACTGACAACAGATGGCAGCCGCGAGATTATCTATGGACAGAGCGTGCATCGCAATGAGTTCGGCATCGAGAAAGGCACATTCTGGAGTCACGACGGCAAGCGCCTGGCCTTCTATCGCATGGATCAGAGCATGGTAGCCGACTATCCCCAAGTTGACATCTTCCCCCGCGAAGCCACTTACGAGCCCGACAAATACCCAATGGCCGGTGAAGAAACGCATTTTGTTACTATTGGTGTCTATGATATTTACACAAAAGAAACTATTTTCCTCAACACGCCCAATATCGTCAAAGGAGGAAATGCCCTTGCCCCAGTATATTTCCCACTGAAATCAGATTCACCAATCGATTCTGTATGTTACTTCACCAATATCGCCTGGAGCCCAGACAGCAAGACCATCTATATGTTCGAACTCAACCGCGACCAGAACGACTGTCGCCTGGTATCCTATAATGCCGAGACAGGCGAACGCCTCGCAGAACTCTACCGCGAGACCTCCGACAAATACGTAGAACCCCTGCATCCCATCCAGTTCCTGCCTTGGGATGATACCAAGTTCCTGATGCAGAGCCAGCGCGACGGCTACAACCACCTTTATTTATATAATAAGGACGGCGAATGCCTCAAACAACTGACCAGTGGTCCCTGGGTGGTGATGGATGTATTGGGCTTCAACAAGAAACAGAAAAGCGTTATCATCAAAGCCAACAAGGAGCATCCCCTGCATCACCGTCTGTACAGCGTGAGCATGAAGGGAGAAATCAAACAACTGGAAACGGTGGATGGTGTCCATAACGCTGAACTGTCGCCATCGGGCAACTACCTCGTCGACCGATTCTCGACCCCCACAAGACCCCTTGTCATTGATGTGGTAGACCTGACCAAGAAGGTACCGCTTCATACGAACCTCCTGGAGGCCGATGACCCCTGGGCAGGTTACATACAACCCATCTTCGAATGTGGCAGTATCAAGGCGGCTGATGGCACGACAGACCTCTATTACAGGATGGTGAAGCCCGCTGACTTCAACCCCGATAAAAAGTACCCCACCGTGGTCTATGTCTATGGCGGACCCCACGCCAACAACGTGCAGGCCTCCTGGCACTGGGCCTCTCGCTCCTGGGAAACCTACATGGCCCAGAAAGGCTATATTGTCTTCATCCTCGACAATCGCGGCAGCCAGTATCGTGGCCGCGACTTCGAGCAAGCCACCTTCCACCAATTAGGACAAATAGAGATGCAGGATCAGATGAAAGGGGTGGAATACCTCAAGACACTTCCCTATATCGACATGAACCGACTGGGTGTTCATGGCTGGAGTTTTGGCGGATTCATGACCATCTCGCTGATGACCAACTACCCAGATGTATTCAAGGTTGGAGTGGCAGGAGGCCCCGTCATCGACTGGAAATGGTATGAGGTGATGTACGGTGAGCGCTACATGGGTACCCCACAGAACAATCCTGACGGTTATGCCAAGACAAGCCTCATCGACAAAGCCAAGAATCTAAAAGGTCGCCTGCAGATTATCACGGGCTACAATGATGCGACAGTCGTGCCACAGCACTGTCTGTCGTTCCTCGATGCCTGTGTGAAAGCAGGAACCCAGCCAGACTTCTTCGCCTATCCTGGTGAAGAGCATAATATGCGAGGACATGCCAGCGTACATCTGCATGAGAGAATAACCCGCTATTTCGAAGATTACCTGAAGTAAAAAGTAAGAATGTAAAAATTGAAGATATGAAGATATTATTATTAGGCAGTGGCGGTCGTGAGCACGCCCTCGCCTGGAAGATTGCTCAAAGTGGGAAATGCGAGAAACTGTTCATCGCTCCAGGAAACGCCGGAACCAGTAATTGTGGCGAAAATGTAGCCATGAAGGCCGATGACTTCGAGGCCATCAAGGCTTTCGTCGTTGAGAAGGGCATCAATATGGTTGTGGTAGGGCCAGAGGATCCTTTGGTAAAGGGTATCTACGACGACTTGAAAGCAGATGTGCGCACCAAGGATGTGCCAGTCATCGGCCCTTCAAAGGCAGGAGCCGTGCTCGAAGGTTCGAAGGATTTTGCCAAAGGCTTCATGCAGCGTCACCATATCCCCACAGCCCGCTATCAGACATTTGATGGTGAGCATCTAGAGGAAGGACTGAAATTCCTGGAGACGCTCGAGGCACCTTATGTATTAAAGGCCGATGGGCTCTGTGCTGGTAAGGGTGTATTGATTCTCCCTACGCTCGACGAGGCGAAAAAAGAATTAAAGGAGATGTTGGGCGGCATGTTCGGCAATGCCTCTTCACAAGTGGTCATTGAGGAATTCCTCAGTGGCATCGAGTGTTCTGTCTTTGTCTTAACTGACGGCAAGAACTATAAGATTCTGCCTGAGGCCAAGGATTATAAGCGCATCGGCGAACACGATACGGGTCTGAACACAGGCGGAATGGGATCAGTCACTCCTGTACCATTTGCCACTAAAGACTGGATGCAGAAGGTTGAAGACCACATCATTCGCCCTACCGTCGAGGGACTTGCTGCTGAGGGCATCGATTATAAGGGATTCATCTTCTTCGGCCTCATCAATGTGAAGGGAGAACCGATGGTCATTGAATACAACTGCCGCATGGGCGATCCCGAGACTGAGAGTGTGATGCTCCGCTTGAAGAGTGACATTGTCGATCTGTTTGAAGGTGTAGCCGAAGGCAATCTCGACCAGCGCGACATCGTATTCGATGAACGTGCAGCCGTCTGTGTGATGCTTGTCAGCGGCGGCTATCCCCAAGCATACAAGAAAGGTTACCCCATCACAGGCATCGACCAAGTGAAGGGTTCCATCGTGTTCCATGCAGGAACTTGTATGAAAGACGGCGACGTCGTTACCAATGGTGGTCGTGTCATCGCTGTATCCTCGTATGGAAAGGATAAGGCCGAGGCCCTACAGAAGTCGTTTGAGGAAGCCCAGAAAATACAGTTCACCGATAAGTATTTCCGTCGTGACATCGGTGCCGACCTGTAATCGATGAAATATATTCAGAATCAGATCATTGAAAGTCGCAAACTCCTGCCATCAACCATCGCATACAGTGTTGTCGTATGGATGTTGGCAGGCTTACTGACGCAAGGATGGTGGTTGCAGTTTGGATTGTTCCTCGCTACAGCCTTGATAGTTATGCTGATCAACAATGTCAATCTGCTGATTCGCATTTACAGCCGTAGCGTCTCTGCATCGTTCATGATGCTGTCTTGTTCTGGAGTCTTTCTGTTCCCATCGCTTTCTGGCGCATTTATCCAACTTTGTTTTGCAACATCATTCCTTACGCTCTTCAAGGCTTATCAGGATCGCAGTGGAACAGGTTGGGTATTCTATTCTTTCATGTGCATCAGTCTGGCCAGTATTGCCGATAGTTTCGTACTCTGCTATCTACCCCTATTCTGGATTCTCATGTTTTTCTTTGTCTATGCGGGTAGTTGGCGTACGTTCTTTGCCTCTCTATTCGGAGTCATCACCCCGTATTGGTTTCAGGCCTGCTGGATGTTGTGGGAATATCAGGAAAAGATGTTTGATGAGGTCATCAGTCGTTTCTCAGAACTATCATTCTTCGTGTCTGACTATACGTTCTCTTTGCAACAACTATTGCTGCTAGGGGTACTCACGGTGTTTGGACTTATAGGCACTATCCACTTCCTGCGTCAATACTACAACGACAAGATTCGGGTTCAACAGATATACTACGGCTTCATCGTCATGGGCGCCTCTACTATCGGCATGATATTCTTACTACCACAGCATTACGACATGCTCATACGCATGTTGATCATCTGTGTAAGTCCATTGATAGGCCATTTCCTGTCACTAACCCATACAAAGATTACCAACATTGCATTCTTCGTCATCACAACCGCCGTCCTGGCTTTGACCATTTTCAACTTATGGACTTCATCATCAGTTTCCTAACGCAATACGGCTATTGGGGTATGCTCTTGGCAGCTTTTCTGGCTGGCAGTTTCTTCCCGTTTTCCAGCGAGGCGGTTCTAATAGGTCTCATGGCGACAGGACTCAACCCCTGGACACTGATGATATATGGCACCATCGGTAATGTAATGGGTAGTGTGGTGAACTATGGTCTTGGACGTATGGGAAAGATGGAGTGGATTGAGAAATACTTGCATGTCAAGAAAGAAGACCTTGACAAGGCCCACCGTTTTATGGCGGGACATGGTGCCTGGATGGGGTTCTTTGCCTTCGTACCCATCTTAGGAAGTGCCATTACCATTGCCCTCGGACTCATGCGCGCGAACATTATTATAACCTTTATTGCCATCACTCTTGGTAAGATTTTCCGTTATATTATCTTAATTTACGGAGCGGGGCTGTTTATATAGACAGATTTTTCGTAACTTTGTAGCCAATATTCGAATTTTAACGTTATAATATATTCTTTTTCGATGAAACAATTACTTGCTGGACAAAGTAGCAGAGCAGGATACGTGAAGGTTGACAACATCCTTGGTTGGCTCACGTTCTTCATTGCAGCCTTTGTCTATTGCTCAACAATTGAACCCACTGCCAGCTTCTGGGATTGTCCGGAGTTTATCACAACTGGTTACAAACTGGAAATCGGACACCCCCCTGGGGCACCGTTCTTTATGCTCACCGCCAATCTTTTCTCACAGTTCACCAGTGATCCGACACAAGTGGCTCGCATGGTGAACATGATGAGTGCCTTACTGTCTGCTACATGTATCCTTTTTCTTTTTTGGACCATCACGCATCTTACCCGTAGATTGCTCATTGACAAATGGGAAGAACTGACGCCAGCAAAACTGGTGGCCATCGAGGGTTCCGGACTTGTGGGAGCACTGATCTATACCTTCAGCGACACGTTCTGGTACTCAGCAGTCGAAGGTGAGGTCTATGCTTATTCTTCAGCCTTCACAGCCGTTGTATTCTGGCTTATCCTGAAATGGGAGGACCATGCAGACGAGCCCCACAGCGACCGTTGGCTTGTGCTCATTATGTATATGACAGGTCTCTCTATCGGCGTCCACCTGCTGAACTTACTCTGTGTGCCCGCCATTGGTCTGGTCTATTACTACCGTCGTTTCCCGAATGCCAACCTCAAAGGTTCACTCATCGCGCTGGCTGTCTCACTGATTATCCTGGCAGCCGTGCTATATGGCGTTGTTCCCGGCATCATCACTGTAGGCGGCTGGTTTGAACTCTTCTTCGTCAATACATTGGGGATGCCTTTCAACACGGGTGAGATTATCTATATTATTCTGCTCATCGCCTGCGTTATCTGGGCTGTTTACGAGACCCAGACACAGCGTCACAATGCAAACTGTCAGAACATTGCTTTCCTCATTGCTTTCGGCATGCTCGGCATTCCGTTCTACGGATGGGGATGGCCAGCCTTCATCATTGGCATCATCGTTCTTGCAGTACTTTGGTTCGTGTTGAACCTCAAGAAAGAGAAACAGTTGCTCATTACAGCCCGTGTCAAGAACACCATGCTTCTTTGCATGCTTATGCTGATGATCGGCTACTCCAGCTATGCACTCATCGTGATTCGTTCATCGGCTAATCCGCCCATGGATCAGAACTCACCTGAAGATATCTTCACCTTGGGCGACTACCTTGGCCGCGACCAGTATGGCTATCGCCCCCTGCTCTACGGACAGGCATACACTTCACAGGTCGCATTAGAAAGTGACGGTCAATATTGTCGTCCAGTCATGTCGAAAGGCAAGCCTGTCTATCAGCGCAAGGAGAAAGCATCTGCCGATGAGAAGGACTCTTATTTCATCGTCCGAACAAAGGATGAATACAAATATGCCCAGAACATGCTGTTCCCACGCATGTACAGTTCTGCCCATACGGCAGCTTACGAATCGTGGATGGGAGGTGTTGACGGCTATGAGGTGCCTTACGACCGTTGTGGCGAACCCATGACTGTCAAGATGCCTAACCAACTGGAGAATATCCGGTTCTTCCTTTCCTACCAGTGTAACTTCATGTATTGGCGTTACTTTATGTGGAACTTCGCTGGCCGTCAGAACGACATTCAAGGTAATGGAGAACTTGAGCACGGCAACTGGCTGACTGGTATTCCTTTCATTGACAATGCCCGGCTTGGTGACCAGGATTTCCTGCCCGATGATCTGAAGCAGAACAAGGGACATAACGTATTCTACTGTCTGCCGCTTATACTCGGACTCCTTGGTCTCTTCTGGCAGGCTTGGTACACGCGTAAGCGTAAAGTCATTGTCAATGGCTCAGAGAAGACTATCGACGATCCCATTGGCATTCGCCAATTCTGGGTTGTATTCTTCCTCTTCTTCATGACAGGTCTGGCTATCGTCATCTACCTGAACCAGACTCCCATGCAGCCTCGTGAGCGCGATTATGCTTACGCTGGCTCGTTCTATGCTTTTGCTATCTGGTGCGGTATGGGTGTGGCAGCCATTATCGACTGGCTCCAGCGCAAGTTGAAGAAAGAGAATTTAGTCATCGCAAGCGTGATCTCTTTAGTATGTCTTGCTGTCCCTGTACAAATGGCTTCACAGACATGGGACGATCACGACCGCTCAGGACGCTATACTTGCCGTGACTTCGGACAGAACTATCTGATGACGCTTCAGGAGAAGGGTAACCCCATCATCTTCACCAATGGTGATAACGATACCTTCCCCCTTTGGTACAATCAGGATACGGAAAGTGTGCGTACTGATGCTCGCGTATGTAACCTCTCGTATCTGCAGACTGACTGGTATATTGACCAGATGCGCCGTCCTGCTTACGATTCTCCAAGCGTACCTATCACTTGGAGCCGTTTGGAATACTGTGCCGGCACTAATGAATACGTACAGGTTGATCCTTCTCTCAAAGCACAGGTACTCGAACTCTATCAGACAGAACCCGAGGAAGCCCGCAAGCAATTTGGCGATGAGCCCTTCGAATTGAAGAACATCCTGAAGAACTGGGTACGTTCCAAGCATCAGGACTTCCACGTGATTCCCACAGATACCGTATATGTCACTATTGACAAGGAGGCTGTCAAGCGCAGTGGTATGATGATGGCTGCAGACACCATCCCTGATCGTATGGTCATCTCTCTTAAAGGCAAGAGTGCCCTATACAAGGGTGACCTCATGATGCTTGAGATGATTGCGAACGCTAACTGGGAACGTCCTATCTACGTTGCGCTCACTGTGGGGTCTGAAAATTACATGAACCTTGGTGACAATTTCGTGCAGGAAGGTCTTGCAAACCGCATCACACCATTTACCACCAACAAGGCTGGTGCGAAGAACTTCGACACAGAGAAGACCTTTGATAACGTGATGAACAAGTTTAAGTTCGGTGGTGTCGATCAGCCTGGCATCTATCTTGACGAAACAGTTCTCCGCATGTGCTATACCCATCGCCGTCTGTTTGCTCAGTTGGCTATGAACCTCATCAAGGAGGAGAAAATCGACAAGGCCAAGCAGGTATTGGCTAAATGCGAACAGGTGTTGCCCGCATCAAACGTACCTCACGATTTCCAAAGTGGTTCTCTTGACCTGGCACGTGTCTATGCACTTACCGAACAGCCTCAGAAAGCCCAGCAACTGCTTGGCCTTCTGTGGAAAAAGGCTGGCCAGTATCTGCAGTGGTACTGCTCGCTCAACAGCACTTGGTTTGTCAACTCCGAGCAAGACTGTATGGTCCAGGTCTATATCATGCAACAGATTCTCGACGTAGAGAGTCTCATCGATGAGAAAAAAGCCACAGAAATGGAGAAACAGTTCGATGCCTATATGCGTCTCTATCAGTCAAAGGGAGGAAGATTTGAATAGGATATGATTATTGAGCAACCAGCAATTTATCTCCGCTGGCTCTACCCGAAGGCCTACTGGAGAATGGACCGTCACGACAAGTCAGTGTACCTGACTTTCGACGACGGCCCCATCCCCGAGGCAACCCCCTTCATTCTCGATACCCTGCGC
>OMXO01000048.1 GCA_900315035.1 uncultured Prevotella sp.
AGCGCCTTCAGACCGTAGGGCTTCATATATTCCTCGCGGATAAATCGCGGCATGAGGTCGGAGTGGGCCATCGTGCAGAAGAAGAACACGTAAACCATCAGAGCCACATCCGCCCATCCGCGCTTCCATGGGGCAGCGGTGTACCAGATGGCCACGCCCACGACGGCAATGATATACGTGGAGTTCTCGGAACCAGTAGAAAACAGAATCAGGAACATCAGAACCGAGGCCAGTATGGTCTGACGGTATGCCTCATAGCGATACTGGTTGATGCGGAGGTAGGGCAGCAAGAAGGCGATGAGGCCTGGAATCATGACCCAGAGGTCGCTGTAAGCACTGCTGCCCGAGATCTTACGAATCATGCCTACGAGCGAGATATTCGTGCCATGACTGAACATATTGTCGGCATTCTTGGCCACAAGACTCTCGAACCAGGCCTGATACTGCCCGATGATGTATTCGGGCGAAGAGATCAGCATCGGTGCCACGAACATCACGGCCGCCCAGAAAGCACACGAGGCCAACAGTCGGCCCTTGTGGCGCGAGAAGAAGAAAAAGGCAAGGCCCACGATGCCGTAAAGCTTGACGAACGTGCCGAGCATGATCAGGAAGGCTGCCCAGAAGTCGCGTTCCTTGCTGATCAGGTAATAGCTGCCCACGATAATGGCTGCGATGGCAATGTTGAACTGCTGCATCTGGATGGCGTTGAGCAGCTCATGGGTGCAGAACCAGAAGATGACGACCTGCTGCCAGTTGGTGAAGAGGTTGTGTCGTATAGCCACATAAAGACCGAGCGTGAGCGCCACGAGCCACAGCAGCATACCCAGCCATACGGGTGGCAGGGCGAAGGGGGCGATTAACAGGGAGAACGGTGGACCATAAAGGAACAAGTCAAAATACTCCCCTGGGTAATGCTCGTAAAGCGGCAGGTGGTCTATGACATGCCAATATGCAGATCTGAAAATGAGGAAATTATTTTCGCGTCCATGCCCGAAGCGCGTCATGCCCGAGACGGCGATGAGCACCCAGATCCACAGCAGCGCACGGGGGTCGCAAGCAAGTTGTTTCAGCCTTTCTTTCATCGGTCTATTGATTTTGTCTGCAAAGATAGCAAAAAAAGTATAATTTTAAAGTGAAAAGTGAAAAATTTTGTATCTTTGCAGCGATGAACGATGAAAAGAAAATATCGGTAGTCATCAACACTCGGAATGCTGAGCAGCATCTGCAGCAGGTACTCGAGGCCGTGAAGGGCTTCGACGAGGTGCTTATTTGCGATATGGAGAGCGAGGATCATACCCTCGATATCGCCCGTCAGTATGGCTGCCGGATTGTCACCTTCGAGCGCAAAAACTACAATATCGTAGAGCCTGCCCGAGAATTTGCTATCCATGAGGCAAAATATGACTGGGTATTGGTGGTGGATGCTGATGAGGTTGTGACTCCAGAATTAAAGGACTATCTGTATAGTCGAATAAAAGAAGTAAACTGCCCAGACGGCCTCTATATCCCACGAAAGAATTATTTTATGGGCCGTTTCATGCGCTGTCATTATCCTGATCATATCCTACGCTTCTTCCGTAAGGATAAGACCCATTGGCCTCCTGTCATCCATTGCGCACCAGAGGTTGATGGACACGTGGAGAAAATCCCAGCTAAGCACAGGGAACTTGCTTTTGAACATCTTGCGAATGACTCTGTAGAAAATATTGTTAGCAAGACGAACCAATATACATGGAACGAGTTGGATAGGAAACGGCATAAGCATTATGGGACGATGGCTTTCCTGTGGCGACCATTCTTTCGGTTCTTTAAGACCTACATTCTAAAGGGAGCGATATTAGATGGTAAACCTGGCTTTATAAAAGCCATGCTCGAAGGTTATTACCAATTTATATTTCTTTCTAAGAAATACGAATCGTCACTTGACCAGTCCTAAACTCCTAAGTGCTTTTCTGAACCATGTATTGGTGTGTTCCCTGCCCTTATAGTTACGCAGCCAACTACGTCCAAGAACATCTTCCTTACGTCGAAGTATAATTTTGGCGTTGCGTGGTTCCTTCCAGTTGGCAGGCTTTCCCATCTCACGATACATGACTTTGACGTGCTTATCCGCAAGGAACTTATTGATGACTGATTCATCGTGCCAGATAGGCATGATGCCGTTGCTAAGGTCGGTATCGACAATGGCATTACAGGTTTCTAGCAGTGTGAGGTAAGACTGTGCCTTTCCACCATTGAGGGCACCGGAATAGTAGTATTTGGCACTCCCAAGCGGTACACAGGCTGCTGACTCAGGGCGGTGTTCATGCGACATCTTCTCTGGATTGGTCTCGATACAGAGGGCCGAGAAGTCTTCGTCTGCAGGAAGGATATCCTGGGCGGAGACGGGGCTAACAACCTGAGCGTTGGCATTGAAGAAGAACAGATAGTCATTGGTGCTGAGACGGTCCTTGATGCGACAGAACATCTTAAAGCGCAACAGGGAATTGCAAGGCCAGCCCATATCGTCTTGATGGAACACTTCAATGCGGTCACTAGGAGTGATTGTTGCCTGATCAGTAAAGATATAGTAGTGCTTCTCTGCCTCTGGCACCAGATTGAGTTCACAACTATTGTAGAATTCTGGCCAGAAACAGGCGTAACGACCGATGCCAATATATAAAATGCCTATCTTTGTCATATCTTAAATGTTTTATAGTTTATTTAGAATGCGTTTGCGCTCATGCTCGTCAGGAAAGTATTCTACGAAATCCTTCCATTGCCGCTTCCATCGATTGTGACTCCATAACCAATATTCAGGATGGCGTTTGATGCTCTCTTCTAACAGGCGGTAGAACTTCTCAGTGATAGCGAACTTCTCCAATTCTTGTGGATTGTCGCAGATCTTGACTACTTTGGCTACATAATACCCTCTTCGTGGACGGGTTATGTCGAAATAATAGACAGAGGTCTTGAGTAATCTGGCAATACGCTCTGCTCCTGTATAAGTTGGTGTTTCATGGTTTAGAAAGGTTGGCCAGTAATGCATGCTGCTATAGCCTGGCACTTGATCGGAGATGTAACCAGTAACAGAGTGCCTTCCTTCCTTCTCCCAGCCTCTGAGAATATTGAATGCTTCTTTCATTTCCAACGAGATGGCCCCGAAACGAGTACGGGAACGTAGAAACAAACGGTCGAAAACCTTATTCTCTATAGGGTGGTATAATTGAGAGGCTGTAGCGCCTGCATGCAGGTTTAGAGGTAGTGAACTGATCCATTCCCAGTTGCAATAGTGCCCGAGATAAACAGTTACACCTTTCCCGTTGTCTAAATCTTGACAGACCTGCTCAATTCCCTCGAATTTCATACGGCGACGCATTTCTGAGGCAGACATAGAAAACATCTTCACTGTTTCTGCAATATAATCACAAAACCAATGATAAAAGCCTCTCTCTATTTCCCGGATTTCTACTTCACTTTTATCTGGAAAGGATGTTGTCAGATTCTTCCTGACGATAGCTCTGCGATAGCCTATGAGATAGTAGATAACAAGATAGAGCACGTCTGATATGACATAATGTACCCACAGGGGAAGTAAAGAGAGGGCATACCAAAATATATAGACGATATAGTACATATATGTATCGCTGTTTTTATTCCTAACTTCTTGAAATCTATGCAAAGATACGATTTATTTCTTATAATCTCACAAAAAAGCAGCAAAAATGTGCATCATTCATTTCTTTTTTTTATTTTTGCATCAAGAATACAAATAGAGAATAAAATGATATTCGTTCACGACAAGGGCCGAATGGCCAACAATATGCTGCAGTATGGGCATTTCTATGCCTGGGGGCGCGAGCATGGACGCACCACGATGTCGATGCGCTTTGCCTATAAGTATCCGTGGTTTCATATCTGCCATACGCCCCACCATAACTTCCCTACCTATGTCTTTGCCAAATATGCTGCCAAGTGGGGGCTGATCCCAAGTGTGCACTTCGACGAAGAGCATGCCGACTACAGCCGTGAGGAGCAGATGATGCTCGACAGCAAGCTGCTGATGGTGCAGGGCTGGTATGCGCGCTGGTATGACCTTTTCCTGAAGTATAAGCCCGAGATACTCGAGCTCTTCGCCTTCGATGAGGCTGTAGAGCGTAAGGCCAAGGAGCGCTTGGGCGATATGTGGGGCGTCCATTTAGGGGTGCATATCCGTCGAGGCGACTACAAGACGCATCTGGGAGGCCGTTTCTACTATAGCGACGAACAGTATGTCCGCATCATCCGCAGCTATTACGACAACTGTTATCCCAAGGAGCGGCTTTCTGTCTATATCTGTGGCAACGATCCTAACCTTGATAAAGACTATTATCGCGAACATCTCAAGGATTTTTTCGTCCATTTCCCCGAAGGAAATCCTGCCGAAGACCTCTGTCTGCTCTCACTCTGCGATAATCTGATTGGTCCGCCCAGCACGTTTACCCTTGTGGCCTCGATGTATCGCGACGTGCCGCTCTACTGGATAGAAGACCCCGCTCAGTCGCCTACACCAAAGGCATTCCGCTATTTCGACGACCTGTTCCGCCATATCTACTAAGTCAATCACGGGCTCTTCGAGCTCCGTTGAGCCCCGATGGCGATGCCTCTTAGGGCAGCAGACGGTCTTGCGTCATGCGCTCCATATATTGCTGGATGATGGCTTTCAGCTCGCGTTCCATCTGGCCCTGACATTTGTCTTGATTGACCAGATTGTGCTGCATCAGAGAGTCGGTGAGCGCATAGACAGCCTTTGTCTGCTGTCCGTCGAACTGTAGCACGTGCCCATTCTTCACATACTGATAGATGCCGTTCAGGTAGTTCACCGCCCAAGTCTCTTCTTCTGGTGTGTTGAAGAGGTCGATGCCGAAGGCGAAGTAGGGCTTCTTGTAGTGGAGCATCCCCATGAGGGTGGGCAGGATGTCTATCTGCTGGGCAATCTTGTCTTGTATCTCAGGCTGTCGCTCAGCATTGCCGGGCTCAAATATAATAATAGGTGAGCAGAAACCACCCAGATCGGTCTGGTAGTAGGCATGATCGGAGAGGTTCGTGTGATCGCTGGTCAGCACGAAGATGGTATTGTTGAACCAAGGTTCGTGGCTGGCCTTCTCGAAGAACTTGCCGATGGCCATGTCCGTATAGCGGATGCACTTGTGGATGACGATGCCCTCTTCGGGATAGGTATCCTTGTATTCATCGGGGACGACATAGGGGTGATGGCTGCTGGCGGTGAAAACGGCCGTCATGAACGGCTCTTTCATATCCGACATCTTGGTGGCATAGTATTGCAGGAAGGGCTCGTCCCAGATGGCCCAGGTGCCATCGAAATCGCGGTCGCCCCCGAAGCGCTTGTCCTGGTTGTAGTCTTCACGGCCGTAATACTCTTGGAATCCTGTTGCGCGAGAGAAGGCCTGGAAACCCATCGAGCCGCGCTGTGCCCCGTGGAAGAAGGCCGTCTGATAGCCTTCGTCGGCAAGAAGGCGGGCAATGCCGCTGACGTGGTTCATCGAGGCGGGCGTGAGGAAGAAGGGCTCTACGAACATCGGGATGCTCGACAGGATGCTCGGCATGCCGTCGATGCTCTTGCGGCCGTTGCAGAAAGAACGGCTGAAGCTGACACTCTTGGCGATGAGGGAATCGACACAGGGGGTATAGCCTTTATACTGGCTGTTGTCGAGCGTCGTGTTGAGGGCACCGATATACTCGCGTCCGAAGCTCTCGACGATGAGGACGACCACATTCTTCTTCGTGAAATCGCAGGAGTCGGTTGCCAAGGGCTGGTGGATGGGGCTATACACGGCGGCCATCTCGGCTTCGCTGGCATAATAGTCGGGTACGACAAATACGGCTTTGCCGATGGTGCGATAGAGGGAGAAGGGGGTGTTGAGAACGAGGGCTGCTTCTACCGGACGGTTCACGTACTGATTGGCATTACTGATGGTGATAGGCCGCACGGCTGTGGCAAAGCCGCCCCGGATGCCTGCTACCACGAAGGGTGCCAAGCCTGCCAGCGAGAGCAGCATCACGAGGTCGTAATGCCACCAGCGGTAGTCACTCTTGCGGAGTCCGGTCTGGCAATAGAGCCTGTAGATCACCCATGTGAGTAAGGCGAAGATGAATACGAGGTAGAGATGATGTAAGGTCTCGGTGAGGAAGATCGAACCCAGATTGCTCTCGTGGGAGAACTCGCTGAAAACGGTGGTCGTCGTGCGACGCATCGTGAAACGGAAATAGACGGCATCGCAGAGATTGACGGCAAAGGCGAGCGCATTGATGCCGACATAGACCCATCGGCACAGTTGCTGGTAGCCTCTACACTCTTTTCCGTGCCATGGGAGCAGCATCAGCACGATATACGGGATGTTTGTCACAAGGATGGCCGTCGTGTCGAACACCAGTCCGCCGCCCAGCATCTCCAGAAGGTGGCCGAAGGTGAGCCCTTGGGCGAAATAGCTATAGTTGACTATCAGATAGAGGATGCGTGCCACGAAGTAGAGCACATAGACCATCAGCAGATTGCAGAGGGTGGTTGCCAGCGGGGAGAGGAGGTGTAGGCGTCGTAATGTCATCATGATGTTGTCATTTGATGGTTCCCATGTTCTTCAGGTCGGCGGTCGTTGCCTGCAGGATGGCTTTGCCGATACGCTCCAGCCGGGCGGCGTCGCTGCTCTCATTGGTCACCAAGCGCGAGGCGTCGAGGTCGTAAGCGATGAATCCTGTAGAATCGATTATGGAGAAGCCGTTATTGTAATTATGTACGGCAAACGGATAGCGGTATGAGCTGCTCACCACGTCGCGGCTCCATCGGAACTGGTCGTGAGGCAGTTGTAGTTGTGAAAGCAAGGTGGCAGCGAGGTCTGTCTGGTTGCAGATCTGAGTGATCTTCCGTGGCTGTTTGACAGCACCGCCTACCCATACCATCGGTATCTTGTTGCGCAGTCTTTTGCTCTCGTCCATCGTCTCGTGGTCGATGCTGTGGTCGGGCAGGAAGACGACGAGCAGATTCTTCCATTGGGGTGTGGCCTTCAACTTGTTGATAAATCGGCCGATGCACAGGTCGAGGTAATAGAAGGCGTTGACGACCTCATCGTTGATCTTGCTGACGGGTACGTCCCACGGCTCGTGCGAACTGAGTGTGGAGTAGCCGAAGAGGTAGCGGGCTGAGGCTGTCGTGTCGATGGCACAGATCTGCTCATAGAGTGTGTTGAAGGTGATCTCGTCGCGCACACCCCATTTCGCAGTGCTTTGCTCCTCGGCGGTGTAGTCGGCCTTCCACTTCAGTTGTTCCCAGCCAGTACCGATCAGATAACTGCGCATGTTGGTGAAATTGATGTCGCCACCGTAGAGGTAGGAGGTCTTGTAGCCTTGCTGTCTGAGTGTTGAGGCGATGCCCGGCAACAGGCTCGACTTCTTGGGCATCTTCATGACCGAAGAGGTAGGGAACGAGGGATAGCCGCTGTAAGTGCATACGGTTCCGCGATCCGTGCGCCAGGTGTTGCCATAGCAGTTGGTGAAGTCTATGCCTTCTTGCTTCAAGCGCCTTAGATTCGGCATGGCCTTGGTGAGGAAGTCGCCCGCACTCTCCATGAGTACGATGACGATATTCGGTCGCGTCGTGTTCAGCAGTGAATCGGTCGCTTCGGAGGTAGTGGGGTAGAGATCCTGAGTCAGTCGCATGCATTCCTTTTCGGTGAAGAAGTCATAATCGACGATGTTGCTGGCCGTCTTCTCGAACGACGACAGGAAACTGAATACGGGATTGACGGCAGCGTGGTTCAGAAACTGATTCTGCGAGAAATAGACCTGACCGACATTCGTGGTAGATTCGTCGAGACCGCCACGAATACCGATGATGAAAACGGGAATCAGAAGTATGTTGCCCAGCGTGGCTGTCGGCTGGTGTTTTGGTCTGCTCTCCCAGAAAGGGATGAGCCGGTAAAGTCGGTAGAAGACGCAGGTGGCAGTCACGAGAACGATGAGGCTTATGGTCATGTAGAGCCCTGATACGCTGGCTCTGGCCTCGACGGGCGTTTCGAGATACTGCAGGCAACTTGCATCAAGCTTGAAACCCCAGAAGGGATACAGGCAGGTGTCGGCTACGAAAGCCAATGCCAGCATCAACGAGATGAAAACGTAATAGCCGCGTAAGATCTTGCGCAGTATGACGTGGTCCCACCATAGTGATATCATGATGACCAGGAAAGGCAACAGCAGGATGTAGATGGAAGTGGAGAGATCGAGCGTAAGCCCATGCCACATGACACTCACCATATCCGCTGCCGTGAAAGAGTGGTCGGCGACGTTGGCGATCATAAATACCGCCTTGGCAGCGAGAAAGATGAGCAGCGTCAGCAGATAGAACCTGATCAGAAAGAATAATCGTTGTCTCATTAGCTTTGCATCTCGTGGAGTTTCTTGTAGTAACCGTCTGCAGCCAGCAGTTCCTCGTGAGTGCCGCGCTCAACGATTTTGCCGTCGTGAAGCACGCAGATCTCATCAGCGTTCTTAATCGTGCTCAGCCGGTGGGCGATAGCCACAGTGGTGCGTGTCTTCATCAGTCGCTCCAGTGCATCCTGTACGAGTCGCTCGCTCTCGGTGTCAAGGGCAGAGGTGGCTTCGTCGAGGATGAGGATAGGGGGATTCTTCAGAATGGCGCGGGCAATAGACACGCGTTGGCGCTGACCGCCCGACAGACGACCGCCGCGATCGCCGATATTCGTGTCAAAGCCTTGTTCCGACTGCATGATGAAGTCGTAGGCGTTGGCAATCTTGGCTGCCTCCTCGATTTGTGCCTGAGTGGCATTATCGACACCGAAGGAGATATTGTTGCGGAAGGAGTCGTTGAAGAGGATAGCCTCCTGATTGACGTTGCCGATCAGTTGGCGCAGGTCGTAGATGCCCAGATCCTTGACATTGATGCCGTCGATGAGTACTTCGCCCTCCTGCACATCGTAGTAGCGGGGAATCAGATCGACGAGGGTGGACTTGCCGGAGCCGCTCTGTCCTACGAGGGCTATTGTCTTGCCCTTGGGGATGACGAGGTTGATATCCTTCAGCACCCATTGTTCTCCGTAACGGAAGGACACATGCCGGAATTCTATCTGATGTTCAAAGCTTTGCAGATGCTTAGGCTGCTCAGGCTCTTTGATATCGTTTTCTGCCATCAGGATCTTATCGACACGCTCCATGGAAGCGAGTCCCTTGGGGATGTTGTAACCGGCTTTTGAGAAGTCCTTCAGAGGATTGATGATGGAGTAAAGCATCACCATGTAGTAGATGAAGATGGGGCCAGAGAGCGTATGGTTGTTGATGACCAGGATGCCTCCGAACCAGAGGACGATGACAATCATGATAGTGCCGAGGAACTCAGACATCGGGTGAGCCGACGACTGACGGATGTTGACCCGCATGATGTCGTTGCGGTAGGCGGAGTTGATGGCGTCGAATCGGCGGTTCATCTTGCCTTCAGCGCAGAAGGCCTTGATGATGCGCAGGCCGCCAAGAGTCTCTTCGACCTGACTCATCGTGTCGCTCCAAAGTGCTTGTGCCTTGATGGACTGCGCCTTCAGTTTGCGGCCTACCCAACCCATGAACCATCCCATGATGGGCACGATGATGAGGGTGAAGAGGGTGAGCTCCCATGAGATGAAGATGAGGGCGGCAAAATAGCTGACGATCAGAATCGGATTCTTGAACAGCATCTCGAGAGAGGCCATGATAGAGTTCTCGATCTCCTGCACATCACCGCTCATGCGGGCGATAATATCACCTTTGCGCTCTTCGGAAAAGAAGCCGAGAGGCAGGGCGGTAATCTTCTGATAGAGTTGATTGCGAATGTCGCGTACCACACCTGTGCGGATGGGGATGATCGTGGCGGCAGAGAGGAAGTAGGCACCCGTCTTGAGAAAAGTGGCAACAGCCAGGAAGATGCCAATCAGAAGAAGTGTCGTTGTCTGTCCGTAAGCGGCAATGAGCCCGTTCACGTAAAAGTTCATGTTGTTCATCAGCACCGTCTGGATGTTGGTCCAATCCCAGGCCATCAGGGCGGTAGCCGTCTCTGCATCGCTCGTCTGGAAGAGGATCTGCAGGATGGGAATCAGGGCTGCAAACGAGAAAATGTTAAGGACTGCCGAGAGGATGTTGAACACGACCGACAGAATCAGGTATTTCTTGTAAGGCGGCACAAATCGCCGCAGGACATTCAGGAACTCTTTCATCTTAAACTACTTTTCGCTTGTTACTTCCTCGCCGAAGAGGGTGGCACTGGTGGAGTTGATGATCTTCACCCTGACCGTCTCGCCGATATGATGGGAGCCCTTGTCGAAGACCACCATCTTGTTCTGCTCAGTACGGCCGCAGAGCTGTTGACGACTACGCTTGGAGAAACCTTCGACGAGCACATCGAACTCACGACCCTCATCTTTCTTGTTCTGCTGTGCCGATATCTCTGTCTGAAGGGCAATGAGTTCGTTGAGTCGGCGAATCTTCTCTTCTTCAGCAACATCGTCGGGCAGATGTTTGGAGGCATAGGTGCCTGGACGCTCAGAATACTTGAACATAAAGGCAGAGTCGTAGCCCACCTCGCGCATCAACTGTAACGAGAGTTGATGGTCTTCCTCCGTCTCGGAACAGTAGCCTACGAAGATATCGGTAGAGAGACCACAATCAGGGATAATCCGACGGATGGCTGCCACCCGATCCAAATACCACTCGCGGGTGTATTTGCGGTTCATCAGCTTCAGGATTCTGTCGCTACCGCTCTGAACAGGCAGATGGATGTGCTTACAGACGTTGGGCATATCGGCGATGACCTGAAGGGTGTCGTCGCTCATGTCCTTCGGGTGTGAAGTGGTGAAACGGACTCTCATGGCAGGCACTTCTTCGGCTACTTTTCTTAGCAGCTGAGGGAAACCGATGTCCTGCCAATGATATGAATTGACGTTCTGTCCCAGCAGAGTCACCTCTTTGAAGCCTTTGTCGTGCAAGTCGCGCACTTCGCGCAAAATGCTTTCTACATCGCGGCTTCGTTCGCGGCCTCTGGTATAAGGCACGATACAATAGTGGCAGAAATTGTTGCAGCCACGCATGATGCTGACAAACCCGCCAATCTTATGTCCCAGTCCGATACGCTGAGGCACCACGTCCTTATAAGTCTCGCTCGTGGATAGTTCGATATTTATCGCCTTATGGCCTGTCTCTGCCTGAGCAATCAGATCGGGCAACGACAGATAGGCATCAGGCCCTGCAACAAGGTCGCAGTGATGGTTATCCAACAAATCCTGTTGTGCACGCTCAGCCATACATCCCAGCACACCAATGATGAGATGACGTTTACGGCGCTCTGCATTCAACGCCTCAAGACGATGATAGATTTTCTGTTCGGCATTGTCTCTGACACTGCATGTATTGAGGAAGACTGCGTCGGCCTCACTAAGCTCTTCGGTAGTCTCGTAGCCTGCCATCTGCATGACGGAAGCTACCACTTCGGAATCTGCCACATTCATCTGGCAGCCATACGTTTCAATATATAATTTCTTCATTTCGGCTGCAAAATTACAAAATAATTATGCATAAGCATGATTATTTATGAATTATTTTGTTTTTTTTTGTTGGGCTGAGGCTAGACAATGGGGAGTGAAATCCCGCTGATTTTCTGGTAGATCTCCAATGCATAGACATCAGTCATCCCGCTGATATAGTCGATGACAGCCATCAGGCGCGTTTCCAAATCGGGGGCATCGATGTCGTACTGACTACTCACCCGACTGATCAGGTGCTTGGAATAGAAACGTTCGGGGTGAACTGCGGCACCAATGAACTGTTCAAGGAGCGTCTGCATGATCTGGTAACCGGAAAGTTCCACGTCGAGAACAGGCTTGCTCTTGTAAATGCGTATCTGCGAGAGTTCGCTGCATAACTTGTAGGCCGCTTGTGGCAACGGACTGATATGGTCGATAAGACTTCCTTTGAAGGTGCCGCTCAGAATCTCTTCTTCATGATTGATGAACACTTTGGCACATTCGTTTTCAAGTTTTCCTATCGCGCAAGCCCGCAGATAGACCACTTTTTCGTTGTTGTCGGTAACCCCTTCCTCAATAATACGCTGCTGGATATGTTGCTGGGATTCTTCATCAAAAAAACCAAGGAGCAGACGCATGGTCTCTTCGTATGAAATTATTTTAAGTTTGTGAGCGTCTTCGATATCCATGATCTCATAGCAGATATCGTCGGCAGCCTCTACAAGATAGACCAGCGGATGGCGGGCGTATTTAAGTGGCTCTCCCACTTCAGACAGGCAGAGAATGCCTAATTCTTCGGCAATCCTGCGATAGTTGTCTTTCTCGGTATTGAAGAATCCGAACTTCCCTTTTTTGCTTGCGGCAGTCGATGAGAATGGATATTTGACGATACTCGCAAGAGTGGAATAAGTCATGACAAAACCACCGGGGCGACGGCCTTTGAACTGATGGGTGAGCAAGCGGAAAGCGTTGGCATTACCTTCGAAGTGCGTGATGTCGCTCCAGAACTGTGGACTGACCTCACGCTGAAGATCGCTACCCGCACCTTCGATGAAGAACGACTGAATGGCTTTCTCTCCACTATGGCCGAAAGGCGGATTGCCCATATCGTGGGCCAGACAGGCTGTGGCTACGATCTGTCCGATTTCCTGGAAGAGCGTGTCGTTCAGTTCTGGATGAAGGCGGGAAAGATGCTGAGCCACATCATTACCCAACGACATGCCGACACTTGCAACCTCCAAGGAGTGCGTCAGACGGTTATGTACGAAGATGCTTCCTGGAAGAGGGAAAACCTGAGTTTTATTTTGCAGACGGCGGAAAGGGGCAGAGAAAATCAGCCGGTCATAGTCGCGCTTGAACTCTGTCCTGTCGTCATGGCGCTCGGGATGACGATGCTCCTGTCCGAGGCGCTTATTCGATATAAGTTGTAGCCAATTCATCATATTTTGCATGCAAAAGTAATGATTTTCACTTAAAAAACTACATTTTTTACAGAAAAATATGGCTGTTTGAAGATAATTCATTAATTTTGCACATTGTTTAATAGTGAAAAGATTCAGATGTTAGAAATCAAGGTCGTTAACAAGGGCCATCAGCCTTTACCAGAATATGCTACGTCACAAAGTGCAGGTATGGATTTACGTGCCAATTTGCAGGAGCCCATCGTGTTGAAACCGATGGAACGTCGGCTCATCCCTACGGGCTTGCATATCGCACTGCCAGCAGGCTATGAGGCTCAGGTGCGTCCAAGAAGCGGACTGGCGCTGAAGAAAGGCATCACGGTGCTGAACTCTCCCGGGACTATCGATGCCGACTATCGGGGAGAGGTGGGCGTGCTTCTTATCAATCTGTCACAAGACGACTTTGTCGTGAACGATGGGGAACGTATCGCCCAGATGGTGATTGCCCGTCATGAGCAAGGACAATTTGTCAGTGTGGAAGTGCTCGATGAGACAGAGCGCGGTGAGGGCGGTTACGGTCATACTGGTGTGAAATAAATGAGGAAATGAGAACGATGAGAGCTTTTGTAGTGGTCATGTTGGCATGTCTGTCCCTGATGGTACAGGCACAGCCTGCTGATGTCTTGCCACAAGACTCTCTAAGGGCTTTTGACCAATTCTTCATGGAGGCAATGGTGCAACGACAAAAAGGGAACAACGATGCTGCCTTCGACCTGTTACGCCATTGTCAGACGCTGAATCCAAAGGCTCCTGAGGTCTATTTCTTCCTTGCTCAATATTATTCAGGTCTCCGACAGACGGAGAAGGCTACCGAATGTATCAAACAGGCAGCAGCCTTGGCTCCGGAAAATGAAACCTATATGGAAACGCTGGCTCAGACCTATATCCGTCAGCAGGATTATGCCAGTGCCATTCCCGTGATTGAGGGTATCTATGAGCGAAATAAGGATCATCAGGACTTGTTGGAGATGCTGTTCCAACTGTATCAGCAGGTCGGTGATAACGAAAACGCGATAGAGGTTTTGAACCGGTTGGAGAAGATCGACGGTAAGAGCGAGAGACTATCGCAGGCCAAGAGTGAACTATACACCCGCATGGGTGACAAGAAGGCTGCTATCGCTGAGATGTATTCGTTGGCCAAGCAATATCCCAATGATCTGAACTATCAGGCCATGTATGGCGAGGCACTGATGATGAATGGGCAGACGAAGAAGGCTCTCAATGTCTATCATCAGGTGTTAGAGTCGGAACCTGATAATAACAGAGTGCTATTGTCATTACGCACCTATTATCAGTCGCAGGGCGACAGGGCCATTGCCGATTCGTTGACAGAAAGGGTCCTGCTGAATAGAAATGCGACTTCAGAGGAGAGAATACATCTGCTACGACAGGAGATTGCTGCCTGTGAGGCTGCCGACGGCGACAGTACAAGGGTGCTGGAGCTGTTCCATAAGATGTTGTCTCTGCCTCAGTCTGATCCCGACATGGCTATCCTTTGTGCTTCGTATATGAATGCCAAGAAGATGCCTAAGGATAGTATCCGTCAGGTATTGGAGAAGATCCTCTCGATTGCACCGGATCATTCTGCCGCCCGATTGCAACTGGTAGGCTATGCCTGGGAAGAAGAGGACTTTGAACGTGTCATCGCTCTGTGTCAGGAAGCAAGACAATATACGCCAGACGAGATGGCGTTCTATTATTATCAAGGTATTGCCTATTACAAACAAGAGAACCTTGACGGCGCTTTGTCGGCCTTTCAGAATGGTATAGGCGTGATTAACAATGAGAGTGATCCTGCAATCGTGTCAGACTTTTATGCCGTCATGGGTGATATCCTTCATCAGAAAGGACTGCCCGAAGAGGCATTTGCCGCCTACGATTCCTGCCTGCAATGGAAAGACGACAATATCGGCTGCCTGAATAATTATGCTTACTACCTGAGTGAGCGTGGTGAACAGTTGGAAAAGGCTGAGACCATGAGTTTCAAGACGGTAAAGGCGGAACCGAAGAATTCCACTTATCTTGATACTTATGCTTGGATTCTCTTTATGCAAGAACGCTACTCTGAGGCAAAAATCTATATCGATCAAGCCCTTCAGAATATGGAAGATTCACTTGGTAATGAAGTGATTATTGAACATGCTGGCGATATATATGCCCAGAATAAGGACATCGATCGCGCACTCTCTTATTGGCGTGATGCTCAGCAGAAAAAACCTGAGGATCAGTTGTTGCTTCGAAAGATTAAACAAAAAAAATATTTAAAGAAATGAAAATTTCCAGTATTATTAAGATTGCCGCTCTGGCATTGCCGTTGGTGCTCACCTCTTGTGGCTCCAAGAAGAAAGTAGTAAGTGGTCCTGTGACCATGAATGCAGAAACAAGAGAGAGAGTTGATTTTATCTCTTCTGTTCAGGAAAATTTCCAGACCACCAAGTTCATGACTTCAAAAGTGAAGTTCTCTGTGGAAGTCGGTCCTCAGAAACTGACACTTACAGGTAATCTGAAAATGAAGCGTGATGATGTTATCCGTCTGCAGCTGATGGCATTCGGCTTCGTTGAAGCAGGACGCATCGAAATGACGAAGGATTATGTTCTGATCATGGACCGTATCAACAAGCAGTATCTGAAGGCACCTTGGATGTCGGTTGATTTCCTGCGTAATAGCGGCTTGAACTTCAACACCATTCAGGCACTCTTCTGGAACGAACTCTTCAGACCGAATCAGGTGAAATCGGAAAAACAGAGCCTCGACTCTCTGGCTGCTTACAACATCATTGAGAGTGGCGATGACATGATTCTCAGCTTTGAGGAAGGAAAGATGGACTATAGCTGGCTCGCCAGCAAGGAGACTGCTCTGCTGAAGATGGCCAACATCCTCTATAAGGACAGATTTAACGGTAATACCCAACTGAATTGGGATTATGATCAGTTTGAGCGTCTGAACAAGACATTGTACCCTCGTAAACACGGTATTACCCTGACTACCCCCGAGAAGGAAGTGAAGTTGGGTATGACGATGAGCTATATTGGTGCTGAAAGTGAGTGGGAGACCCGCACGGAGATCTCGAACAAGTATCGCGAGGTGACTGTAGATGAGATTCTGCATCGCTTCATGTCTCTCTAATTTTCTTAAGTGAAAGGTGATAAATAAAGGATGAGAAGATTGGTTCAGAAACGTTGGTTCGTGATAATGCTCATGGCATTTGTCACCTTTCACTTATCATTAACCCCTTCTTTCTCTGCTGTTCAACAGCAGAAGAAAACGGCTGTCAAGAAGACTGGCAAGTCGAAAAAGTCAGGAAAGACTGGAAAAAAGCAAACCAGTGTTTCCAAGAAAAAAAATACTTCCAAACAACCATCTGTTTCGGTTAAGAGTCTGAAGAACGAACAGGCTCAGGTCAGGAAACAGATTCAGGAGCAGGAACGTCGTCTGCGCGCCAATGAGCAAGATGTGAAGAAACGTCTGCAGAACCTGATGGTCTTAAACAATGAGATTACTGATAAGCGTAAAACCATTGATACTATCCGACAGGATATCTCAAGGCTTAATGGTAATATTCACATGTTGGAGAATCAGCTTGTGATGCTGAAAAAAGAACTGGAAGAACGTAAAGCCCGTTTTGAGAGGTCTATGCGTTATATGCATCGGAACAGGAGCATTCAGAGTCAGATGATGTTTATTTTCAGTGCGAATAACTTTTCTCAGATGTACCGTCGTCTCCGCTTTGTTCGTGAGTATGCTTCCTATCAGCAGGCTCAAGGCGAGGCGGTTATGTCTATGCAGCGCCAGGTGACGGAGGCTTTTGATGAGTTGAAGAGTTCCAGACAGCAGAAAAGCAATCTTCTCTATCGGGGCGAACAAGAGAAAAAGTCTCTCGAGAACAAACAGGTAGAGCAGGAAAAGGTTGTGAACTCCCTGAAGAAAGAGCAGAAGACCATTCAAGGTATTATTGAAAAGCAGAAGAAGCGTGACCAGGAGTTGAATGCTCAAATCGATCGTTTGATAGCCGAGGAAATAGCCCGCGCCAAGGCTCGTGCAGAAGCAGAAGCCAAACGTAAGGCTGCTGAGGCTGCTGCAAAGAAACGTGCTGAAGAGTTAGCTCGTAAGAAGGCTGCTGCTGAGGCTGCTGCCAGGGAGAATGCGCGCCGTATTGCCGAGGCAAAGGCCAGGGAAGAGAAGGCTAAGGCTGAGGCCAGAGCTGCTGCCAGAAAGAGTGCAGAGGAGAAAGCCAGAGCAGAGCGCGCTGCCAGAGCAGCAGAGAAAGCGCGTCTGGAAGCAGAACGTAAGGCTGCTGCTGAGAATAGAGCCCGTGAGCGGGAAGTGGCAGAAGCAAAGAAATCTGCGGAGCCCACTTATACATTGTCAACAGTAGATCGTCAGCTCAGTGGCAGTTTTGAGAGTAACCGCGGACGTTTGCCGATGCCTATTGTCGGAGGCTATCAGATTGTGCATCATTTTGGAACAAACAGTGTGACAGATGTGAAAGGTCATGTCACATTGGATAAGAAAGGCATTGATATCAAAGGCCAGCCCGGAGCTTCGGTACGCGCTATCTTCGATGGTGAAGTCTCGGCTGTTTTTGGCTATGCAGGCACGACGGTCATCATTATACGACACGGCAATTACTTGTCAGTATATTGTGATCTGGCTTCTGTCAGCGTCAGTCGTGGACAAAAGGTGAGCGCACGCCAGAATATAGGACGCCTTGGCTCAGACGGTACGATGCAGTTCCAACTGAGAAAAGGTGCGGCAAAACTGAATCCAGAAAGCTGGCTGGCTAGATAGTCAGTCCGTCAAGCAAATATACATAGGTCTCAATGGCCTGTTCTATCTCGGAAACTTTAATGAATTCATCAGCTGAATGTGAGCGGCAAGACTCTCCCGGGCCCAATTTGAATGAAGGGAACGGCATGAGGGCTTGATCGCTGAGTGTCGGGGAACCGAAAGGTTGCATACCTCGTTCTACGCATTTGCGGATGATAGGATGTTCGGGGCTGATGCTAGACGAGTGCAGACGGAAAGAACGGGCACGAAGCTCACATTTTGTCATCTTTTTCCGGAGGAACTCGAATAGGTATTCATTCTGATAGTATTCATTCGCGCGTACATCTATAATAAAGTGTAGGCTGTCGGGAATAACATTATGCTGGGTTCCGCTCTCTACCACAGTCACCGTCATCTTAGTAGGTCCAAGTAGCGGACTCTCCTTACGGAACTTGTAGTCGCGCAGCCATACGAGATCATCGAGTGCTTCATAGATGGCATTCACGCCCTCGTTTCTGGCTGCATGTCCAGACTTTCCGTAAGCATAGCCGTCAATGACCATCAGGCCTTTCTCGGCAATGGCTGGTTGCAGCCCAGTAGGCTCTCCAACGATTGCAACGTCAACCTTTGGAAGATGTGGCAATACACGGCTGAAACCATTGGCTCCGGAAATCTCCTCCTCAGCAGAGGCTACCCATAGGATGTTGTAATTGCGGGGACGATAGAGCATGATGCGATAGGCTTGAAGCAGTGATACGAGCCCGCCTCCGCAGTCATTGGAACCAAGACCGTAGAGAATGTCTCCTTCTTGTGTAGGATTAAACGGATCGCGCGTCCAGGAACTGACAGGTTTGACGGTGTCGATGTGCGCATTCAGCATCACTGTCGGACGATTATTGTCCCAGTCCTGACAGCCAATCCACAGATTGTTGCCTTCTCGCCCGTGGGGCAAATTCCATTGGTTCAGATACTCAGACAGACAATCTGCTGCCTTTGTCTCGTCTCTGCTTATTGAAGGAATGGCTATCAGCTCCTTCAGAAGTTCTACCGCTTCGTTTGTATATGCCTTTATATCCATATCAATTGCAAAAATACAGATTAGTTTCCAAGAAAACTACAATGGTGGGCAAAAAATACGAATATTTAACTTTCTGTGTGTTTTTTGTTTGCGTTTCGTTTTTTCTTCGTATCTTTGCATCCAGTAACAACTATTAATTCTACATCGATGAAGCGAATAATGATTATGGCTGCATTGGCAGACGAATGTAAAGAACAATTATGCAGCTGGCAAGCAGAAGGCTACAGTGGGTAGCGTGCTTGGACAGTTGACAAGTGCAGTGCTGGCAGGACAGACTACCACCAAGCTGGAGGGCTATGAAGACGAGGTTAGGGCTGCCATCGTAAGAGGTATTACGAATACTTATCGTCTGGATGCCATCGATGGTAATCTTTCTGAGAGCGAGGCTGCTCAGCCGGGGGCGATGTATGTTGATGCTACTATCGACAATATTTCCTACACCCAGAAGACCACTTATTACGAATCTACCAAGCGTACTCATACTTACTATATGGGTCAGATCAGTGTAACCCTTCATTTCAAGGATGCCAAGACTGACAAGGTCATCATCAGCCCTTCATTCAGACTCTCTGAGTATGACTGCTCGTGGATGGAGACAGCAGAGAAGGCCGTTAGCAATGCCCTGAATAGTCTTTCAAGAAACGTGCGCAGTTATCTGGACCAGTGCTATCCTTTACGTGCCAATATCGTTGAGGGTGCCAGAGAAAAGAAAGATAAGCAGAAGGAAGTCTATATCGATCTTGGCAATCACAACGGCGTCTATGAAGGCCTTCACTTTGGTGT
>OMXO01000049.1 GCA_900315035.1 uncultured Prevotella sp.
GGCTGATCCTGATATACTATTGTAGTTCTGGAAATAGTAATGATAGCCGATGAATTCTGAAAATTCCTCATCGCTCATCGTGGCATAGATGAGTCCGGCGCTGATGCCACATGCGAAGGCAGGCAGAAGATAAAGCAGCCCACGTTTGTAGTTGGGCTCTTTAAGTACCAGCGCCTCAATATAGATCAGGATGAGCGGAAAGAGGGCAGGGTAACTGAAACAGTAGAGCGTGTCCGTAATGGGAACGATTGATATTGTATGGTTGTAGAAAGCGAAATGGCCTATATAGAACATGGTGGCAGTCATCATAAACATCAGGAGCCTAAAGCGCGCCCTGTCCCATTTGATAGTAAGGCTTAAACCAAGCAGTATCGAGAGGATGCTGCAAACATAAATCGGCGCAGAGGTGATAATCGTGCTCAGCATATCAGGAGCCATTTCGTTTTGAGTGAAAAATAGGCTGCATCAATTACTTCTTTTCTGGTGTGGGAATCTCACCTTCTTCCTTGATCGTGCGACCTAATGTCAGGTAAGCCACAGGAGCAGCGATGAAGATTGAAGACAGGGTTCCGAATACAACACCGAGAATCATAGCGAACGAGAATGAGCGGATAGAGTCGCCACCAAGGATGAAGATAGCGAGCAATACGATCAAGGTCGTTACAGAGGTATTGATAGTACGAGCCAGTGTCTGGTTCAGTGAGTCGTTGAACAGCTGTTGACGATCACGTTTGCCATAGAGACCGATATTCTCGCGGATACGGTCGAATACCACCACCTTATCGTTGATAGAATAACCGATCACAGTCAGAATAGCACCGATGAAGGTCTGGTCGATCTCAAGTGACATAGGAACGATACCCCAGAGTGCAGAGTACATGCCGATTACAAACAGAGCATCGAGCGTCAGAGCGATAGTTGCACCTGTAGAGAAAGCCACGTTGCGGAAACGGAGCAGGATGTACAGGAAGATTGCAATCAGAGCGATGATGACACTGATGATAGCACCATAAGTAATATCTTTAGCCACAGAAGGACCTACTTTAGCAGAAGAAATGATAGAACCACCTTCACGAACATCAGGATTCTTGAAAGCGTCAACATTCTCCTGGCTGACGAGGCTTGCCTTCTTCAGGGTATTGAACAGGATAGTCTCTGCCTGGTCGTCAACCTCAGGATTGTTAGACTCGATATCCCAGTTGGTAGAGATACGTACGGTCTTTCCGTCGGTACCAAGAGCAATGACGCTTGTGTTAGCCTCCTTACCCTGATTCTCGCCCATCGTATTGATGAAAGCACCAGCCAATGCGGTACGTACATCCTCTACGTGAGTCTCCTTGTCGAGGGTCACCACATAGTTACGACCACCCGTGAAGTCGATGCTCTGGCTCAGACCGCGAATGGCAAAGCAGATGCAGAACAGTACAGCAACTACACCCCAGAAGGTAAAGGTCTTCTTATACATACCCATGAAGTTGTACTTGGCATTCTGCATGAGGTTCTTTGAATAGCCTGTTACGAAGGTCAGGTTGGTCCACTTGTCTTTGCTCAACATGTAATCATAAACCAGACGGGTCATGAATACAGCGGTGAAGAAGCTGACGAGGATACCGATAATCCAAGTGGTAGCGAAGCCCTTTACAGGACCTGTACCAAAGTAGAGCAGGATGACACCTGTGATCAGAGATGTAAAGTTAGAGTCGAAGATAGCGCTGAAAGCGTTAGAGTAACCCTTGCTCAGTGACTCCTTCACAGAGAGGCCTTTCTTCAGTTCTTCCTTAATACGCTCATAGATCAGCACGTTAGCATCCACAGCGGTACCCAGTGTCAAGACGATACCGGCGATACCAGGCATTGTCAGAGCAGCCTGGAACGAGGTAAGGATACCCAGCGTGAAGAACAGGTTGAACAACAGGGCGATATCGGAAAGGATACCAGGAATGAATCCATAAAGCATGATCATGTAAATCATCAGCAGCACAAAAGCTACGATGAATGAGATGATACCCTGCTGAATAGACTGTGCACCCAGTGACGGACCAACCACTTCCTCCTGCACGATACGGGTAGGAGCTGGCATCTTACCAGAATTCAGTGTGTTGGCAAGGTCCTTGGTGTCTTCAATGGTGAAGTTACCAGTGATCTGAGAGTTACCACCATCAATCTGAGAAAGAATACGAGGAGCAGTATAGACAGCGTCGTCAAGTACGATGGCAACAGCCTTGCCGATATTCTGCTTGGTAATCTGGCTCCAGCGGCGGGCACCGTCAGAGTTCATCTGCATAGATACACATGGACGACCTGTGGTGGGCTCAAAGTCATCCTTTGAGCTGGTGATAACATCGCCCTCCAGAGGAGCACGGCCACTAGGCTCGGTAATCTTCAGAGCATAGAGTTCGAAGATGTCACCCTTCGTGTTCTGACCACCGAAATCCTCAGGCTTAGCACCCCAACGTAGCTTCAGCTCAGCAGGGAAAATCTGGTTTGCGAGCTCAGAATAGATAATCTTGTTGATTTCAGCGGTGTCGCGGGCATTAGCATAACCAACGACAGCAAGGGTGTTACCCTGTGTGGGCTGGAAGACAGAGAAGAGAGGGTTCTGCTTCTTAGCAGCCTCGAGTGCCTTGTTGTCAGCAGTTTTAGCGTCTTTCTTGGCAAGCTTGGCAGCGAGGTTACCAGCTGCAGCCTTGGTTGTGTCAACAGCGGTGGTGTCGGCAGCTACTGCAGTTGTGTCGGCTTCAACAACCTCACCGCCCGTTGCTGCCCAACGCTGATTCAGCTGAGCCAACAGCGGTGTGATCTCCTGAGAGTTGTAAGTCTCCCAGAACTCAAGGTTAGCGCTACCCTGAAGGAGCTTACGTAC
Organism: uncultured Prevotella sp.; assembly: GCA_900315035.1. GTDB lineage: Bacteria > Bacteroidota > Bacteroidia > Bacteroidales > Bacteroidaceae > Prevotella. The sequence continues at coordinate 2,864 of OMXO01000049.1, forward strand.
ACGCTCTGGCTCCTTAATACCAGGCATCTCAACCATGATACGGCCACTCTGACCCTCGAGTTTCTGGATATTTGGCTGTACAACACCGAATTTGTCGATACGGTTACGAACAACGTTGAAAGAGTTGTCAACGGCACTCTGTACCTCAGCACGGATAGCGGTCTCCACTTCAGAGTCGCTCGACTGTGTGCTTACCTTGCCTTTCATCTGCTGGGTTGCAAAGATGGCAGCGAGGGGACGGCCGTTAGCCTCTTGTTTCCAATACTTCACGAACAGAGATACAAAGTCTGCCTGGCTGGTCTCTTCTTCTTTCTTGGCAAGTTCCATCGCCTTCTTGTAGGCAGCATCTGTCTTGTGGTCAGCGAGCACGTCAACCACATCAGGTACAGAAACCTCAAGAATCACGTTCATACCGCCTTTCAGGTCAAGACCCAGGCCAATCTCCATCTCACGGCACTGCTTCAGAGAATAGATGCCCATATACACCTTCTCGTTGTTGATTGAATCGAGGTACTCCGCACCTGCTTCCTCACCCATGGCAGCAGCCTTACTTTCGTAATGGCGTGTTACGAATGAGAAGGAAAGGTAGAAGCAGCACACGAGAATCAGAAGCACTGCGATAAATTTTACAATTCCTTTGTTTTGCATTTTCGTGCAAATGATTGGATAATGGTCACTTGCGTCCATTTTGCTGTCAACGAAGCAATTGTAAGGTTCAAAATGATCTGAACACAAAATGTGGTCGATACGGAAGAAAAAACCTTTCTGAAAAAATGACAAACCGGGTCCTTTTCCTGTTTCCACGAAACAGTCTTTTAGCCCTTGAGCGATAGTCCTTCGAGAGTAGGAAATGGGATTGTCATTGAAGTCTCCACAGACAATCATCGGGTATTGACGGTGAGCCTCGATGTATTTGTGGACAGCGTCAGCACCAACAGCCCGTACTGCAGAAGCCTGTCCTAACTTGCCGAGTAGCATCATCGACTCATCTTTGGCATCGTTGCGCCGCATATTGCCCTTAATCATCTCCTTATAACGGTCGCGGTCTTCTGTTGACAAGTGGGTGGATTCAAGGTGGTTATTAATGACGAGCACCGTGTCTTCACCTACTTTCAGAAAGTAAGCAACAGAACCATTCGCGTCAGAAGGGTAGTCTATGCGTTCCCGTTTAAGAATGGGAAATTTGGAGTGGATGCCTGCGCAGTTAGGACTGCCATACTTGTTGAAATAGATAGTATCATTATAAGGATAGATTTTCCTGTACCGCTGGAACACGAAGCGACGCCAAGTGTCAACATCCTCTTGAATACAGACGATGTCGGCATCTTGTCGTTTCAGATAATTATAAACAGTATCGAATCCCTGTTCGTATTTGTAGTTGCCGCCATATTGGCAGACGTTATAAGAAACAATCTTGATAGTGCCTTCTGGCTCCTTTTGCGCTGAATTCATCGGCAGATAAACGGTCAAAGGCGGATAAACGAGAGCATATCCAAGGAGAGGAATCCAAAGCTTCTTCCATTTGAATGTTACCCAGAACAGGACGAATAAGAGATTGGCTATCAGGAAAAAGGGGAATACCATCCCTATGCTTGACAGCAGAGAGTGTTCCGCAGGATTAATACGGTCGGAATAGCCAGAAAGTAACATCAATAACACTGTAGCTATGTTAGCTCCAGCTATGATGTTAACCGTCAATGTCTTTAATTGTTTAATCATCGTTGGTTACTGGCTTCGAAGAGTTTTTGCTTCTCTTCTTTTGTAAGACTATCGTATCCGCTCTTGCGAATCTTATCTAATATAGCGTCTATTTCCTCTTGGTTCTGTTTCTTACGGGCATTATAGTCCATGTCGTCAGCTTTTGAGCCGCCTCGTTCTGCATGCATATTAGGATTCTCACGACGGTGGCTTTGTTGCTGTCGCTGCTCAAAGTTACGCTTCAGGTTTTCAAAGAATTGTTGTCCCCTTCCTCGATCGTATCCCGAATCGGGGTGATGATTCCAATAACGTATCATCAGATAACCGAAGAGCATTCCACCTAAGTGCGCCGTATGGGCTACACCGTCACCAGAGGAGCCGAGCGCAGAGAAGAACTCGATAGCAACATAACCAAGCACGAACCATTTCGCTTTGATCGGGAATGGGAAAGGTATAATGAAAAGCCGCTCATTGGGGAATGTCATTCCGAATGCAAGGATTACTGCATAGACAGCACCAGAAGCACCAATGGTTGTCCAGGCATTGAGAGCAGAGGCATAGTGCGTGCCATATTCAATAACTGTGCCCAAGGTAGTTTGTGGAACTTGCTCAGCTACCGTCATGTAGAATGAACCAAATTGGGCGATTTCCTGTAGTATGCCAGCGCCAATACCACAAGTAATGTAATAAAAAAGGAATTTCTTGGGACCCCATACATTTTCTATGACACAGCCGAACATCCATAAACCAAACATGTTACTCAGAATATGCATGAAACTGGCATGCAGGAACAAATAAGTCACTAATTGGTAAACATGGAAATTGCTGGCCATGAAGAAATGTAGGCCACCAATATCTGCCAGATCAATGCCACGCAATTGGAATACGAGGGTAGCTAAGAATGCAATCAGATTAATGATCAGCAGATTCTTTGTAACGGGAGGTATGCGGAACATCATGTCTTCTTGTTGTTTATTGGAATTTCTTTTTTTTATCTTGTCAAATGAATGAATTTCGCTGCAAATTTACGAAAAATATCTCTCTTTTGTGCCTAAATGGGCCTGAATACTATTATTTTTCAATAAAAAATGAATTTTTTCCGTTTTTTTGTTGTTTTTCTAAATACTTTCCATTATATTTGCCAAAAATTTCGACTAAACCACAGTTATTACTATTAATAATTCATTAAAATTTCGTGATTATGAACAAAACAGAATTGGTAGAGAAGATTGCAGCAGGTGCTGGTATCTCTAAGGTTGATGCAAAGAAAGCTCTTGATGCTACAGTAGCAGCTATTAAGGACGCCCTGATCGCAGGTGACAAGGTGGCCCTCGTCGGTTTCGGTACTTTCAGCGTAAACGAGCGCCCTGCTCGCGAGGGTATTAACCCCGCTACAAAGGAGAAGATTCAGATTGCTGCTAAGAAGGTGGCTAAGTTTAAGCCAGGTGCTGAACTTGCTGACGCTCTCTAATAGAAAATGTCAATAAAATTTAAGGGGTTCCAATCGGAACCCCTTTTTGTTTCTTGAACATAAATGCTTACTTTGGCTGCTTGCCGATGTATGCGAGGATACCACCGTCAACATAGAGCACATGTCCATTAACTGCATCTGAAGCGTGAGAAGCAAGGAACACAGCGGGACCACCCAGTTCTGAAGGATCGAGCCAACGGCCTGCAGGTGTCTTGGCGCAGATGAAGCTGTCGAAAGGATGACGGCTACCGTCTGGCTGGCGCTCACGTAGAGGTGCTGTCTGAGGAGTAGCGATATAGCCCGGGCCAATACCGTTACACTGGATATTGTATTCGCCATACTCTGAGCAGATGTTTCGAGTCAGCATCTTCAGACCACCTTTTGCGGCAGCATAGGCAGATACGGTTTCGCGTCCCAGTTCAGACATCATAGAGCAGATGTTGATGATCTTACCCTCCTTACGCTCCATCATCTCGGGGATGACAGCTGAAGAGCAGATGAATGGACCTACGAGGTCGATGTCAATCACCTGCTGGAACTCAGCACGCTTCATCTCATGCATAGGGATACGCTTGATGATACCAGCATTATTTACCAGAATATCAATATTACCAACCTCGGCGTGGATCTTCTCTACGAGTGCCTTAACGGCATTTTCGTCAGTCACGTCGCAAACATAACCTTTCACATTCTCGATACCTGCTTCCTTGTAGTTGGCCAGACCGCGTTCAAGAGCTGCATCATTAATGTCGTTGAAAATAATAGTCTTAATGCCAGCAGCTACGAAAGCCTTGGCAATGTTGAAACCAATTCCATAAGAAGCGCCTGTAATCCATGCGTTCTTACCTTCGAGTGAAAATAAATTTGCCATAATTTGTTTTGTTTTAGAAGTTGTTTATTTTAAATCTGTGATTTTTGAAAAGTCTTGATCTCCATAGTCGAGATTCTCACCGCCCATACCCCAGATGAAGGTGTAGTTGTGAGTAGCTGCTGCCGAGTGGATGCTCCATTCTGGTGAAAGTACGGCTTGTTCACCCTGCATCCAGATGTGACGTGTCTCTTGCGGTTCACCCATGAAATGGCAGATAGCCTGATCTTCGGGCAACTCAAAATAGAAATAGGCTTCCATCCGACGGGCGTGCACATGAGCTGGCATCGTGTTCCATACTGATCCAGGAGCAAGTTCCGTCATTCCCATCTGCAGTTGACACGTGGGGAGTACCTGATTTACAATCATCTTGTTGATATTGCGCTCGTTCGACATTTCCAGCAAACCCATATGTGCTACGACAGCTTCTTGCTTTGTTACCTTCTTGCAAGGATACTCCTTGTGGGCGGTCGTGGAGTTGAAATAGAACTTGGCAGGCTGTTGCGGATCCTTACTGCTGAAGGTGACATCACGGTCTCCTCGTCCGATATAAAGCGCCTCCTTGAAGTCAAGTTCGAAAGTTTCCTCGCCCACCTTCACGGTTCCTGCTCCGCCGACGTTATAGATGCCGACCTCGCGGCGCTGTGTGAAGTATTCCGCTTTCAGCGGGTCGATAGCCTCCAGTTTCAGAGTCTCGCCAACAGGCATAGCGCCTCCTACTACCATGCGGTCATACATAGAATAGACCATATTCACTTCGTTCTGAGCGAAGAGAATTTCTATCAGGAAGTCGCGTCTCAGACGTGCAGTGTCGTAAAGTCGCGCATCTTCCGGATGGGCTGCATACCTGATTTCGTAGTTAGTTTTCATCTTTTTTCGATTTGTCGTGTGCAAATTTACGAAATAATATACGGATGACAAAAAAAGAATACTTAAAAATGATAAAAAGGAGGGATTTGCAATGAGCAAATCCCTCTCTCTTCTGTTGGACGACTCGGATTCGAACCGGGAATGACAGAACCAAAACCTGTAGTGTTACCATTACACCATCGTCCAATTCGGCTGCAAAGGTACTAACTTGACAATCAGCAAGTAGTAGTTCTTCTTACCCTTTTGAGCCAGTAAATACTTGCCATCGATAAGATCTTCTGCCGTAATCGGACGGTTCTGGTCGGCAATCTTCTCCTTGTTCAGACTGACACCACCTCCCTGTACCATCTTACGCATTTCACCCTTTGAGGGGAAAACGGGAGCAGCCGTCGTCAGCAATTCGATAGCAGGCTGTCCGAGTTGGTCTTTACTAATCTCATACTGAGGAACGCCATCGAATACATCGAGGAAGGTTTGCTCGTCGAGTTTCTCCAGACTCTCTTTCGTAGATTTTCCGAAAAGAATGTTTGAGGCCTCGATAGCTGTATCGAGAGCTTCCTGAGAATGTACCATAACGGTTACTTCTTCTGCCAGACGCTTCTGCAGTACGCGACGGCCAGGATCCTGCTTGTGCTCCTCGATGAGGGCATCGATAACATCTTTCTCGAGAGAGGTGAAAATCTTGATATATCGCTCTGCATCGTCATCGCTCACGTTCAGCCAGAACTGGTAGAATTTATAAGGAGTTGTACGGGCAGGATCAAGCCAGATATTGCCGCTCTCGGTCTTTCCGAATTTTTTGCCGTCACTCTTCGTGATGAGAGGACATGTTAGGGCGAAAGTCTCTACCTCATTGCCGAGGGTGCGGCGGATGAGCTCTGTGCCTGTGGTCATGTTACCCCATTGGTCGTTACCGCCCAATTGCAGTTTCACACCGTAGTGCTGATAGAGATACAAGAAGTCGTAACCCTGTAGCAACTGGTAGGTGAACTCGGTGAATGAAAGACCGTCGCGGGCTGTTCCGTTCAGACGCTGCTGCACGCTCTCCTTGGCCATCATGTAGTTGACGGTGATATGCTTACCCACTTCACGTGCAAAATCAAGGAACGTAAAGTCTTTCATCCAGTCGTAGTTGTTTACCATAATGGCTGCATTGGGCTCCTTCGACTCGAAATCAAGGAATTTAGCTACTTGTTTCTTGATGCACTCCTGATTGTGGTAGAGTGTCTCATTATTTAATAGGTTGCGCTCCTGGCTTTTTCCAGAGGGGTCGCCAATCATACCTGTAGCACCGCCCACCAGAATGATAGGTCTGTGTCCGCAGCGCTGCAGGTGGCGGAGCATCATGATACCACAAAGGTGACCAATATGCAGTGAGTCAGCTGTAGGGTCGGTACCCAGATAAGCTGTTACCATCTCCTTTTGAAGCAGTTCCTCTGTGCCTGGCATCATCTGTGCCAGCATGCCGCGCCATTTCAGTTCTTCTACAAAATTCTTCATATATCTTATTTATTTGTTCTTTCCTTCTAGACTTTTCAAGGTACTGGGTCATACCCGCTTCCACCCCATGGGTTACATCTCAGTATTCGCCAGATAGCCAGTCCCAACCCCTTAATAGGTCCATGTTTCAAGATGGCCTGTCGCGCATATTCGCTGCAAGTAGGTGTAAAACGACATGAAGGCCCGAGTAGGGGGGATATGCACTTCTGGTAAAACCGAATGGGAAGTACCAGTAACATGGCAATCAGATGGGACAACTGCCTGATCATGATTTCCTGGCAATTTTCTGTAAGAGTGATACCACACGCTTCTGCACTTCCTCTGTTGGATAGTGCTTGTCTGAGAGCCAGATAAACGCAATCAGCATTTGTTTGTTTTCGGGAATCACATCACAGATAATCTGTTTGTTGAGCCGGTACGACTCACGGACCTGTCTTTTCACCCGGTTGCGATCTACTGCATGCTTAAAGCGCTTTTTCGGTACGCTGATGAGAATCTGTACGGGTGAATCCCCGTCATGTCGCTCTGTTTGCAAATACACAGCCCTCATAGGAAAGGCTGCCAGCGACTGACTGTCACCTTTTTCAAAGAGCGATTCTATCAGCTTCTTGCTGACGACGCGCTCCTTCTTGCTAAATGTAGGAGCTGTCATCTTTCAGCTGTTTATCCTTGTTTTTCTATCAGATAGTGCAACAGTGCACCTGTCATTGAGGGATATTTCTCCATGGGAGCTTCAATGTCCAGTCTCAATCCGGCCTCCTTGGCTGCCTTTGCCGTGGAAGGGCCAAAAGTTGCAATGGCAATATCTCCTTGCTTGAAGTTGGGGAAATTCTTGCACAACGACTCGATACCTGAAGGGCTGAAGAAGATGAGCATGTCATAATCGAAGTTCTTGACCTCTTCTTCCGTAAAGTCATTGCTAACCGTCTTGTACATCACCACTTCCTTGTGCTGCAGTTTCTTAGAGTCGAGCAGTTTGGAAAGGCTGTCATTATGCACGTCGCTCATCGGGACAAGATATTTCTCCGTCTTGTGCTTGACCATTGTAGGAATCAGATCATCTACGCGGCCAGTCTCACCAAAGAAGACTTTACGCTTGCGATATTGCACGTATTTCTGAATATAGAGGGCGATCGTTTCTGTGACACAAAAATATTTCATGTCCTCAGGAATATTGACACGCAACTCTTTTGCCATATTGAAGAAATGGTCAATAGCGTGACGCGAGGTGAAGACAATGGCTGTATAGTCAAGAATACTCACTTTCTGGGTACGGAATTCCCTGGCAGTAATAGCCTCTACCTTGATGAAAGGGCGGAAGACTAATTCAACATCAAATCTGTTAGCGATATCAAAATAAGGTGATTTTTCGCTAGTTGGTTTTGGTTGTGAAACCAGAATCTTCTTAATCATTGTGTCTTAATAATTTACTTTCAATATATCCACGATCACCGATAATCCGCTGAGTAGCATCAGTAACGGTATGATTTCGAGGGTGCAAAAGTACAAAATTATTTGCAGAAAAAACCTTTTTTGTTTAAAAAAGATAATGTATGACTTGTAAAATGCGAGTATTTTAACTAAAATAAGTATAATTGCCGTGTAAATGATGATGCTTGATGACGAAAAATGCAAAAATGCCAAGAGTACAATCGCTGGGAACAGCAAGATGCCCTCAAGCGAGGATAGGAATAATCTTGATGTCAGGAATTTTTTATTTTCCGTCTGCTCAAAGAAAGTTCCGTTCACCATCATGTAGAGCAGAAACTGTATGGCATAATAGGCCATGAAGGCAATCATGAAGATGCCTAAAAGAACGTAATTCGACGTTAATGTAAAGGTGTCGGTCTTAAAGACCAGTGTGTAGAGGAAGTAGAGGATGGTAACAATCACGCAGGTGCCACTTAACAAGAGTAGCTGCATTTTGAGTTCTGTACCCGTCTCTGCGTCTGAATGATCACTCGTCTTGTTGCTGAAGAACAATTTGATCTGCCTTGTCATGAAGCCGGGGGCCTGTGATAATACAACACAAGCTATGAGGAAACAGACGATGAGTAATCCCGTGATGAGGTCACTATGTACCTCACCATGGGAGATTGGTGTGCCAGATATGCCGGATTTATCAGCACCCAGTTCCAGATGATAGAGAGAGTCGTCAGAGAAATAGTTCTCCCGATAGTAGATGGGTACATCTACCGCTGTCAGGTCGCGTGGAATACCTTCACCAGGTAGGTGGAGCGTATCAGGCTGCTCGCTGTAGTGGATCTCAGGCTGCTCGCTATAGTGGGCTTCAGGCTGGCTGTAGTGGATCTCGGGCTGCTCGCTATAATGGATGGGGGTACTGATACTGTCCTGCTCCATCATTGATTACAGACCGAAGGCCTTGCGGATATCCTCTACGCGGTCGAGCTTCTCCCAGGTGAAGAGTTCCACATCCATCACCTTTGTCTCGTGATAGTGGCTGGTAAATGTCTTCTTGATGACTTCCGATTTACGACCCATGTGACCGTAGGCTGCTGTCTCACTGTACATTGGCTGGCGCAACTTGAGTGTACGCTCGATAGCTTTCGGGCGTAGGTCGAAGAGCTGTTCTACCTTCTTGGCGATTTCGCTGTCGCTCATTGCCACACGGCTACGTCCATAGGTGTTGACGTAGATGTTCATGGGTTTGGCGACACCGATAGCATAGCTTACCTGTACCAGCATCTCGTCGGCAACGCCTGCTGCCACCATGTTCTTGGCGATGTGGCGTGCTGCATAGGCTGCTGAGCGGTCCACCTTTGATGAGTCCTTGCCCGAGAAGGCTCCGCCGCCATGTGCGCCTTTACCTCCGTAAGTGTCAACGATAATCTTACGGCCTGTCAGACCGGTATCACCGTGAGGACCGCCGATGACGAATTTGCCAGTGGGGTTCACGAAATATTTGATGTCGAGTCCGAAGAGGTCAAGCACCTTCTGAGAGTGTATCTGCTGCTTTACCCTTGGAATCAGGATGTTCATCACGTCATCCTTGATTTTGGCGAGCATCCGCTCGTCGTCTGTATCAAACTCGTCGTGCTGTGTCGATACGACAATCGTATCGATGCGCTCGGGGATGCCTTCTTCGCTGTATTGGATTGTCACCTGACTCTTGGCGTCTGGGCGCAGATAAGTCATCTCCTTGCCTTCCTTGCGGATGTCGGCCAGTGTGTGCACAATGAGGTGGGCGAGATCGAGGCTTACGGGCATGAAGTTCTCGGTCTCGTTGGTGGCATAGCCGAACATCATACCCTGGTCACCGGCTCCTTGCTCTTCCTCGTTGCCATTATCAACACCGCGGTTGATGTCCTGGCTCTGCTCATGGATAGCACTTAAGATACCGCAAGAGTCACCGTCGAACTGGTATTCCGCCTTCGTATAGCCGATGCGCTTAATCGTGTTGCGGGCAATGGTCTGCAGGTCGATATATACATCGCTGCTCACTTCGCCCATGATAACTACCTGACCTGTTGTTACAAAGGTCTCACATGCCACGCGGGCTTTGTCGTCATAAGCCAGAAACTGGTCTAGTATGGCGTCTGAAATCTGGTCGGCCACCTTATCGGGATGACCTTCTGAAACTGATTCTGATGAAAATAGGTATGACATAATCTTCTAATTTTTGGGTACAAAGATAATGCAATTTAAGCGAAATGCAAAATAAATACTCACTATTTTTTTTTAAAGTGCATTTTGTTTCTTGGATGATGCTCTAAAATCTCACGTCTGAGCGTCGAAGTGTCGATGTGCGTATAGATTTCTGTTGTGCCGATATTCTCATGGCCTAGCAGAGCTTGGATGATCCTCAAGTCGGCTCCTCCTTCAAGCAGAGCTGTGGCAAATGAGTGGCGTAGGGTATGGGGCGAGATGGTCTTCTGAATGCCTGCGGCCTCAGCCTGACGCTTAATCATGATAAGGATCATCGTGCGGGTCAGGTGCGCTCCGCGACGGTTCAGGAATACGTAGTCTTCTTCGCCTGGCTTGATGTCCATGTGCTGGCGGTCGTCAAACCAGTATCTTAGCTCTTGGATAGCTTTCTGCGAGATGGGAACCAGTCGTTCTTTCGAGCCTTTGCCGAACACGCGCACGAATTCCTCTTCCAGATAGAGATTCGACAGTTTGAGGTTCACAAGCTCACTGACGCGCAGACCGCAAGAGAACAGTACCTCTATGATAGCGCGATTGCGGTGGCCTTCCCATTTCGACAAGTCGATACTCGCTTCTAACTGGTCGATCTCCTCGGGCATCAGCACCTCAGGCAGATGTTCACCAATCTGTGGCGATTCCAGAAGCTCCGTCGGATCGTCGTCACGATAGCCGTCAAGCTGAAGAAAGCGGAAGAAACTTCTGACACCGCTCAGGATTCGGCACTGCGAGCGGGCATGAATACCGATATCATGCAGTCCTGCTGAGAAATGTTCCAAGTCTTCGAGCGTCACCTCGCGTACGTCCTTCTCTTCGTGCTCCAGATAGTCGAGCAGTTTGCGAAGGTCGCGCTGATAGGCATCGAGCGTGTTGCCCGACATGTTGCGCTGTAGCTTCAGGTAGCGCACGTAGTTCTTGACTATATCTTTCTCCATCTTCGGCAATAATGCCGCAAAAATACGAAAAAAAATGGAATTATCCTCTACCAATTATGAATTATTTCGTATCTTTGCACCTGTTATAACAACTATCGCAATGAAGATTCAGATTATCAATGGGCCAAACCTCAATCTGCTGGGCCAGCGTGAGCCGGGCATCTACGGCTCGGAGTCGTTCGACAACTATCTGCCAAAACTGCGTGAGCGTTTCCCTGATGTAGAGATCGATTACTATCAGAGCAACATCGAGGGTGAGCTGATCAACAAAATGCAGGAGACAGGCTTTTTTGGCGGTTACGACGGCATTGTGCTGAATGCCGGAGCCTATACGCATACCAGTGTGGCGCTTCAAGACTGTATCCGCTCGCTGCGTTGCCCCGTCATTGAGGTACATATCTCTAATGTGCACAAACGCGAGGAGTTCCGCCACAAGTCGCTTATCAGCTGCGCCTGCCTCGGTGTCATCTGTGGCTTCGGCCTTAACTCCTATCGTTTGGCTGTAGAGGCTTTGATAGATGTCGCAGCCCAATGACGCTCGACGATTATATCCTCAGCCATACAGAGCCGGAGCCCGACTATCTCTACCGTCTCTGGCGCGCCACTAACATCCGTACGATTCATGGGCGTATGGCCAGCGGACATCTGCAGGGGCGGCTGTTGAAGATGCTCGTACAGATGATACGGCCCGAAAATGTTCTCGAAGTCGGTACGTTCAGCGGTTATAGTGCTATCTCGATGGCTGAAGGGTTGTCAGGCAAGGGCCATCTCTATACCTTCGAGATCAACGATGAGATGGAGGATTTTACCCGCCCATGGATAGAAGGCTCCCCAGTGGCTGATAAGATCACCTTTATTATCGGTGATGCGCTGAAAGAGGCCCCAAAACTCGGCATCATGTTTGATATGGCTTTCATTGATGGCGACAAGCGCACCTATCGTGACTGCTACGAGATGGTGATGAGTCTGCTGAAACCGGGCGGCTTTATCCTCGCCGATAACACATTATGGGACGGTCATGTCGTTGACCATGCCTACGACAACGACCGCCAGACGCAAGGTATCGAGACCTTCAACGATTATATTTCTGCCGACGACAGAGTGGAGCAGGTGATTCTGCCACTTCGCGACGGCTTAACACTGATTAGAAAAAAGTAGATTATGCAAGAGACAAGACAAAACAAGATTGCGCGGCTTCTTCAGAAGGAGCTCTCGCTAATATTCCAGCAGCAGACCCGCGCCACTCACGGCACAATGGTCAGCGTAACGCGTGTGAAGATTTCGCCCGACCTCAGTATCTGCACCGCTTATCTCAGTATCTTTCCCTCTGAGAAGGGTGAGGAGATTCTGACTAATATCAATGCCAGTACAAAGGCTATCAGATATGAATTAGGTACGCGCGTAAGAAACCAACTGCGCATCATCCCCGAGTTGCGCTTCTTTATCGACGACTCACTCGACTATATCGAGCACATCGATGAACTGCTGAAGAAATGAATTTCCCGTTCTTTGTCGCACGGCGTTACCTCTTTTCCAAGAAATCGACTCACGCCATTAACCTCATCAGCGCCATCTCCGTTGTAGGTGTGGCTATCGCCACAATGGCACTGGTGGTCACGCTTAGTGTGTTCAATGGCTTTCACGACCTTGTGGCCAACTTCTTCACGTCTTTCGACCCCCAACTGAAAGTTGAGCCGGTGAAAGGCAAGTCGGTCGCTGCCGACGATCCCGTTCTAACTCAGATACGGCAACTCCCTCAGATAGAGGTTGCCACTGAGTGTGTCCAGGATCAGGCCCTTGCCGTCTATAATGGTCGCCAGGCGATGGTGATAGTCAAGGGCGTAGAAGACAATTTCGACAAGCTTACCCATATCAACGAGATACTTGTCGGCGATGGCGAGTTTGGACTTCATGCTGCAGAGATGGACTATGGTATCCTTGGCATCCGGCTGGCAGAACAGCTCGCCACAGGTTATACCTACGAGTATCCGTTGAAGATTTATGCGCCCCGTCGCGATGGACAGTTTGATATGACGGCACCCGAAGAAGCCTTCGAGCAAGAACAGCTTTATTCCCCAGGTGTGCTCTTCAATGTCAAGCAGGGTAAATACGATAAGAACTATATCCTGACGAGCATTGCCTTTGCCCGTCGTATCTTTGCCCAACAGGGGATGATCACGTCGCTTGAGTTGAGGCTTAAGCCCGGTAGTAACTTTGAGCGCACCAAGTCGGCAATCAAGGATATTTGTGGCGAGCGGTTTACCGTGAAAGATCGTTTCGAACAGCAAGACGATACTTTCAAGATCATGAAGATCGAGAAGTTTATCGCTTACATCTTCCTCACCTTTATCCTCATGGTGGCCTGTTTCAATATCATCGGCTCGCTCTCCATGCTGATCATTGACAAGAAAGATGATGTAGTCACGTTGCGTAACCTTGGTGCCAGCGACCAGCAGATTACGCGCATCTTTCTCTTCGAGGGGCGTCTGATCTCAGCCATCGGTGCTGTTATCGGCATTCTGTTGGGATTGCTGCTTTGTTGGCTCCAGCAACAGTTTGGACTGGTGGCTCTGGGTTCCTCCAGCGGGTCTTTCGTCATCAATGCTTATCCAGTGAGTGTGCATCCCGAAGATGTCGTCCTCATCTTCGTGACCGTGCTCATCGTCGGTTTCCTGGCTGTTTGGTACCCGGTACGCTATTTTTCCCGGCGATTGCTCGCATAAATAATAAGGTTCCTCAGTGGTATTTTTTTATCCGAGACTGATGTTCTCCACCTCGACGGGTTCGTGGAGGAAGATCTGGGCTTGCTCCTTGAATTTTTCAGGATTTTCCGTCGTCAGGTAGTTCACCGTTCCGTTCTTGGCGCAGCGCTGCTCTATCTGCGGATGCCGCTCCAGATAGGCCTTCAGGCTCTCTGCCACATATTCACCTTGCGGTACCACGCGCACGCCTGCAGGCAGGAATTTCAGTATCTTCGGCATGAGCAGCGGATAGTGGGTGCAGCCCAGGATGATGGTGTCTATCTTAGTGTCCAGACGCATGATCTGGTCGATACGCTTCTTCACGAAATAGTCGGCACCAGGCGAGTCTGCCTCGTTGTATTCCACCAACGGCACCCAGAAGGGACAGGCCACGCCCGATACCTCGATGTCGGGATATAGCTTACGAATCTCGAGGTTATAGCTTTCACTCTTGATGGTACCCTCTGTGGCGAGCACGCCGACGTGACGTGTCTTGGTCAGACTGCCAATCACCTCTGCCGTAGGCCGGATTACACCCAGCACACGGCGCTCAGGGTCTATCTTCGGCAGGTCTTTCTGCTGGATAGAGCGCAGGGCCTTGGCCGAGGCCGTGTTACACCCAAGGATCACGAGGTGACAACCCATCTCGAAGAGCTTCAGTACCGCCTGGCGCGTAAACTCATAGACCACGTCGAACGATCGCGGACCATAGGGCGCACGGGCATTATCGCCCAAATAGAGATAATCGTATTCGGGAAGCAGTTGGCGGATGCCGTGAAGGATGGTGAGTCCGCCGTAGCCGCTATCGAAGATGCCAATCGGTCCTGGACTATTTGAGAGCATTCTGCACAAGTTGAGTAACGTCGTCGCCCATAGCGGGATTGATAAACGGCAGTGCCTGATTGTCAGTATCCACAATAAAGGCATAGCCGCGATCGCGGCCAATCTTGCCAATCGTCTCGATGAGCCGTATCTTCAGCGGAGCCATCAGGTTCTTCTCTGTGTTAGACAGTTCCTCCTGGCTGTTCTCCTTAAACTTGATGTTACGTTCCATCAGTTCCTGAAGTTCTGTCTGACGCTTCTGGAGAATGGTCTTCGGAAACTCGCGCTGACCTTCGAGAAACTCCTCATACTTGCGGTTGAACTCATCTTCCACACGTAGTGTCTCTGCCTGGAACTGCTGGCGCAAATCGGCCATTTTCTTCTGTACGATGGCATACTCTGGCATAGCCTGAAGAGCTGCCGCATAACTGAGGTAGCCGAAACGGAAGCCACTGACCACCTCCTGCGCCGAAACCGTCAGCGCTATCATGGTGAATATCGAAAGAAGTAATCTTTTCATATTGTTGATGTATTAGTTTTGAATGTACAAAGATAACTAATATTCTCTATACGGACGAAAGATTTTGGATTTTTTTGTTTTAATCCACGATTATTATAATTTTAGCCGATAAATGGCTGCTCTGCGACATGTTTTTGCCGTATATCGGCCATTTGCCGCAAGTCGCCCTAGCTGTCGCAACTACTTTTGGCAAAAACCTTTAAGAAATTCGTCTATCATCAAAACCCGCCGTACTTTTGCACCGTCAAAAGACAAATATCAATCATAAAAGATTAGTTAATATTAAATGTGTAACCATTAAAAAAAGTAGTAAAGATATGATGAAAAAATTCTTATTGGTAGAAACGACACTCATGAGTGCAGCTATCGCAGTTTTATTCTCGTTTGCATATATGTCAAAGGCCAATAGTGATAATATGGCTAGTAACGATTTGAAGTCAGGTGTTCATACCGCGTCACCATCTTCTGATTCCCAACATAGTATTTATAAGCTGGGTGGAGTCTATCCCGAACCATAAGATAGATTCCCCACTGAGCGAGGTACGCCATGATGGTGTACCTCTTTTTTTTGTAATACCTAACATGATTCCTAACATTGGGGCTATGCAGCTTTGGTATGAACTGCTTCATTCAAATTTTAGATGTTAGGTTTGGCGATAAGTGCCCTTTATTCATCATTACTCGTCCCTTATCTCTTAATAACCCAGCCTTTACCTTTCATCAGATATTCCCACGCCGGGAATGAAACGTTCCCACCTTGGGAACCAAACAGTCCCAGTAATGGGAACAAAAAGAAGCCCACAACCGGCAAGGGCTGTGGACTTCTTATTATCTTACTGCAGACTTGATTACTTCAGGCCGAGCTTGGTTTTTACCTGAGCAGTTACATCAGTAGAGAGCGTTGTGCTGATGTAGGGGATACCAGCATTCATCTCGTTGATGATAACGAAGCCGCCAGCCTGACCAACAGCCTTGATGGCGTCGAGCACCTTAGTGGTGATAGCCTGCATCTTCTCAGAAGAAGCCTTCTGGAGAGCCTGCTGGTTGTCCTGATAGCTCTGCTGGATCTTGGCATACATATCCTGCAGCTCCTGCTGACGACGCTGCTTGATGTTATCGGGGAGTGTAGCCTGCTCTTTCTCGAAGGCCTCGCCCTTCTTCTGGAGCTCGTCCTGCATGCTCTTCAGGTCAGCCTCATACTGAGCCTGGAGGGCGTCGATTTCAGTCTTAGCCTTGTTGTATTCAGGCATAGCCTGGATGATCTCCTGGGTGTTCACATGACCGAACTTACCCTGTGCGTTGGCGGTAGTAAAACCGCAGATTGCGCAAATAGCGCAGATAATCAGTTTCTTCATTTCTATAAAAAATTAATGTTTAATATCTTATGTTTAATTGCCATAGCCGAGTTTGCGGAGAACCTCGGAGCTGATGTCGATTCTGGGTGACCCGAAGATGATGCCTGTATCGCTGGCGCGGTCGAGCACGAGCTGATAGCCTCGCATGTCGGCGATGTCCTTGATGGCATTGTAGATCTCATCCTGGATAGGCGACAGCAGGGCGTTGCGCTTCTTGAAGAGCTCGCCTTCGGGGCCGAAGTACTTCTTCTTCAGGTCGGCGGCCTGCTTCTCTTTATCTACGATGGCATCTTGCTTGGCTTTCTTCTGCTCCTTAGAGAGGAAGACAACCTCGTTCTGGTAGTTCTTGTAGAGCGTCTGAGCCTCGGTGGTAATGGCATCGACTTCTGCCTGCCACTGTTTTGACACCTGGTTCAACTGTTCGTTGGCGCGCTCGTAGGCTGGGATATTCTTCAGGATATACTCCATATCGACGAGGGCGAACTTCTGTGCCTGCATCGACAGCGCCGATGCGACCATCACTAACATTAATAATAACTTCTTCATATCTGAAATCTTTAATGTGTACTATATAGGATGTCTTAGAATTCTTGTCCGAGGATGAAGTGGAAGTTGCTGCCACCACGCGACTGTGCACCGCTCTGGTTGGTATAGACGTTGTCGAAACCATATGCCCAGTCGATACCCATCAGACCTACCATCGGGAGGAAGATACGGACACCGAGACCTGCAGAGCGTTTCATCTTGAAGGGGTTGAAGTCTTTGGCATTCGCCCATGCATTACCGCCTTCAACGAAACCGAGACCGTAGATGGTGGTGTTACCCAGCATGAACGGATAGCGCAACTCGAGCGTGAAGCGGTCGTAAGCGTATGAGTTGTAAGAAGAGATGCTCTTTCCCTTCATCATCGACTCGTAGGCTGAAGAGTAGGAGATAGATCCGTTCTCATAACCGCGCAGACCGATGGTCTCTTCCGCATAGCCGTAAGAGTAGCCGCTCATACCATCACCACCGACGTAGAACGTCTCGAACGGTGAGCGCTTGTCGTTGTTATAGGCACCGAGAAGTCCTAACTCTATTCGCGTCATCAGCACGAAACACTTCTGGCCGCCAGTGAGGGCGGTGAAGGTACGGCTCTTGAACTTCCACTTGTGGTACTCAATCCAGCGATAAACATCCTGGAGCTCGTCCTCATAAGTGGCAGAGTTGGCGTTCTTGGCCAGTGTGCTATAGTCTTTGTTGTCGAACAGCGACCAAGGTGGAGTAAATGTGACTGATGCCATGAACTCAGAACCACGACGTGGGAACAACTGGTTATCGGTTGATGTACGCGAGAGCGTCAGACCGAGGTTGATGTTGTTACAGTTACCGTTGTGGATATAGAAGTAGCTCCAGTCGCGCAGCATATAGCGGGTGTAACCGAGGGTGGCCGACAGCTGGAAGTAGTCGTCGGGCCAGCGCAGACGCTTACCCCATCCTACAGTTGCTCCGAAGACGGTCATCGTCTTGTCGTCGTCGAGCATGGAGTCGTAGTTGTAGTAATAGTTGTTATACGAGCCTACACCGTAGCTGTACATCGCGTAGTTGTTGTAGAACGAGTTGTTGCGGTAGTAGCTCGAGATATCCGACTGCTTCGAGAAGTAGGCACCAACATTCAGACTATTAGGACGCTTGCCTCCAAACCAGTTTGTACCGTAGTTGGCACTAATAGAGCTATAGTAGGAGCCGTTGGTCTGGAAACTGAAGCCCAGCTGCTCACCGTCGCCATAGGGCAGGATACCACGATGGAGCTTGTTCTTTCCGAACAGGTTGCGGATAGAGAAGTTGTTGAACTTGATACCGATCTTACCGATGATACCTGTCTGTCCCCAACCGAGTGAGAACTCCAGCTGGTCGTTACTCTTCTGCTCGAGCTGCCAGTTCACATCGACAGTACCGTCTTCGTAGTTGGGCTTGATATCGGGAACGACTTTTTCCGGATCAAAGAAGCCCATAGAGGCGATATCACGCACCGAACGGGTAAGTGCCTCTTTATTGAACAGGTCGCCTGGCTTTGTACGGAGTTCACGGCGGACTACCTCTTCGTACAGACGGTCGTTACCATAGATTCGGATATGGTTCAGGTGGGCCTGAGGACCCTCTGTAATGCGCATCTCGATGTCGATAGAGTCGTTGTCGATATTGACTTCGACAGGCTCAATGTTCGAGAACACGTAACCATTGTTGTAATAATAGTTACCAGCGGCATCATCGTCTTCCTTCAAGCGCTTGTTCATCTGCTTCTGGTTATAGACGTCGCCTCTCTTCATGCCAAGCACGGCATTCAGATAGTCGGTGGTCACGACGGTGTTACCCACCCATGTGATGTCGCGGATGTAGTATTTGTCGCCTTCATCGATTTTCACATAGACATCGACGTGCTTCTCGTCGTAAGTCGAAACAGAGTCTTCGAGGATCGTTGCATCGCGGAAACCCAGCTCGTTGTACTTTTCGATAAGTGCCTGCTTAGCTTCCTTGTAACGCTCGTCGGTAAACTTCTTCGACTTGAAGATATTGGTTAGTTTGCCCGCCTCGTGAATCTTACCGAAGGCACCCTTGCTAAACAGTGAACCCTTGATCTTGCCATCCTTGAGTTTCTGGTTACCCACGAAATAGATCTTGTGGACCTTCATCTTCGCCTTCTTGTCGATATTGACGTCGAGCAGAATCTGATTCTTGTTTTGTGGGTTCTCCACCTGTACGATGTCGATCTCAGCGTTCTTGTAACCCTTCTCGTCGAAATATTTCTTAGCCAGGATCTTGGCTCGGTCGATGACGTTTCGTGTCAGGCTCATGCCTTTCACCATACCGAGTTTGGCCTCCATATCTTCACGTTCCGACTTCTTGATGCCATGATAACGGATGGCGCTGATTCGCGGACGCATGCCCAGATGGACACAAAGGTAAATCTTAGAACCGACGATAGAGTCGGCTGTGATGCTCACCTTTGAGAATAGTCCGTTGCGCCAATAGCGCTTGACTGCTTCGGTAATCTGAGTGCCTGGCACTTCAATCTGCTGTCCGACGGCAAGGCCTGACAGTCCGGTGAGCACATAGTCTTCATAACCTTCTACCCCCTTGACGGCAATACCCCCAATCTCACAAGTGCGCGGTGTGCCGGCATAGGAGATATCGGGATTGATGATCTTGTCTTGAGCAGAAGCTGATAATGGTAAGAAGGCAAGCAGGCAGAAGGGCAGTAATCCTTGTGCCTTCGCACGTACCTTATATATAATATTATAATCTATCACTTTTCTTTCTACTTTTTACTTGTTCTCTTCTTCCTCGGCTTCCACCTGAGCTTCTGTCTTTCCGAAACGGCGCTGACGGTTCTGGTAACTGGCAATGGCCTTATGCAGGTCTTCCTCCATGAAGTCGGGCCAATAGGTATCGCAGAAATACAGTTCGGAATAGGCGATCTGCCAGAGCAGGTAGTTGGAGATTCGCAGTTCACCGCCTGTGCGGATCAGCAACTCGGGATCGGGCATGAAATTGGTCCAGAGGCGCTCGTTGACGGTGTCTTCTGTTATCTCGTCGGCATTCAGTTTGCCGTCTTTCACCTCAAGAGCTATCTGCTGAGCCACCTTGGTGAGTTCCAGGCGTGAAGAATAACTCAGGGCTACGACCATTGTCATCGCGCTGTTGTTAGCTGTGTGTGCCTCGGTGGCCGACAGTTTCTGATTGACGATCTCCGGGATACGTGAGCGGTCGCCAACCACCCGGAAGCGCACATTGTTCTTCATGAAGATCTCGTCCTCAAGCGATGTGAGCACGAGTCCCATCAGAGCAGCCACCTCGTCGGCAGGTCTGTTCCAGTTCTCCGTAGAGAAGGTGTATAGGGTGAGGAACTTAACCCCGAGTCGGGTGCATTCTGAAGTGATGCGACGTACGGCATCCACTCCTGCCTGATGGCCGAAGCTACGGTCTTTGCCTCTCTCGGTTGCCCAGCGTCCGTTGCCGTCCATGATGATGGCAATGTGCTTGGGGATGCGGTTCATGTCCAAAAGTTCTTTCATATGCTTAGTATATATCGTTATTACACGTTTTACATTTTGCCCAGAGGTCGTAGCTGACGGCCAACTGGAAGGCGCTGTAGCAGTCGGTGTTCTTGAAAAGGCCGCTGCTCTTGATGCCGTAAACATCGCTCTTGCCGTCGAGATAGTCGCTCGGGGTAAAGCGCATGGCCCACTCGGCAATCAGGTTCACGCGCGATGCTACTTTCCATTTCACGCCTGCGCCGATGGGCAGGTTGACGGTGACGCCGCTGTGTTCGCCACTATGGTGGGTTAGTCCAAACCCTATTGCGATGAATGGCACCACTCTGCGGGCTCCTCTGTATTCTTGTCCTGTGCCATAGGCCCAGAAGTTGTATTCATATCTCGCGTCGGCCTCTGTCAGTTGATGGCTGAACTCGTAGCGCTCTATCGGGTACCAGGTGTCGATATTGTCTGTCGATCCTTTAATCTTACCTGTTCCGATGTTAAGAGCAACGGCCATGCGAGGGTTCAGGTGGTAGCGGGCTACCAGTGCGCCCCAGGGCTGCATGCCTTTAAAGAGGTTGCCATTGAAGTCGCCATAGTAGGCAACGGTTCCGGCTCCTGCGCCCAGTTCCAGTCTGTATTCCGGCTCCTCTTGTGCGCTGATGCTAAGGATGGATAGCTGGATGGCCACAATCAGCAGCAGTATCCTCATCGGCTTAGTCTTGAATAAAGGTGCCTCGCCATACTTTTCCTGCCGTCACATCCTTGAGCCATAGATCGCCCCAAATGTCAACAAGGGCATCGACCTTAGTGATCTCTGTGACTTTATTCGGCATTGGATAGCGACTGTCTTTCTTCCAGGTAATGCCACCATCGCTCGAGCTGTAGATGTTGTTGGTAGTGATGGCCAGCACGTCAAAGTTGAACCATACCAAAGCCAGATTCTGGGTGGCTGGCAGGTAGTATCTGTTATAGGCCTCTAGGGGCATATATGTCCATTTGTTCGATTGGCTGTCATGGAATTCGGCAATCTTGCGCCATATACCACAGGCTTCAGGATGGTCGCCATTGAGACCTATGAGTAGATGACAGTCGTCTTCCAGATTGGTCGTTAGAGGGTATGTTACGAAACTGTAACTATAGACGGGCAGCAGCGAGGCGTCGGAATCCAGTTCATCGGCTGCCCAGGTCTTTCCTTTGTCTTTGCTTACCATCAACTTCCGATCTTTATCATAGGCATAGGCCTCATGGCTGCCTGCACCGATAAATCTGTCGAGTCCGGCTTCCTTGACAATAGTCTCCCACTTCGCCTTTAGTTTGTCCAGTGAATCGGGGTAATCTTTAAGTGGGCGCTCCTCCCAGAGAATCTTCTCGGTTGCCACCTGATGCTTGTTGACGGTCACCTTGTAGTCGCGATAGATGGTCAGGTTATTGTTATAAACTCTGAAAGTCCTAGGTGTCCTGAAGTCGATGGAGTCAGAACTGCTATAAAGTTCCAGGGCATCCTTCTCATCTAAACTATGGATGAAGATGGTGCCGCTTCGGGTGCTGCCCGTCATCGATATCTTAACATGCTCAAGGTCGGCATCGTTGGGCAGTGAGTCGGGATTGTAAATCTCATATTTCGCCTGGTCGATGACGAATACTGGAGTCGTTGACTGGCCGAGCGTCTTCTTATATACAGAATCCTTGCCAGTTTTGGAGAGCGTGTGTATATATCTGTTGACGGCAGATATCGACATGCTTACGATAGCCGTCTCTTGATAGACGGAAACTTCCGTGTCGTTACCTTTAAGGCACGATGAGAGCCCCATCGAACAGACCACTATGAGACATAGTGCTTGGATAAATCTTTTCATCAAACTAACAAATTTCGAAATTCGGCTGCAAATTTACGCACATTTCCGCAAAAACAGGTCATTTTCACCTTATAATTATAGAAAATATGGTATAATTTGACCGATTTTAAGTTAGTTTAGGGTTTTCACACAAAAAAAGAGTGCGGTATGAATCACTCACCCCGCACTCTTCTCAACGGATGTTGGTATCCTAACGTACGTTAGTATGCATCAGAGTAACAATGCTTAAAACTGTCGTAAATGCGACAGCTACCAACAAGACCGTCGTTTGAAAATCTAATAACATAATCTTTACCTTAAAAACCGGCAATGCCGGAAAAACTACTAACCTAATGAATACAAACGTAATCTCACGATTACAATGCAAAGGTAACGAGTTTTGGAAAGGTAGGCAATAAAATAAGGGCGATTTCCGATGAAACCGCCCTTTATTTTGATGTAAGTCAAAAAACTCAATTACAATTTCGGACCAGCAGCGACAAGTGCCTTACCAGCCTCGTTGCCCTCGTACTTCTTGAAGTTCTTGATGAAGCGGCTAGCCAGATCCTTAGCCTTCTCCTCCCACTCAGCAGCGTTTGCATAAGTGTCGCGAGGATCGAGGATGTTGGTAGCTACGCCCTCAAGCTCTGTGGGAACCTCGAAGTCGAAGTAAGGAATCTTCTTGGTAGGAGCATTCAGGATGGCACCGCCCAGGATTGCATCGATGATACCACGTGTATCCTTGATTGAGATACGCTTGCCAGTTCCGTTCCAACCAGTGTTCACAAGGTAAGCCTTAGCACCGCTCTTCTCCATCTTCTTAACGAGCTCCTCAGCATACTTTGTGGGGTGCAGCTCGAGGAATGCCTGGCCGAAGCAAGCAGAGAAGGTTGGAGTAGGCTCAGTGATACCACGCTCTGTACCAGCCAACTTAGCTGTGAAACCAGAGAGGAAGTAGTACTTGGTCTGCTCAGGAGTCAGGATAGATACTGGAGGCAGTACGCCGAATGCGTCAGCAGAGAGGAAGATCACGTTCTTAGCGTCAGGACCAGCGCTCTTGCCATTTACCTTCTGGGCAATCTTCTCGATGTGGTCGATAGGATAAGATACACGAGTGTTCTCTGTTACGCTCTTGTCAGCGAAGTCGATCTTACCATCAGCAGCTACAGTAACGTTCTCGAGCAGAGCGTTGCGGCGGATAGCGTTATAGATGTCGGGCTCGCTCTCCTTGTCGAGGTTGATAACCTTAGCGTAGCAGCCACCCTCGAGGTTGAATACGCCCTCGTCGTCCCATCCGTGCTCATCGTCACCAATCAGCAGACGCTTCGGATCGGTAGAAAGAGTGGTCTTACCTGTACCAGACAGACCGAAGAAGATAGCGGTGTTCTTACCCTCCATATCG
>OMXO01000132.1 GCA_900315035.1 uncultured Prevotella sp.
TGCAAAAGTATAAAAAAATGAGGAAAGAATTATGATTTTAACACTTAATTTTTGGCGTGTTTTTGGCGTGATATTATAAATTGATTTATATCAAATTATTATTATGCTTATATTGATTAATTTCTATTTCTCTTGTAATTCAGGTATTTATGTAAAAGTATAACAGAAATGATAAATTTTAGTCTCAATACATGTTGGCGCCTCATCCCGACTTTTGATCCTTACAGCAAAAAAATAAGTGGTTGCTTTGCAATCACTTATTTTTGTTTTACATAGTTACTTCAGCAACATCAAGCCTCAGAGAACCCATCAGGATGACGTTTCAATTCCTCGATGAATTCACTGATCTTGTGAAGTTCACGAGTAATGCGTATGTTTTGAGGACAATGAGGCTCGCACTGATGGCAACCGATACAGTGATCAGGCTGACGCTCTGGCGGTACTATGCGGTCTAGGCCGATCAGGTACTGGCGGCGGTGTTTACGGTATTCCGGATCACCTATGCCAACAGGCAGCGACCCCTCGTTCTTACACTTATTGTAATGAACAAATATCGCCGGGATGTCAATGCCATAAGGACAAGGCATGCAATACTTACAGTCATTACAGGGGATATTCTCCAAACCCACAATTTTCTGGGCAATATCCTTGTCGAGATAGCGCATTTCCTCCTCAGAGAGCGGCTTCAGTGGACAATAGGATAGAAGATTGTCCTTCAGGTGTTCCATATAGGTCATACCGGAAAGCACGGTAAGTACACCTTCTGGCGTACCGGCATAGCGGAAAGCCCAGGAAGCAACACTCCGCTCTGGGGCATGGCTCTTCAGTTCGGCAGCCAGATACTGGGGCAGATTAGCCAGACGGCCTCCCAGCAGGGGTTCCATAATCACAGCAGGGATGCCCCGTTTCTGCAGTTCGGCATAGAGATAACTGGCATCGACATTGTTCTGGCTTATCTCGTTAGCATAGTCCCAATCAAGATAGTTCAATTCTATCTGCACAAAGTCCCAATGGTACTTCTCATGCAGGGCAATCACCTCGTCGAACACTTCCTGCTTTCCGTGGAACGAAAAGCCGAGGTTACGGATGCGGCCTGCCTCGCGCTCTTTCAGCAGATAATCCATGATGCCGTTGTCGACATAGCGGCCCTTAAACTCTTCCATGCTTCCGCCAACAGCATGCAACAGATAGTAGTCGAGATAGTCCACCTGCAACTCCTTCAGCGAGTTATGATACATTTCCTTGGCCTTATCCGCAGCCCAATAGTCGCGATTGAAATTGGAGAGCTTCGTGGCTACGAAGTATTCGCTGCGCTTATGGCGGCTGAGGGCGATGCCCGTACAACGCTCCGACTTTCCCTGACAATAGACGGGAGACGTATCGAAATAGTTCATGCCATGTTCGATGGCATAGTCAATCTGCTTGTTGATCATTTCCTGATCGAACTCGTCGCTATTGTCAACCTTTGTCGGCAGCCGCATCATGCCATAACCCAGAATCGATACTTTTTCCTTTGTCTTGGGGTTCTCGCGATAGGTCATCTTGCCTACGGGAGGCTCCACCTGGTTCTTATATTCCTCTGCTGCCTGACTCCCGGCTTTATTGCCACCCTTGCAACCTGCCAGCGTAGCAGCTGTTGCTACTGTTACTGCTCCAACATATTTCAGGAACGATCGGCGCGATATATTCTTCTTTTCCATAATACTTCCTCTTTAATTAGATTTTACGATGCACCTCGTGACCCTCAACATATATTGCCGAGAAGGGACGCGACGGACAAACATACTCACAGGCACCACACCCGATGCAGGCAGACTCGTTGATAGCGGGAATCAGCGGAGACTCCTCGTCGTTCTCATCAAGTTGCACCATCTCTATAGCACCTGAAGGACAATGACGGGCACAATTACCGCACTCCACCTCGTCTGTCAGCACCACACAGTTCTTCTTGATCCATACGGCATGACCTATCTGGACGGAAGTCTTCTCAATCTTGTCAATCTCCTTGATGGCACCAGCAGGACAGACCTGAGAACAGTGTGTACATTCAGGTCGGCAGTAGCCATGCTCATACGACATCTCAGGCAGCATCAGATGCATCAGGTCTGAAGACGGACGAAGCACCTGATTCGGACACTCGGAAACGCAGAGCTGACAACCTGTGCAATGCTGGGCATAATGATCGAACGAGAGTGAGCCTGGAGGAGTCAATGGTGTCTGACGCTCTGGAGCCACTTTATCCTCGATATCTGCCAGTCCGCCATCCATCAGTTTCTCCTTCTTCTGAGCCAACGCAGCCGTAGAAACAAGGGCCGAGGCTACGAGGAATGAGCGCTTGGAAGCGTCAACTTCTTTTTGAACTTTGGCATGGATCTTGGCATTATCATATCTCAGCGCGCCAAACTTACAACTGTCGATACAGTTGCCACAGACCACGCATCGGCTATAGTCGACGGTATGCGTCTTGTAGTCGATGCAGGCAGCCTTACAGTTCTTCGAACAGAGTGAGCAGTTCTTGCACTTATCCTCGTCGAAATGGATCTTCAGCCACGAGAAACGGGCGAAGAATGAGAGGATCGTTCCCACAGGGCAAATCGTATTACAATAGGTACGGCCACCACGCCAAGCCAGCACGAAGAGTACCACTAAGGTCACAGCCGCAATGATGAATACAGGCAGCGAACGAATCCAGGTGTCTATCGTATAGAAGGCATAGCTGTTGTAGTGTTCTGCCGCCATAGCCAAAAGGTTGTTACCCGCTTTCCAGATGGGCTGGAAGATCATGGTGGCGATACGACCATAGGCACTATATGGCGCCAATAACTGGAACAGCGAGCCGATACCTGCCACGCCGGCAATGACAAACACCACCAGCATGGGATAACGCAGCCACTTCACTTCTTTCGAATAGCCATACTTATTCTTTTTCCGACGGAATCGTGCCAAAAGGTCCTGGAATACACCCAACGGACAAATGACAGAACAATAGATGCGTCCGAAGACGAGCGTCAAGGCAATAAGCGCCACTACGACCACTACGTTGAGCGCCATCACAGCTGGCAGAAACTGAATCTTTGCCATCCAGCCAAGCCAATGGTGAAGCGTCCCCGTAAAGTCGAGGAACAACAAGGTGATCAACACGAT
>OMXO01000046.1 GCA_900315035.1 uncultured Prevotella sp.
TCCCTCACCTTATCGGGGTTCTGGATATTCTCCTCGATGATAGGGGCGGTGTTGGTGCTGGCTATGTAGATGTCTGAGGTGATGCGCCTCACCTCCTCTTTCTCACCTTTGAGGATGCGCTCACTGATGGCTACCGATCCCATTGTCACCATCCCGAAGACGAGCCAGAACACCACAAGCATGGGGATACCCATGATGATGGTCATCCTGAGCATGATGCGCCAAGTGAGGCGTTTGGCGAAGGATTTCGGGTAGCCTGTTGTCGGTTTTTTCTTGAAGAACAGATTCATAATTTCGGGTTTTTGTTTGCAAAGATACAATTTTTATCTTACCTTTGCAAGCAAAAATCACAAAAAGCGTTTATGAGCGTACAGATTGAGGAGAGTTGGAAGGCGCATCTCAGTGGTGAATTTGAGAAGCCTTACTTCGCACAGTTGACTGGTGCTGTGAGGCAGGAGTATATGCAGACAACCTGCTATCCTCCTGGTAAGCTGATTTTCAATGCCTTCAACCTTTGTCCGTTTGATAAGGTAAAGGTGGTGATTATCGGCCAGGATCCGTATCACGAGCCAGGACAAGCGCACGGACTGAGTTTCTCTGTGCAGGACGGGGTGCAGTTCCCACCTTCGCTGCAGAACATCTTCAAGGAGATACAGGCAGACCTCGGGACACCGATTCCAACATCAGGAAACCTGACACGCTGGGCAGAACAAGGTGTGCTGCTGCTGAATGCGTCGCTCACCGTGAGAGCCCATCAGGCAAACAGTCACTCTTCGCTAGGCTGGCAGAAGTTCACAGATGCAGCTATCCAGGCATTGGCTGCACATCGCGAACATATCGTCTATATGCTCTGGGGCGGTTATGCCCGCAGCAAGGCTTATATGATCGACAAACAGAAGAATCTGGTGCTCGAGTCGGTTCATCCCTCTCCCTTGAGTGCGAATCGCGGAGGCTGGTTCGGCCAGCATCAGTTCTCACGTTGCAACCAATATCTCGAACAAAACGGCCTGACTCCTATCGTATGGTAAAACAACTTCCTCCCATCATCCAAGTAGGCGACGTGCTACTCTCGTCGGAAATCCTCACAGAGAAATTCTGTTGCGATCTCAGTGTGTGTAAAGGCGAATGCTGTGTGGAAGGCGATGCGGGAGCGCCTGTCACGATGGACGAAGTGGCAGAAATTGAGGATTGTCTGGATACCGTATGGGATCATCTCTCAGCATCGGCTCAAGCAGTCATCG
Source organism: uncultured Prevotella sp. (assembly GCA_900315035.1). Classification (GTDB taxonomy): domain Bacteria; phylum Bacteroidota; class Bacteroidia; order Bacteroidales; family Bacteroidaceae; genus Prevotella. The sequence continues at coordinate 1,242 of OMXO01000046.1, forward strand.
ACAAGCAGGGTGTGGCCTACGTAGATACAGAGGCCGACCTTGTGACAAGCATTGTGAACGGCAAGGATTGTGTGTTTACTTATTATGGCGATATCGAGGATTGGAATACGCATCTGCCTATTCAGAACTGCTGTCTGTGTGCATTGGAGAAGGCTTACAGAGAGGGCAAGACGCGTTTCTGCAAGCCAGTGAGTTGTGCGCTCTATCCCATTCGTGAGAAGAACTTGGGAGAGGGGTTGACTGGTTTGAATTATAACCGTTGGTCAGTATGCAAGATGGCTGTGGCTAAAGGTGTTCAAGAGAATCTGTACTTATATCAGTTCCTCCGTGAGCCACTGATACGCCGTTTCGGAGAAACGTGGTATCAGGAGCTGTTAGAGATGGTTGATGAGCTGAAGCGTCAAGGCTATCTATGATTTTCTGAACTGTGATGGCGTCATGCCTACATGCTCTTTGAAGAACTTGCCTAGAAAACTCTGATTGGGGAAGTTTAGTTCTTCTGTGATTTCCTTGATACTCTTCGTTGAATTCTTCAGGAGTACTCTTAATTCCAGAATGATATAGTCGTTAATCCATTCGATGGGCGTGCGGCGACTGGCAGCTTTCACTGTTTCTGCCAGATATTTAGGTGTGATGTCTAACTGTTGTGAATACCATCCGACACGTCGTTCTGTCTTATAGTTCTTTTCTACAAGATTAATGAATCGGGTAAAGATGATTTCTGACCTTGCCTTGGGCAAGTCGTCATTCTGCACACGATAGATGATGTTGCTCAGGTCGTAGAACATTGCCAATAGCAGGGTTTTGACGAGATCTTTTCGGAAATGATTGTTGTGGTCGCCGATCTTTTGCTTAATCACTTGGAAGTATTCCTTGAAAGTCTCAATCTCCTTGGGTTCCAGACTCATGACAGGATGTTGTCTTGAAAAGAGAAACAGCGAACTGACATCACTTACATGCTTGATAATCTCATGGAAGAAGTTGACTGACATCATCATGCATAGTCCCTTCATATCCTTGGAATGCTGATAGCTATCGACCACATGGCGATCGCTGACAATCAGTATGTCTCCAGGCTTGATGACTTGCTTATGGGTGTCGAGCTGATACATGACCTCGCCTTGAGTACACAGACCTATCAGAATGAAATTCATTCTGCGAGGTTCGGTAGGCATAGGTGCTTCGTTGATGTGTTCCGTCAGAAGTAGATCATCGTCGAGATACACCGACTTGCTCCAACTCTTGGCCTTGTTAAGGTCTGATTCTTTAATGATATGCTTCACCACGTTTTAATATTTTGGGTCTGACCAGCTTTCAGTTTGACAATTTTCTGCTGTCCATTATATAATAAGTTGACGGTACCACCAGTCTTAGACTTGATGCTGCAATCGCGTACGGTGCCGTCTTTCCATTTAAAGTTTACCTCAAATCCGCCGCGTGCATAGAGTCCGCTTACAGATCCTTCTTTCCATGCTTCTGCAGCAGCAGGTAACAACTCAATAACAGTTTTCCCATCCTTACATGTAGATTGCATCAGCATTTCGCACACACCAGCCGTACCACCGAAGTTTCCATCAATCTGGAAAGGCGGGTGAGCATCAAAAAGGTTGGGGTAGGTGCCTCCGCCTTTGTGCCAGTTGTTCCAGTTGGAGCCTTTCGATCCTCGTGGTGCAATCGGAGTCAACAGTTTCTGATAGATATGATAAGCCTGTTTGGCATTGTGCAGACGAGCCCAGAGGTTGATGCGCCATCCTGTGCTCCAGCCTGTTGTCTGGTCGCCCTTGATTTCCAGTGAATGCTCAGCGGCTTTCTGCAGAGTAGCATCGTTCAGGTGGTTCCCTGGGAATAATCCTATCAGATGGCTCTGGTGGCGATGTTGGAAGTCCCAGTCGTCCCAATCGTAGTACCACTCGTTGATGTCGCCCATGTGGCCGATCGTATAAGGATGCAGACGAGTCAGAGCCTGCTCTATCTCCTGATTCTTCTCCCCAAGGATCTTACCTGCAGCGATGGTATTGATAAACAGTTCGCGGATGATGGCAAGATCGGCGGTACCGCCATAACAGGTTGTGCCGTGATAGCCCTTATCTGTCTTATACTCGTTCTCGGGCGATGTGCTGGGAGCCGTGATAAGTTCACCTGGCTGCTTGGGATTGTCGATGAGCCAGTGCAGACAGAATTGTGCAGCACCTTTCATGAGCGGATAGGCTGTCTGGCGCAGATAGTTCTTGTCTTGTGTGAACTGATAGCGCTCCCAAAGGGTGTTGACCAGCCAGGCTCCTCCTAAGTTCCAGTTCGACCATTCTGGACTCTCGCGCTTCTCACCCACAGGGTTTGTCATCGCCCAGATGTCGCTGTTGTGGCTGGAGCACCAGCCTTCACCTATATTATAATAGTTCTTCGCGGTGAATTTTCCGTTAGTCGCCAGCCCTTGGATGAATCCGTCGAGAGGTTCTGCCATCTCTGCCATATTGGCTACGAAGGCAGGCCAGTAGTTCTCTTCCAGATTGATATTTACCGTGTAGTTCCCGCGCCATGGTGACCAGAGTTGAGGTGCCCAAAGTCCTTGCAGATTGGCAGGTACATTCTTGGTTCTGGATGATGAGATCAGCAGATAACGTCCGAACTGGAAATAGAGCTCTTCGAGGTAGGCCGTATGATCGTTGCCATTGGTATAGTCTAAGAGTAGTTGGTCTGTCATTCTGGGTTCCTTGGCTCCAGGCATGTCGTTAGGATTGCGCCCGTCTTTATTCAGACAGATTTTCACTCTATCGTAGATGGCCTGATAATCGGCTATGTGACGGGCATAAAACTCCTCATAGCTTAGATTCTGAGTATGCCACAGATCGTTTGTCACCTGCTCCAGATAGGGTGCGCCTTCCTTAACGGGGTGCTTGTCGAAGCCATTAAAGCTCGTTTCGTTCACAATATAGATAATAGCCTCCTGAGCCTTGGTGATGGTTAGTGAAGAGTCGCTGGCAGTCATCTCTCCATCAGTTTTTACTCTAAGCATCGTACAGAAATGGGTGCTCTCCTGCGAGTCACCTGTAGCATGTCCAGTCATCGTGAGCTGTCCAAGATTACTCTTCACCTGATGGGGAACTTGGGCAGTCAAGGCTATCCGACAATTAATGTCACCTCTCAGACGGATAGCAATCAGTTTGTCAGGGTTTGAGGCAAAATATTCCCTCGTGATGAGTTTCCCATCGCGCTGATAGCAGTCTCTGACGATAGCAGAATCGATGTCCAGACTGCGACGATAGTTCTTGATCTCGCCTAATGACAAGTCCTTGATGTGCAGCGTGCCCAAAGGTTGATAGAATTGAGAATTAGGCCCTTGCACATGAAGTTGCAGAGAATCGGCGAGGGCATAGTCTTCGTTGAAAAGTGCTTCGCGTATCTTAGGAATCCACTGGTGGGCATCGGTATCGAGATTCCGGTCTACGGGCTTTCCCGTCCATAAGGTGATATCGTTAAGGTAGATGATATTGTCGTCGGTTCCACCATAGACAAGGGCACCGAGTTTGCCGTTTCCGATAGGTAGTGACTCCTCGAAAAATGAAGCAGGATGGTCATACTGGAGTACCATTGGCGCCTGGTTCTGAGCCATCGCCATTTGGCAGAAAAGGGTAGCGAGTAGCAGATATTTTCTCATATTTATTGTTTTTAGTCAATTTCGTTTGCAAAGGTACAGAATTATTTGTATATTTGCAGCATAAAAACCTAAAAAAAGAAACCTATGCAACCCATCAAGACTCTGAATGACATGATTGTCTTTCTCCAGCAACGTGGCGATAAGAAGCGCGTGGCTGTCGTGTGTGCTAACGATGCCAGTACCAGATATGCTGTTGAGAAAGGCAAAGAAATGGGATTTATCGAACCGATTTATGTCGATGGCGATGATAAAGATGATTGTGCCCGCCGTGCTGTGGCTCTCTGTAAAAGTGGTGAAGCCGATATCCTGATGAAGGGGCTCATTAACACGGATGTCATCTTGCGCGCTATATTGGACAAGGAGAATGGTATTTTGAGACCTGGTCATGTGCTCACCCATGTAGCAATGGCTGAGATTCCGAAATACGAGAAGCTGCTGTTCTTTACTGATGCAGCTGTGATTCCTGTGCCTACCGAAGGCCAGCGCCGACAACAGATTCACTATATGAATTATGTGTGTCATGCTCTGGGCATTGAAGAACCGCGCATCTCGCTCATCCATTGTGCAGAGAAAGTCAGTGCCAAGACATTCCCCTATACGGTTGATTATCTGGAGATTATTGCCGAGGCACAGACGGGAGCTTTTGGACGTTGTATTATCGACGGACCTCTGGATTTGAAGACTTCCTTAGACAGTGTGAGTCTGAGAGAGAAAGGTATCCATTCTGTTATTGACGGACAGGCCGATGCACTCATCTTCCCTGATATTGTAGCAGGTAACGTGTTCTATAAGACACTTACTCTCTTCGGTTATGCGAAGACGGCTGGTGTGCTTCAGGGTACCCAGTGCTGTTGTGTGCTCCCTTCACGTGCCGATAGCCCGGAGTCGAAATACTACAGTCTGGCGCTTGCCGCTATTTAGGAGTATATCTTGATCTCCTGTTCTCCGCGCATGGCTCTGAGCACATTCATGGCCAGTGCTGTCAGCTCGTCTTCACCAGGATATACGAATATGGGGGCGAGATAGTTCAATCTGCGTCGCAACCCTTCTGTAACGTACTTGCTGTGGGCAATGGCACCAGTAAGGATGACGGCATCTACGTGCCCGTTGGTGGAAGGTGCCAATGAAGATAGCCAGCGTGCAATGCTGTAGATCATAGCGTCGAGCACCAGTTTGGCCTTTTGGTCGCCCTCGGCGATGCGCCGCTCCACCTCTCTCACGTCGTTTGTGCCCAAGTGAGCCGTCAGTCCGCTATGACCATTAATCTTGCGCAGCATCTCTGCCTCGGTATATTGTCCACTATAGCATAGTTTCACCAGCGCAGCTGTTGGTAGCATGCCTGCCCTTGAGGGAGAGAAAGGCCCGTCGCCACTCAGCGCGTCGCTACACTCAATAGCCCGTCCGTGATGGTGCATGGCGAAAGAGATACCACTGCCCATATGGCAGACAATCAAGTCTTGTTCCTCATACACAAGACCGTGTTCACGACAGTAACGTTTGGCTATCTCCCGCTGGTTAAGAGCATGCCAGATGGTCTGATGAGGCATCTCGGGCAGGCCAGTGATGCGGGCCACATCGTCGAGTTCGTCCACAACGCCAGGATCGACGGTGAAGGCTCGGCATCCTTTAATCTGGCGGGCTATGCTCAGTGCTATTAGCGAACCCAGGTTGCAAGCATGGTGCAAACGGGGATTCCGGGTGTCTTCAATCACCTTATCATTCAGTTCATATACACCGCTTTCGATAGGTTTTACCAGACCGCCGCGACCTACAACCACATCGAAGTCCATGGTGTAGCCCTGGCGCTGAATCTCCTCCAGAATCTTTTCCTTGCGGTAGTCGAATTCGTCCATGATGAACGGATAGCGACACAGTTCTTCGAACGGGTGGTTCAACGTGGCGTGCATCAGCAGCTTTTCGTCTTCAAAAATCCCCACCTTGGTTGAGATCATTCCAGGATTAATAGCCAATATTTTCATAACAGTCTATTTTTCCGCAAAGATAAAAATTAATATCGAAACTTGCAAATGCCCGCATGGGGATTATTTCATAAAAGTTATTAAATACACAAAAATCCCACCCGAACAGGACGAACCTGAACGGGTGGGGAATGAAAAGTATTTGAATTATTAATGATGATGTCGTTACGCGTCGATATTGGCGTAGGTCGCGTTCTTCTCAATGAATTCGCGGCGAGGTTCTACGTCGTCACCCATCAGCATGGAGAAAATTTCATCAGCCTCTGCAGCATTCTCGATGGAGACTTGCTTAAGCAGACGGTTCTCAGGATTCATGGTAGTCTCCCAAAGCTGTTCGGGGTTCATCTCACCAAGACCTTTGTAGCGCTGCGTGTGCAGAGCTTTGTCTTCACCGTTACCAGCTACATATTTATCAATAAATGCCTGACGCTGCTGTTCTGTATAGCAGTATTCTGAATACTTCTTGTAGGTACACTTATAGAGCGGTGGGGTAGCGATGTAGAGGTGTCCGCCCTGAATCACCTGCGGCATGAAGCGGTAGAAGAGTGTCATGATTAGTGTGTCGATGTGAGAACCATCGACGTCGGCATCGGTCATGATGATAATCTTATTGTAACGCAACTTGTCAATGTTGGCCTCACGGTCGCCTTCGCCCTCTACGCCAAAACGTACACCAATACTTTGAATGATATTCATGACTGACTCTGACTCAAACACGCGATGCCACTGAACTTTCTCAACGTTCAGAATCTTACCACGTAAAGGAAGAATAGCCTGGAAGTGACGGTCTCGACCAGATTTGGCAGAACCACCTGCGGAGTCACCCTCGACAAGGAATATCTCACACTGCTGGGGATCCTTATTTGAGCAGTCTGCAAGTTTGCCGGGCAGTCCGCCGCCCGTCATTGGGTTCTTGCGCTGTACGCTCTCACGAGCCTTACGGGCTGCGATACGGGCTGTGGCAGCGAGTACCACTTTGTCGCAGATGAGCTTTGCCTCCTTCGGATGCTCCTCTAGATAGTTGCTCAGTGCCTCGCCTACGGCCTGCTGAACTGCACCAGCCACCTCAGAATTGCCCAGCTTGGTCTTGGTCTGACCTTCGAACTGAGGTTCTGCTACCTTGATAGAAATAACAGCCGTCAAACCCTCGCGGAAGTCTTCACCAGCAATCTCAATCTTGGCCTTCTCGATCTGCTTGGAGATCTGGGGATCGGCATCGGCGTATGCCTTCAGTGTACGGGTTAGAGCCGCGCGGAAGCCCATGAGGTGAGTACCGCCCTCGATGGTGTTGATATTGTTCACGTATGAGTGGATATTCTCTGAGTAGTCGGTGTTGTACATCACAGCCACTTCGATGGTGCGGTGACGATCCACGTAGCGTACAAACTCCTTCAGACCGTCCTTAGCGTGGAACACCTCAGGCTGCTTCAGGCTACCTTCCTCATCAGGACGCAAGTCGGTAAGGGTAATGGTAATACCTGCATTCAGATAAGCTAATTCACGCATGCGCTTGGCAATAGTGTCATACTTATATTCTGTCGTTGTGAAGATACTGCCATCAGGCCAGAACTGCTGGCGTGTACCCGTCCTATCCGTATCGCCTACAATCTTCACGTCGTAGAGTGGCTTACCTTTCTCATATTCTTGCTGATAAATATGGCCGTTACGATAGACTTGTGACATCATGTGGGTAGAGAGAGCGCACCTTATACGATCCCTTGTCGAACTTTCCACCAGCATGGAGCACTGTCATGACGACCTCGAGGGCACTCTTGTGCATCTTCTCGTGCTCATCTACGGGAATACCGCGTCCATTGTCCTGTACAGTAATGGAGTTATCTTCATTGATTGTTACTTCAATATGCGTACAATAACCGGCCATCGCTTCGTCAATAGAGTTATCGACAGTCTCGTTAACCAGATGGTGTAGTCCCTTCTCGCTAATGTCACCGATGTACATTGCAGGGCGTTTACGTACGGCTTCCAATCCCTCGAGCACCTGAATATTGCTCGCGGAATAGTTCTGTTCTTGGTTCTGTTGTTCTTCTGTCATTTTCCTGTTTTTACAATTTGGATGCAAAGGTACAAAAAAAAAGTCAGATAAACTATGTTTATCTGCTAAAAAACTACAAAAAACAAACGGGTCACTTGCTTTTTGCAAATGACCCGCGTATGCTAGTCTGAATCTATGATTATCCCAGCTTATTAATGTGCAGTGCGAGACTTGACTTCAGGTTTGCAGCCTTGTTCTTGTGGATGATGTTGGTCTTTGCCAACTTGTCAAGCATCTTCTGTACTTTCGGATACAGAGCAACAGCCTCTTCCTTGTTCTCCATTGCACGGAGCTTACGTACTGCATTACGCATTGTCTTTGCGTAGTAGTGGTTGTGAAGTGCCTTTTTCTTGTCCTGACGGATACGCTTCACTGATGATTTGTGATTTGCCATTTTTTAATTTTAATTTTGATGTTAATTTAAAGCTTATGGGTCTTATGTCTATACAACTGCCCTGGGCGGATTCCTTTTCAGAAACCCTCCGCCACCGTTTCCGATGTGACTCAGTAGCACTGGCTGTGCAGATGGCGGATTTAATGAGGTAGTCCCTAGGAGAGTCGAACTCCTCTTTAGAGAATGAAAATCTCTCGTCCTAACCGATAGACGAAGGGACCATCGATGCTAAAAGCGGGTGCAAAATTACTGCAATTTTTCCAATTGGGCAAATTTTCTAAGGAAAAAATGTAATTTTAGGCTAATAATTTTCATTTTTCGGTTATAATTGTTTAATTTTGCAGCGTATGTTGACGAAAACTCAGGCAATTGTACTCCATTCTCTTAAGTATGGTGAATCGCGACTTATCGTTGATTTGTTCACCAGAAGTCAGGGGCATCTGTCGTTTATCGTGAATATCCCCAGGACCTCAAACTCGAAAGTGAAGAAACAGTTTTTCCAGCCTCTCTCACTATTGGATATAGAAGTTGATATTCGACCAAAAGTTCAGTTGCAGAAATTCTCTGATGTAAGGCTATTACAGCCTTTTTCAAGTATTCCCTTCGAGCCCTTCAAATTGTCAATCTCTCTCTTTATTTCTGAGTTCCTTTATTATGCCTTACGATCTGAACAGCAAAATGAACATCTGTTCGATTATGTTGTGAACAGTATTCAGTGGTTGGATGCACAAGAAGATCGCTTTGCCAACTTTCATCTGGTTTTCTTGATGCGCCTGATCCGTTTTCTTGGATTTTATCCCAATCTTGACGATTATGTTTCAGGTGATTATTTTGATCTTAGAGAGAGTGTATTTTGCAAGATGCCACCAGTCCATCGTGACTTCCTGGAGCCACAAGAGGCTGAGAAGGTACAATTATTGATGAGGATGGACTATCCAACGATGCATCTTTTCAGGATGTCGCATCATGAACGTAATCGATTTTTAGAGGTTGCATTAAAATACTACCGACTTCATTTGCCGGATTTCCCAGAAATGAAGTCGGTGGTTGTTCTTCAGGAGTTATTCGCCTAATTAATCGAATCGGATTGTTCCTTGAAAAGAATCCTTGGTTTCAGCAGTCGAATTGTCTGCTTCCGTATAGATATCTCCATTTGCCTGGCTATTGATGCTCTCAAGGATCTCTCGCGTACGTTTATAAGTAGGTGTAGATTCTACCGCAGAGATGACATCGTCGTTATCCAGATCCTCAGGGCGGAACAGGTAAATGTTCGGACGGCGCTTGTAGCGCTTAGTGCCACCTTCACCACCATAGTAGCGGTTACGTCGATCCTGACGTTCTGCTGCCCTCTCCTGTTCTGCTGCTATACGATTGAGATCTTCCTGACTTTGTTTCTTAAGATGACTGCCCATACCATCAATGCTCTCGATTCCAAATCCAGTAGCAAGTATTGTTACCTTCACCTTCTTTCCAAGTTCAAGATCGGTAGCGAGGCCCCATTTAATCTCAAAGTCGTTACCGAATTTCGCCATAAAGTCGTTGACGTCGTTCATCTCCTCCATCATGAGTGACTGTTGCCCATCCTTTGAACCGGCGAAGGAGATAGACAGTAGGATCTTCTTGGAATTGAAGATGTCATTATCATTGAGCAGTGGTGAGTGCAAAGCGTCTTCAATAGCTTTCTTCACGCGCCCTTCACCTTCGCCATAACCAGTTGACATAATAGCGACGCCGCCATCCTTCAAGACGGTCTTCACATCGTTAAAGTCGAGGTTGATGAGTCCATGAACGGTGATAATCTCTGCAATTGATTTGGCAGCCACACTGAGTGTGTCGTCTGCCTTACCGAAAGCATCAAGTACAGATAGTTCTGGATATATTTCACGCAAGCGTTCGTTATTGATAACGAGAAGGGCATCAACATGTTTCTGCATTTCCTCTACGCCATCTAGGGCCTGATCAATCTTGCGGTCACCTTCAAAGCGGAAAGGAATGGTAACTATACCAACTGTCAGAATACCAAGTTCTTTGCTAACGCGTGCGATGACAGGAGCAGCTCCAGTTCCTGTGCCACCGCCCATGCCAGCTGTAATAAATGCCATTTTGGTGCCATCGCTAAGCATATTCTTGATATCGTCAAGACTTTCTTCTGCAGCCTGACGGGCTTTTTCTGGTTTGTTGCCGGCACCGAGGCCCTCCTTGCCGAGTTGCAAATGAACAGGCACGGGAGAATCATTTAATGCTTGATTATCCGTATTACATAGTACGAACGTAACATCATGGATCCCCTCGCGATACATGTGATTGACAGCATTACCGCCACCACCGCCGACACCTATTACTTTGATGATGCTATGTTCCTTCTCCGGTGCTCCGAAGTCCAGAATCTGTATGTTATTATTATCCATAAATCTTAATCTTTAATCGTCAACTAAAACTAATCTTATTCCTCTTCTATGATGGTCTTTCCAAAGTTCTTAAGACCTTTGATGGCCTTGTTCCAGAAACTGTTCTCCTTACGGATACGTTCTTGTTCTGCTTTCTCTCGAAGCTCTTCCTCGCGTTTGAGACGTTGCTCTTCTTCCTCCAGACGGCGCTTCTCTTCCTCGGCAGCCTTCTTACCTGCTTCCGCAGCCTTTTTCTCTGCTTCAGTGAGAACGACTCCAGCAGGAATCTCTCCTACCTGACGGGCTGGTCTCATGTCGGCTACAGACTGGGCTGATGTTGGCTTCTGTTGGCTGAAGAGGTCTCCATTAGGATCTACAGCACTGCCGGCACAATTGATGTCACCTTTAGCCAATAGACCAAGCACTGTGTTCATCATACCATCATGGGCCTTGATACTTTCATTGGTGGAAGATATGGTTTGAGTCACAAATTTCGCGATGCGGATCTTATCAACATGTGTGTGGTTTGAGAATGCCTTCCCGATATTTTTCAAGTTCGAACCGCCACCAGTCAGAATGATGCCTCCTAAAAGTTTGTCGTAGTACTCTGAAGGAATCTGGTACCAGACGTTTTCAATGATTTCTTCTAAACGTCCTTCAACGATTTCAATGAATTTGCGACTCTCTATCTGACGTTCTGTATCGATGGGGTATTTCAAATCGTTATCGATGTCATTATTGTCGGTATAGGCAGCAGCGTATTTTAGCTTCATCCGTTCTGCATCGCTTTCTTCCATCTGCAGGGTAGCAATATCCTTGGTGATGTTATTTCCACCGAGGGGGATGACAGCGAGATGGCGAAGGATGTTTTTGGAATAGACAGATACGGTGGTAGTGTCGGCACCGAGGTCAACAAGAGCGCACCCAGAACGCTTTTCTGCTTCTGTCAGAACGCTGTCTGCCAAAGCCAATGGAGCGAGATACATCTCTGCCACATTAATGCCGGCCGTTTCAAAACATTTATTTAGATTCTTATAGAAGGCTTTCCTTTCAAGGATGTTCAGGAAATTGCCTTCAAGTTTGGTAGCCTGAATGCCGACAGGGTCAATCTGAAGTTGTGAGCCAACCTTATATTCTTGTACAGCAGCATCTAATATTTCCTGATCTTGATAGGTCATGCTCCGGTTGGCATCCATTAATTCGATTACCATTTCTTGTGTAACGATGCTCTCATTAGGCAGATCTTTTCCAATGATATTTCTGACGCTGCGGATAGATTGTCCGCCAACACCGACATACACCTGTCTGATTTCAGTCTTCAGTTGGGTTTCCAGCTTCTTGATAATGCTGGTAAGGCATTGAGCGGTCTTGTCGATATTATAGACCACTCCTTTGCGGATAAAAGCAGAAGATTCTTCCTTTACAACGGCAAGAACCTGAATACTTCCATCGAGGTTCTTTTGTCCCGCGATACCGGTTACTTTTGACGAACCGAGTTCAATTGCTACAATAAATTCCTTTGCTGCCATCTCTTATATATATTTACTTTTTTCTTTTATTTTTCTTACAAATAATCTGGTTACTAAACTCAACACTAATATAGTTGTATTTGTTCCAGCCAGCCTTGTTGAGACCATATAGGTAGAACTTGCGTGTACGTTCCAGTTTTTTGGCAATATCGTATGGAGGCCCGAGATAAATGATATGGTCACCCACACGTGGAACAACTTCCACCGACCCATCGGCGAGAATGTTTATCTGAACAATCTGATTTTTCCAGAAAGGATCTTGGAGGATGTGGCTGGCTATTCGCGTCAGTGTGGTCTGGGCATACTTACGAGTGATGGCGCCTGTAGCAATAATCAGGTTGGTGACATAACGGCTTTCGGGCATCATACTTCCATGGGTATCTACATAATAACTCTCATTATTATCTGCCATGACTCTGACTACAGGTATTCGCTGTTTCACATTAATGCATACATGACCACTCTGTGTCTTATAACATTCTGCTTTCTCTACAAACGGATTCTTCTCCAGCGTTTCTTCTATCTTTCGTGGATTGATTCCTTCCATCGGTAATGAAAGGGGATAGGCTTTCTCTTTTGTGAGGGCTTTCTTGATCTCCTCTGCATTCATGAATCCGTCGATAGCATTCTGCTCAATGTTAATTGTAACCTCAGAGCAGTTCATGGCGGTCACATCGGGTTTGTTAAACGCGGTGACAGCCAGTAGCAAATAAGCGGCGATGATAATGTCGCATGCTACAAAGACGGATTTTTTCCAATTGATGGACACGATGCTATTCTTATTTCTTGTTGTTTAATATTTCTGCAATCTGTGGTACTTGATTATCAAGGTCACCAGCTCCCAGTACTATAAGCACTTCAAACTTGTGTGACTTGACAAAGTCAAGCACCTCATCTTTATTAATAATCTGTTTCTTGACACCTTGTTTCAGGTTGTCATAAATGAGTTTAGAGGTCACACCCTCGATAGGACGTTCACGTGCAGGATAGATCTCTGTGAGAACCACCTCGTCGAGCAAGCTCAAAGCATCTGCAAAATCCTTATAAAAGTCGCGAGTGCGGGTGTAGAGGTGTGGCTGGAAAATAGCCGTAATGTGTTTATCCTTATAGAGTTCACGGATACTACGTGCACTTTGGTAGATTTCTTTCGGATGGTGAGCGTAGTCACTTAGGAACACCAAATTATCGGTCTTGATTTTAAAGTCAAAACGCCGATCTACTCCTCCATAGGTCTGCATGCCATGTTTCAGCTCCTCTGCGGTGCAACCATTAAGCTGAGCCATAGCCATAGCCGCAATGCCATTCTCAATGTTGATGGGAATTGGCTGCCCAAGTTGTATGTCTTTCACACACTCGATGGGCGAAATGAAGTCGAAGGTAATTTCTCCATTGTCAATACGGATGTTTTCTGCATGGAAGTCTCCTTTGTCCAGGCTATAGTCGTAGCGCTGAACACCATCCTGTAAATGTTCTTTCATCTCTAAATCCCTGTGGATGATAAGAGCACCTCCTGGCTGGATCAGCTCACTGTAATGTCGGAAACTCTCAAGATAGGCCTCTTTTGTCCCATAGATGTCCAGATGGTCTGGATCCGTTGATGTGATGACACTCATCCATGGGCGCAACCAGTGGAATGAACGGTCAAACTCATCGGCTTCAATCACTACATAATCAGAGTTGGATAGAATGTAGTTGGTTCCATAATTCTTCGAGATACCACCTAAAAATGCATTGCAATCCAGGTGGCTCAGATGCATAATATGGGCACACATGGTAGAGGTGGTAGTCTTTCCGTGGGTTCCGGCAACGCAAAGACCCTTATGAGCCTGGGTCAGTGTACCGAGTACTTGGGCGCGTTTCTGAATTTCAAAATGATTCTCACGGAAGAATATGAGCTCTTTGTGTTCTGCCGGGATAGCTGGGGTATAGATGACTAAACACTCATTCTGCTTCTTACAAGGAGCAGGAATCTGCTCAACGTCTTCTTCATAATGGATGAGCATTCCTTCCTTCTCCAGACGGCGTGTCAGATCGGAAGGGGTCTTGTCATAGCCTGCTACCACAATTCCCTTTTTTAGGAAATACCGGGCGATAGCACTCATGCCAATGCCACCAGCACCTACGAAATATACAGCTTTGATATCTTTTAATTCCATCATCATTTTTTTATTTTCCTTCTGCAAGTTTAATGACCTCTTTAGCGATAATCTCGGCAGAGTCGGGGAGGGCAAGTTTCAAAACATTTTCACTCAGTGATTTCAGTTTTGCCTCGTCATTAACAGTCTTGATAGCCAACTCTAATAAGGTTGCCGGTGCTTCAGAGTCTTTTACATAGATAGCAGCATCGCGCGTGGATAATGCTAATGCATTCTTGGTTTGATGATCCTCAGCGACATTGGGACTCGGAACAAGGATAACTGGTTTGCCGATAAGGCAGAACTCAGAAATGCTGCTGGCTCCGGCACGACTAATAACGAGATCGGCGGCCTTGTAGGCTTCACCCATGTCAGTGATAAAGTCGGTAACTTTTAGATTCGGAATGTTTTCACCCTTAAGACGTTCTGCAATTTCTGCACTATAGTACTTGCCCGTTTGCCAGATAAACTGAACATCTGATGTCTTAATGAGGTCGAGATGCTGAAGCATGCTTTCATTAATGGTTCTGGCTCCCAGGCTTCCACCAACTAAGAGGATGGTCTTCTTGTCAGGATTAAGTCCTTGGTTCTTGACAGCCTCTTCATGTGAGATCTTTTTGTCAAGTAACGCCTGGCGTACAGGATTTCCAGTGAGAATAATTTTCTCAACTGGGAAGAAACGCTCCATACCTTCGTAAGCTACACAGATCTTTTTTGCTTTCTTTGCCAACAATTTATTGGTTACACCAGCATATGAGTTCTGTTCCTGAATCAGACAAGGGATTCCCATAGCTGCTGCTTTGTTCAATGTAGGGCCACTGGCATAGCCGCCTACACCAACGGCAACTTGTGGCTGGAAGTCCTTGATAATCTGTTTGGCCATACGCTGGCTTTTCCAGATTTTATATAGCACTTTGATATTTTTCAACAGGTTTTTCCGGTCAAATCCACAGATAGGCAGACCTTTGATCTCATAGCCAGCAGCAGGCACACGTTGCATTTCCATACGTCCTAATGCGCCTACAAATAGGATCTTTGCATCAGGACGCAGTGCTTTGACTGCGTTCGCAATGGATACAGCCGGAAAAATGTGTCCGCCTGTTCCTCCTCCGCTAATGATAACCCTCAACTCTTTGCTCATATGCCTTTTAATGAATGTTGCGTGCAAAATTACAAATTATATTTCTTTTTTCGCCAATTTTGTCTCTCTTTTTTTTGCAGAGCGGCTTACGCTTAATATCACCCCGATGTATGCGCAGTTTATAATGGTTGATGTGCCACCTTTACTGATCAGTGGAAGTGGTTGTCCTGTAACGGGAGCAATACCTACGGCCACCAACATGTTAAAGGATGCCTGAATAACTAATAATAGGGCTAAGCCCATGACAAGGAATGCAGGGAAATTGTTTTCGCATTGGCTGGCAATACGGGCAGTGCGATAAAGTAATACGATGTATAGGAACACCACGAACGCAGCTCCAATGATTCCAAGTTCTTCGATGACGATAGCAAAGATGAAATCAGAAAACGCTTGTGACAAGAAGTCTCGTTCCACCGACTGTCCAGGACCTTTACCGATGATGTTACTTGACACGATGGCAATATTGGCATGTGCTACTTGTGCGTCCTTATCCAGATCATATTCATCAGGTGATATTTCTTTCTTGTCGAAATGTTTGACAATTCGGTTACGCCATGTAACGAATCTGTGGAAGACACCACCGCCTTTGATAACCTTCGTGTCAGTACTGCCGTCGTTATTTACGGCCTCTATGGTTTGCTTTTTTCCTTCGCTTTCTTCTCCTATACTACCAAGGGTGAAGACTAGCGTTAAAAAGAGGGCAGCGAGGACAGCAATAGCAGCAACCAATTTGGCCATCTGGGCCATAGGAATGCGTCCAATGAACATCATCAGGAAGATGACAGCAAAGAGCAAAGCCGCTGTAGAAAGGTTCTCCACACCGATGAGAAATGCTGTAGGAAAAAGGATGAACAGAATATATTTGAATGCTTTTTTGTCAGCTCCGTCCTCACGTTGCATAGCACTGAGTATCTGAGCCGTAATCAGCACCATGGTTCCTTTAGCAATCTCTGAGGGTTGGAATGTGATACCTCCAGGAAGGGATATAACACGATTGGCACCGTTGATAGATTCACCACCTACGAGCACCCATAAAAGGGTGATGGCAGTGATGATAAGCAGGAATGGTGTCATCAACTTAAAATAGCGGCATGGGATATTTAAGGTGACCACAGCCATAACAGCACCGATGAAAATCGTCACGGCATGGAAAGCTATGGGACCGACGTAATTCTGGCTCTTATATGTCAGGTTACTTGAAGCTGAGAAAACTTCAACGATACTGATCATACAGAGAAAGAAAAACACCATCCAGATGACCTTGTCTCCTTTGAAAAGATTGCCTATTTTCTTGTTCATATTTTTTTCTAATATGGCAGAAACTTTGTCTAAAGACTTCTTGCCAGTTCCTTAAACTGCTCCCCACGATCTTCCATGTTCTTGAACAGGTCGAACGAAGCGCAACACGGACTTAACAGCACCGTTTCTCCTGGCTTTGCCATCTCATAGCAGGCCTGCATACATTCTTTCATGGAGTGGGTGTCGCGCACAGGGATGCCCATATTGTCGAAGTTGTCGTGCAATTTCTGGTTGTCTGCTCCGAGATAGACTAGACCAGAGCATTTTTCCTTGACGAGCGGTTTGATGGGCTCATAATCATTACCCTTGTCTTTGCCGCCAATGATGAGAATCACTTTGGTCTTCATGGCCTCCAGAGCATACCAGCATGCGTCAACGTTAGTTGCCTTGGAATCATTGATATATTGTACGCCTCGTACCATACAGACTTTTTCAAGACGATGCTCTACTCCGGGGAAGTCACTAAGACTCTTGCGGATTTCCTCATTTTTAATGCCTGCAACATCTGATGCGATGCCTGCGGCGAGTGAGTTGTAGATATTATGCTTACCAGTGAGGCTAAGACTCTCCTGTTCCATATTGAAAGGTTGGGGTTTCTCAATTTTGTACTGCCCTTCTTCAATATAGCCAATGACGCCTTTCTCTTTCAGCTCTGCAAAAGGATACTGAATGGCTTTGATATCATATTTCTCCAATTCGCGTTTGATGATTGGGTCATCGGCCCAATAGATAAAGGCATCCTGTGGTGTCTGGTTCTGGATAATGCGCATTTTGGCATCTACATAGTTCTGCATCTCAAAGTTATATCGGTCAAGATGATCAGGTGTAATATTCAGCAAAATCGCAATGTTGGCTCGGAAGTCATACATATTGTCCAATTGGAAAGAGCTGAGCTCAATGATATAGTAAGCATGTGGATCTTCTGCAACCTGGAGGGCAAGTGAATTACCGATATTACCAGCTAATCCTACATCATAGCCTGCTTCTTTGAAAATATGATAGATCAACGATGTCGTTGTCGTCTTTCCATTTGAGCCGGTGATACAGATCATCTTTGAGTTTGTGTATCGTCCAGCAAACTCAATCTCGCTGATGATATGGATGCCTTTCTCGATGGCCTTTTTTACCATAGGTGCTGTCTCGGGTATGCCGGGACTTTTGACTATTTCATCCGCATTGAGTATTTTTTCTTCAGTATGATGCCCTTCCTCCCACTCAATGTGGTGGTCGTCCATCATATTCTTGTATTTATCGGCAATTTTCGACATATCTGATACAAATACGTCGAAACCCTCCTTCTTAGCGAGTACAGCGGCACCAGCACCGCTTTCTCCTGCTCCTAATATAACGATTCTTTTCATTGTCTATCTCATCTTTAATGTTATGATTGTTAGTGCTGCAAGGATAATTGAAGTAATCCAGAAGCGGATGGTGATTTTAGATTCATGGAACGGACGTCGAGGCCAGCCCTTTAGAATATAGGTACTTGTGGCATCGAGCTGGGAGTCAAGTTTCCTGAATGTGTCGTGGATGGGCGTAGCACGGAAAACACGTACTCGTTTCCCTTTTCGCTTCTGGATCTTGAACCATTGTGTCTGTATGATCACACTGAGGTTTTCTACGAAGAAAATACCACATAGAATCGGTAATAGCAATTCTTTATGGATAATGACGGCGCAAACTCCTATAATACCACCAATGGTAAGTGAGCCTGTATCGCCCATAAATATCTGGGCGGGAAAAGCATTGTACCAAAGGAATCCGATCATTGCACCTACGAAAGCGCAGAGGAATACTACGAGTTCCTCTGAATGGGGGATATACATGATATCGAAATAAGATGCATATCCTATGTGTGACGAGACGTATGCCAGAATACCTAATGCCACACCAATGATGGCCGAGTTGCCTGCACACATACCATCCATACCGTCATTGAGGTTAGCGCCATTAGAGATACCTGTAACGACGAAGATAGTTATGAATACGAAGAGCATCCATCCTGCAGCAACCTTATACTTACCGCAGAAAGCCATCATGTCTGAGTAATTGAGGTTGTGATTCTTAATAAACGGTATTGTGGTTTGTAGCGATTTCACCGCCTCTTTTTTGTGTTTCACTATAACCTCTTGATTCTGTTGCTGGATATTCACATTCTCACGAACGACAACATCTGGGCTTAACCAAAGTGTCAGTCCTACGATGAAACCGATACTGACTTGCCCTATAATCTTATATTTCCCTTTCAGTCCGTCTTTGTTATGGCGGAAGATTTTAATGTAGTCATCCATGAACCCCAGGAACCCCAGCCATACCGTTGTGATAATCATCAGAATCAGGTAGGTGTTACGGATTCGACCTAACAACAATACGGGCACAAGCATACTGACAATGATGATGACACCACCCATTGTTGGTACACCCTTTTTCTCTACACCAAAAGGATCGATGCTGGGATCGCGTTCTGTTTCAAAGATTTTCTTACGTTTCATCCATTTGATGAACCGTTCTCCGAACCATGCTGAGATAATCAGTGAGAGTATAAGAGTCAGCAGGGCACGAAATGAGATATAGGACCACATGTGCGATCCTGGAATATTGTACTGGTCGAGGAATCTGAACAGGTAATATAGCATATTCTTCGTTTATTAATTGTTGAAAATCTCTCTGACAACTTCTTTATCATCGAAATGGTGCTTGACACCTTGTATCTCCTGATAATCTTCATGACCTTTTCCAGCAATAAGAATCACATCGCCTTTCTCTGCCATCATACATGCCGTGCGGATGGCTTCACGTCGATCGACAATGCTGATGACTTTTTTCATCTGTTTGCTGTCTAACCCAGCGAGCATATCGTTGATGATGTCCTGAGGTTCTTCGAAACGTGGATTGTCACTGGTGATAATCACGCGGTCGCTTTGTTTCACAGCCTCTTGTGCCATGAGTGGGCGCTTCCCTTTGTCACGATTGCCGCCAGCTCCACAGACCGTTATTACTTTTCCTTTTCCGTCAAGTACTTCTCGAATCGCATTTAGAACGTTCTCGAGTGCATCTGGTGTGTGAGCGTAATCGACAATTGCTGTGTATCCATTCGGCGACCGAAGTGGCTCCAATCGGCCGTTAACACTTTTCAGTGTACTGAGAACAACGAGAATATCTTCAGGTGCCTTGCCTAACATGACAGCTGCGCCATAGACAGCCAGCAGATTGCTGACATTGAATTTTCCGATGAATTGTACACCAACTTCCTTCCCGTTGATGTCCAAATACATACCTTCAAAATGGCACTCGATAATCTTGGCCATAAAATCAGCCATAGAACGAGTCGAGTAAGTCTTGATTTGTGCCTTACAATTCTGAACCATCACTGCTCCGTTCTTGTCATCTGAATTGACAATTGCAAAAGCTTCTTTGTCCAGTCCATCGAAGAAGGCCTTCTTGGCATTACGATAATTCTCGAATGTCCCGTGATAGTCTAGATGGTCACGGGTGAGATTGGTAAATATGCCTCCTGTAAATCTCAGTCCGCCGATACGCTTTTGGGCAATCGCATGACTGCTACATTCCATAAAGGCATACTCACATCCTGCATCTACCATCTTTGCCAACAAATGATTGAGCTCGATAGGGTCGGGTGTCGTATGGTCGGCAGGAATAACTTCCTCCTCAATATAATTGCAGACCGTAGATAACAAACCACATTTGTGGCCAAACTTGCGGAACATATTATATAATAAGGTGGCAATGGTCGTTTTCCCGTTTGTACCTGTAACACCTACCAACTTCAGTTTCCTGGATGGATCGCCATAGAAGGCTGTGGCTACTTTTCCAACCTCATCTTCAGTTGATTCTACTGCGATGTATGTCACTCCAGGCTCGCGCTTATTGGGGAAATATTCGCACAAAACAGCTGTCGCCCCAAGCTCAATGGCTTTGGGAATAAACTTATGGCCATCGGTCTGGGTACCCGGGATGGCAATGAAAAGATGTCCTGGTTCAATACGTCTGGAATCGATGTTGACACCAGTGATTTCAATTTCGTCGCTGCCAAGGATGTTCAGCACTTCGACATTCTTCAGTAGTTCGTTCAGCTTCATATCTTATTATTCTAATATCAATTCACAAACCATACCTTGTTTTGCTTCTCCACCTGCATGGATACTTTGTGATTTTACTTTACCCCTGCCTTTCAAACGGGCTTTAATACCGCGGCTTTCCAATAAAAAGACAGCATCGCTAGCTCCCATGTCGATAACATTGGGCACAATGTTCTTACCTGACTTCACGTGTGTCAATGTTACATTGTCACGGTCTTTTCTTGCGATGCCCCACACGGGATTTCCTTCCACATACGACCCGCCCCAATCGTGGTTAGCCTTTATGCCTAAACCTTGCAACACGTCGTTTGCTGCCAGGATATTGCCATTCTTCACGTCAGGGACAAGAATAGAAGTGGTATCACGGGCATCTTCAACACTACGCTTCAGATTCTGTGCCATGACACCTTCTGCAATATGGTGGAAAACGACACCGCTCATACCACCACCAGAGGCAGGAAGACCTGATTTCTTAATGCAGACGATGCAGGTGTATCGTGGATCGTCGGCAGGGAAGAAACCGGCAAAGCTTAGCCAATAACGGG
Source organism: uncultured Prevotella sp. (assembly GCA_900315035.1). Lineage (GTDB taxonomy): Bacteria > Bacteroidota > Bacteroidia > Bacteroidales > Bacteroidaceae > Prevotella. Next base: position 22,459 of record OMXO01000046.1, read on the forward strand.
TCGTGCCGGAGTGATAGCTGCCATATTGGTCGGCGACCTGGGCTGTACCTGTCTTACCAGCCACCTTGAATGATTTCGAGCCTGCCTTACGTCCAAGACCCTGACTGACTACATGCTCCAGAATGGTCTGCATCATCTTGATGGTTTGGGGCTTGGCTATTCGATTTTTCAATACCACAGGTTCAAACTCTTTGACAACCTGTCCATCTTTCATCAGTTGCTTAACGAATCTTGGTTGCATCATCTTTCCATTATTGGCGATGGCATTATAGAAAGTAACAGTATTGATGGGCGCAATTTGGGTCTCATAGCCGATACTCATCCAGGGCAGGGTGGTTTTACTCCAGTATTTCGTACGATCGGTGGTCTTCGTATCCGGCATACGGATATAGGGTGGATGATAACCTACCAGCGGCAACTTCAGATCTTCGTGGATACCTACACGATAGAGGCCCTGTACATATTTCGTGGGATTCGAGCCATAGAATTTGTCGATGACATAGCTGACGCCGATGTTTGAACTGACCTCAAGGGCACGTGCAACGTTGATGTCTTGATAGCCACCGCGACGCCAGTTGTGATCTTTCATCGGACGGCCATGCATCTCCATCACACCACTTCCTGTATGGATGACAAAGCTTGTATCAACCACACCGTCGTCGAGAGCAACAAGGAATGAAGCCACCTTAAATACAGAACCAGGTTCGCATCGGTAACTGATGGCATTATTCACCATCTCATGGTATTCCCCATCAGCTCCACGAGTCATGTTGACAATGGCTTTGATGTCTCCAGTCTTTACTTCCATCAGAATGGCAACACCCATCTCGCCATTTACTTGTGGGTCTTTTAATTCGTCTATCAGTGCACGTTCTGCCAAATCCTGCATACCCACGTCGATGGTTGTGACGATATCATAACCATCAATCGGACTTTGCACAGGAATGTCCATAAATTTATTCAGCACTTTACGGCGATGCATCAAGCCGTTTGTGCCCCTCAAGAGGGAGTCAAAAGATAATTCGAGACCATTCTTTGCACTGTCTTTTGCACCAAACATAGCTCCTACTGTTCGTTGTGCGAGCGTGCCGAACGGGTGATTACGTGAGTTAAACTCTTCCCAATGGAATCCTCCTTTATATATCGGTTCTCTGAAGATGGGTAACTTACGAACCTCACAGAACGTATTATAGTCGATACGTCGCGGCCAGATAGGCCAATGGCGAGCGCCTGTCTTGCCGTTTTTAGTGACTTTCCTTTTCCCGGCCATCAGGTAATCCCTGAAATCTTCGAAAGACCTACTTGGGAATATCTGGTTCAGCTCGTAAGCAATACTGTCGATCTTTTCTGCCCAAATAGAGTCGCGCTTACGTACACCTATAGAATCATCAGCCCCAGCCTGGAAGTCCATGTAGATCTTGTATTGGGGAATGCTGCTGGCCATTAACTGTCCATCGCAACTTAGGATGTTACCTCGGTTGGGCTTCACACTGACGCTGTCTCGTTTCAGACGGTCTGCTACTTGCGTCCAATAGCTTTTCTTGGCAGTCATAATGTACATAGCCTTGCCAACTACAGCAAAACCTATCAATGTCAAGACTACTGCGATTGCGAAGTAGCGGGGCATTACTTTATCGCTCTTGAATTTGCTCATTCCGTCTCTTTATTCGGGTATATTTATTATATAAGGTGGCTGATCTGCTACATGAAGCAAACTGTCCTTGTTCTGTTTTAATGCATCGAGAACATGGCTCTCGCGGCATTTCTCTGTTAATGTGCTCGAACTCGTCAGAGCCTTGTATTTAGCGTCGAGAAGTTCTTTTTCCAATTTGTCAATTGCCAGTAAGTCTTGCTGACACTGATATCGGATAGCGACGTAGGCGAGACAAAATACCACCATCAGTATGAATAGCCATATTTGGCGGCGAACCATATCTGCTGTTAAGAAATCACCACCAAGAATCGTACGGAGTGTCAGCGCCGGGGTCAGCTTAGGGTCTTCTTCACTGGCTTTCTCCTTGATTAATTGGATGGTTTTCTTGGCTTGTTCTTTCATTTCTGCAGTTTCTTCCTTCAGACGATTTTCTTCATCTGATTCTTTGGCAGCAGTTTTTTCTACGGCCACAGGTTCCTGGATTGTTTCCTGTATCTCCAATTCTATATTGTCGTCTTTCTTTGCCATACTCTAAATTTTCTCTGCAATTCTTAATTTCGCGCTTCGGCTTCGCGGGTTTTGTTCTTGCTCTTGGTCACTTGGTATGATAACCTTACCGTTTATCTGCCTGAAAGGAGCTTCTGTCCGTCCAAAGAAGTCTTGCTTTACCTTGCCTTCTGCATTACCCGTTTTCATGATGTTTTTTACAATACGGTCTTCCAAAGAGTGGTAGGTAATGACGGAGAGTCTCCCGCCTTCGCAGAGCACTTCTTTAGCCCCATTAAGCATATCCTTGAGCGCCTCCATCTCGTGGTTCACTTCTATACGCAGGGCTTGGAATACTTTCGCCAGTTCCTTCTTTTCGCGTTCACGTGGGATCAGTTTCTCTATAGCCTGAATGAGGTCGCCAGTCGTCATGATGTCCTTCCCAACCCTGGCTTTTGTAATAGCCGAGGCGATTTTCCGTGCATTCTTTAACTCTCCATAGAGATATAGAACATCTGCCAGTTGGTCTTCGTCATAGTTTTTGATGATTTCCGCCGCAGTCGTCCCTGATCGTTTGTTCATTCTCATGTCGAGTGGAGCATCGAAACGGAAAGAGAAACCTCTTGTCTCATCGTCGAAATGATGGCTTGAGACGCCAAGGTCTGCCAATAGTCCGTCAATATGCTCTTCACCATAATATCTCATCCAGTTCCGCAAATACCTGAAATTGCTTCTGACAAAGGTAAACCTGTTGTCATTGAGGATGTTGTTTTCTGCATCCTCATCTTGATCGAAACTGTATAGACGGCCATTAGGACCAAGGCGGCGCAGTATCTCCGTGCTGTGTCCGCCGCCCCCAAAGGTAACGTCAACATAAACACCGTCGGGCTTGATATCAAGCCCGTCGATGCTCTCCTGAAGGAGTACTGGAATGTGATATGTCTCAGTATTCGTTATCATAAAGCATCGTCAGTGTTCATTATACGTTCGAATTCTTCTCCGAATTCCTCTTCAGACCTAAGTGTCTGTTCCAGATTTTGTGGCGACCAGATTTCTATCGTGTCATCCATGCCAATGAATTGGATGTCCTGATCTATCTCGGCAATTTTCTGGAGACGCTTGGAGATGAGAAAACGGCCGTTCCCGTCAAGACTTACCACTTCTGCTTCTGACACGAATTGCCGGAACATCTGTTGGTGGGCTTGTTTCCAGGGCCGTAATTGGTTCTTCAGCAAATCAAGACGCGCATTCCATACGCTTTCGGGATAAAGCACCAGACATTTTTGGAAGACATCCTTGCGCAGCACAAGGTTTTCCTCGCCAGATGTTTGTAACACCTTGCGGAAAACGGCAGGCAGGAAGGCTCTTCCCTTTGCGTCAGTCTTGGCTTCTATGTTCCCTAAAAAACGCATATGTACATCTTTAATAGATTTCGGTTACAAAGATAGGAATTTTTCCCCACTTCACACCACATTTCCCCACTTTTTTTAAAATTTAACTTTATTTTATTGATTTGCCCCCTTTTTGTGTATAAAATACATTTAAAAACAAACTTTTTTCTTTAATTCTTGCTCAGTTTTGAAAGAAATGTGCTATTTTTGCAACTTGTTAGTGTTTATATCAAGAGAAATGGCCAAAGTCACGGAGAAAACGATTGACATTGATGATATCCTGAAAGGGAAACTGGGCGCAAAGGCAAAGTTTGTGCCAGCCTTTCTGGTGAATTGGCTGAAGCGCATTGCTCACCAAGATCAAGTGAATGCTTTTTTGTGGGAAAGCCGCGAGAAGATCGGTGTTGAATGGTTGGAGGAGTGTGTCCGTTATCTTGATATGACCTTAAAAATTGTAGGAAAAGAGAACCTGCCAGATCCGAACGATGGACGATTATACACATTCGTTAGCAATCATCCCTTAGGGGGAGAAGACGGCGTGGCACTTGGTGCAATTATCGGGCGTCACTATAACGGCAACTTCCGTTATCTGGTTAACGATCTGCTGATGAATCTTCCAGGACTTGCACCGCTTTGCATCCCAATTAACAAGACGGGCAGTCAGAGTCGTAATTTCCCGGCGATGGTAGAAGCTGGTTTCAATAGCGACCAGCACATGCTGATGTTCCCAGCGGGTATTTGTTCTCGCAAGCATCATGGTGTTATTGCCGATATTCCTTGGAAGAAAACTTTTATCTCGAAGAGTGTGGAGTACCAGCGTGATGTGGTGCCCATTCATTTTAGTGGACAAAATTCGGCATTCTTCTATAGGTTAGCCAACTTTAGTGATAAGTATCTGCCTTTCAATTTGGCCATGTTGTTCTTGGTCGATGAGATGTATAAAAATGTACATAAGTCATTTGAAATCAGAGTTGGTAAACCTATCCCTTGGCAGACATTTGATAAAAGCAAAAGCCCTGTAGAATGGGCTCAGTTCGTCAGAGATAAAGTGTATGCTTTATAAAAAACATTGTAAATTAATCATTACCCAATATTCAAATAACCGAACAGATGGAACAGGAAATCATCCAGCCAATCGACAAAGAAGTTCTCAAGAGAGAATTGACTCCAGAACTCCAACTTCGTATGACTAATAAAAGTCATAATGAGATTTATGTCATAACGGCTCATAATGCACCAAATGTCATGAAAGAGATTGGACGACTTCGTGAAGTAGTCTTTCGTGAGGCAGGTGGTGGTACAGGCAAGGACATGGATATCGACGAGTTCGATACCTGTGAGAATTGTTACAAGCAGCTGATTGTATGGAATCCTGAGGCTGAAGAGATCATTGGTGGCTACCGCTATCTTGAGGGCACAAGTTGGGAGATGGACGACAAGGGCCAGCCCAAACTGGCTACCAGCCACATGTTCCATTTTTCTGAGAAGTTTCTGAAAGAATATATGCCTTATACGATTGAATTAGGTCGTTCTTTCGTGTCACTTCCTTATCAGAGTTCCCGTATGGGAGCCAAGAGCCTCTTTGCTTTGGATAATCTGTGGGATGGACTGGGCGCACTGACGGTAATCAAACCTAATGTCCGCTATTTCTTTGGCAAAATGACGATGTATCCTTCCTATATTCGCAAAGGACGTGATATGATTCTTTATTTCCTCAAGAAGTATTTCGATGATAAGGAACAGCTCATTTTACCGATGAAACCGTTGAAAATAGAGGCTGATGACAGCGAGTTGGAGCGTATTTTCACAGGCCAAAACTTTAAGGAAGACTATCGTATCCTTAACGGTGAGATTCGCAAATTGGGCTATAATATTCCTCCGTTGGTCAATGCTTATATGAATCTTTCGCCTACGATGAAGCTATTCGGAACGGCTATCAATTATGGTTTTGGTGATGTGGAAGAAACTGGAATCTTGATAGCGATGGATGAAATATTCGAGGAGAAACGTATCCGTCATATCAACTCGTTTATCAAGGAGCATCCTGAGGCCTTGAAGATTACGAGTGGTGCTAATAAGGTCATCTATAAGGAAAGAAAAAACTAAAAAGGACGCGTTAAAGAAATATAAAAAGCCAGGCTTTGATGCAATGTTTCCATCTTTTTGGGTTTAGTAGGTAGATGAACCAATTAGACATAAGAGAAAGATGAAGAAATTATTGTTATTAATTCCAGCCGTTGTTGCCCTCATGGGTTGTAGCAGTGACTCTACAGGAAATGATAGAGATGATGGCGAGATGGTTATTGACATGTTGCCCGAGACGCGCTCGATAGTATTGACTCAGGAGCAGCGGGCATTTGTTGGTAAGAACACCGATTTCTCTTTCAATCTCTTCCGTGCAAGAGTAGCATTATCTCTCCTATCAGCGTGACTTATGTATTAGGGATGCTCAATGATGGAGCCGCTGGAAATACAGCCAAGGAGATTTCCTCTGTCGTTGGTTTTGGAGAAGGCAAGACGCAGGCGGTTAATGATTTCTGCAAGAAACTGATAGACGAGGCGCCAAAGACGGATCCTTCCGTGACGCTCGAGATTGCCAACATCGTCATTGGCAATGATTATCGCCATGTGGGCTTCGAGCCGCCATATGTACGTGATATGCAAGACTACTATCGGGCAGAAATCACGAATCTTGACTTTAGTCAGAAAACCGAGACATTGGCGGAGGTCAATGGCTGGTGTAATGACAAGACGCATGGCATGATACCCGAGATCCTGAAAGAATCGGAACTCAAAACCAATGCCTTGCTCCTGCTGATGAACGCTATCTACTTCAAAGCTACCTGGACAGAAAAGTTTGATCCAGCGGATACGAGGGACAAGACGTTTACCACAGCGGATGGAAAGACTCAGTCACTACCTATGATGCATCGTAAGGCTCTGGCACAATATAGTGAGAATGATGTCTGCACGATGCTGAACCTGCCCTACGGAAGTGGTGACAAGTGGAGTATGAAGGTGCTGCTGCCTCGCGAGGGTAAAACTGTCGATGATGTCATAGCCACTCTTAACGCTGAGTCATGGGAAGCACTTAGATTTAGCGGATGGAACCCCGTTGTCGATATCGAGATGCCATGTTTCAAGACAACCTTTGAGACTGATCTTGTTGAGCCACTCTCTGCGATGGGTGCCCCTACTATGTTTACGCCTGATTTAGCAGAGTTCCCCAATATCTGCAGCAACTTTAAGCAAGACCTCTATGTGGGACTGATGAAACAGAAGGCAGCCATCGAGGTTGATGAGGAAGGAACGAAAGCCTCTGCCGTCACTGTAGCAATGGTGTTTGATAGTGCTATCAATCCGAGGATTAGTGAAAAGCCCTTGAATGTTGATTTCCATGCAAACCGTCCGTTTGTCTATGTCATTCAGGAGGCAAGTTCGGGTGTCATCTTCTTTCTTGGAACCTATCGTGGTGAGTAATATATGAGAAAACTGTTTTATATGTTCATAGGACTCGGGCTGTTGGCGTCGTGTTCGACTAATCCAGATGCTGATTCGCCAAAATCGCAAAGTGATGCTTCGTCTGAATACAAGATCGGCCAAGATGAGTCTAATTATGGTCGCCTTTCTAAAGGTACTTACAATTTGTCATGGGTCGTCGATAGACAAGAAATAGATACAGCAACACTTTATGTAGGTGACACTCCAAGCTCTATGCGTATCAGTCATTTCCCTATGGGTTACTTCCTGAATTTAGTAGGTAAGAAGGTGGAGCCGACAGAAATCAGCTATTTGAGTGGAGAGTCAGACTGGAAATTGGGGGTTGATGTTGTCGGCTACTCTGTAAACAATGCCTATCTGCAGAATTCGACCTGGGCCCCGCAGGTGTGGTTTGAGCTGAATGGTGAAGACTATTCATTCCTAATATACATCGAAAATGAGGAGAGTACCTCAAACAGGTTCACATCGGTGATGTATGACACGTTGAAGGATATGTGGTCTGGAGCCGCACCTGTCTATCGGTTTGTCATGACAAACCACGCCACAAACGAGTGTTGGGACAGGACATTTCCCACACCCATCAATATGACCTTCCAGACCACTGGGAGAAAGAAATAGGAGACACTCAGACCTGTGGAGACAGAACAACAGCTTCTTGAGGCGATACATAAAGGAGACAGGCAGGCAATGCATCGCTTGTACGACCGCTTTTCGGGATATATTATGGCTACAGCACTTAGGTATATTCCAGATTATGAGGCGGCAAAAGATGTGGTGCAAGATAGCTTTGTGAGCATTCTGACCTCCATCCATAGGTTTGAATATCGTGGTGAGGGTTCGTTGAGGGCTTGGATCACCAGAATTGTCAGTAATCAGTCTATTAACTGGGTAAAAAAGCATGAACTGTACACCTTTACAGACGAGATCCCTCAGTTGGTAGACGAGGAGTTGCCTGATATAGAAGGGGTGCCACCCGATGTACTTAACGGGATGATTAGCCATCTGCCTGCGGGATACAGACTTGTATTGAACCTCTACGTCTTTGAGCAATTGTCACACAAGGAAATAGCCCTCAGGCTCGGCATCAAAGAGAGCTCATCTGCCTCACAGTTCTACCATGCCAAGCGACTCTTGGCTGAGATGATAACAAAGTATTTAAATTCAAGAAAGATATGAAAGAAGATTGGGTAAAACAGTTACGCAACAAGCTGGCAGACTATCAAGAGTCTGTTCCTGCCGACATGTGGGCCCAGATCGAGGCAAGGCTGCCACAGTCAGATGTGCCGCAGCCTGTAAAAAAGCCTCATCTTGTTTCTATCTGGGCAAAGTATGTGGCTGTGGCAGCGGCATTTGTGGGCATGGTAACCTGTAGCGGCTATCTGTTGTGGAGCATCAGCAATGAGGGGGAGATGAAGGAACCTAAGCAGGTGGCCTCAAACGGTATCATGGAGACAAAGCAGGAAGAGACAACGATAACGTCGCAAGAAGATGTGTCGATGGAATCGCAGGATATGGTGACCACACAGACATCGAGACCTGTCACTTCCAGCAATAACTTGTATGTGGAGGTCTTTCAGCAACCAACCTCTCAAGAAGAACCTATTAGACAGCAGGAGGTCTCAGTGGAATCGGCTCCGGAATCTCCTCAGCCACAGAAGTCTGATGAACGTGAAGAGGAGTCGCCAGAGACGGTTAAGGAAAAGAAACAGTCGCTGAGAGACTATGACGAGAAGATTCTATCGGTAGATGCCAGAAAGCATAATGGGCAGATAAGCTTTGGACTATATGCTCAAAACGGTTTTGGAAATGAGATGAGTTCTAATGGGGTGATGATGAGTCCGCAGATGGCTGCCAATTACAACTACCAACACGACCTGATGAGCGTGGCAAAGGCACGCGAAGTTGGTGAGCGCATTTATCTGGTAAACTATGAGGAGCGGCAGAAACACTATCAGCCTATTTCGTTCGGATTATCCGTAAATATCCCCATTTCATCGAAACTTTCATTGGCTACAGGTCTTGTCTATACGCGTCTGCGCTCTGATTTTGTTGCTGTCATGGGAGGCTATCCGATGACGACGGAACAGACACTCTACTATCTTGGTGTGCCGCTGAATGCCCAGTATCAGTTCTGGGGCTATAAGGGACTGAAGGTTTATGGTGTAGCAGGCATAGCGGCTGACTATAATATTAAGTCGAGGCAGGAAATGGAAGGCTTGACGCAAGAGATCAGTCGTGACCGTTGGCAGTTCTCACTTAAAGGTGGTCTGGGTGTCGAGTACGACGTGATACCACAATTGGGTTTCTACGTCGAGCCTGGTGTGAAATATTATTTCGACAATGGCAGTCGTGTTCAGAATTTCTTCAAAGACAAGCCTACGAACTTCAACCTGCAGGTCGGACTTCGATGGAATCTGCGATAAAGGGTACTTTTATCCGCATTCAACGAGCAACTGGAGCCCAATGCCGCGTACTGTCTTGAGTGTAATCTTTGGCTCGTCTGCCAGCAGCTTACGCAGTTTGTTGACAAACACATCGAGTGAGCGTGAGGCGAAATAATCATCCTCCGTATTCCAGAAACGGCTGAGTATCGCTTCCCGTCTGACGACGTTATTCTTGTTCTCTGCCAGCAGTTGCAGGATTTGTGCTTCGCGCTGGGTAATCGTCTGAGAAATGCCGGTTTCATCGTTACGTAGCGTAGCATGATCGGCATCAAGTGTGTATTTCCCCAGTTTATAGTGATTGGTCTCTTTCTGTGTCTTGGCACCGCCACGCATCTTCATCAAAGCCTGGATATGAGCATCAAGTTCTTCAGGCACGAATGGCTTTTTCACGTAATTGTTGATACCTAGACGATATCCAGCCTTCACGTCGTTGGGCGAGGTGAGGGCCGAGGTGAAGATGATGATGACGTCTTGGTCTGTTTCGCGGATTCGTTCCACCATCTCGAAACCGTTCATCACAGGCATATCAATGTCTGAGATGATCACGTCGGGCTGTGTTTCCTCCCAGGCTTTCAATCCCTCTTTTCCATTGGTGGCAGTCGCGACCTTGTAACCACCGATAATATCTTCCAGGCCCGTCTTCTCGATATAGGCTAACGATTCGTCGTCTTCTACAAGCAATAGATTTATCATACGTTCTTAGGTATATATAAGGTGAATTCTGAATATTGGTCTTTCTCACTCTGCACGGTTACTTTTCCGCCATGTGCCTGCATCACCTGATCTACATAGTTCAGTCCGAGTCCGAAGCCTGAGACTCCGCCTTTACGGTTTTGCTCGTGGATGGCGGCTCGTCCGAACTTGTCGAAGATGATGAGCTGGTCCTCCTTTGAGATGCCGATACCGTTGTCGTGCACTTTCAGCAATACGTATTTGTCGTTCTCTTGTGTGGTGATGCTGATTTCTATCTCGTCCTTCGAGTATTTGATGGCGTTGTCAATCAGATTTGAGATGGCTTCCGTCAGATACTGCTCGTCTGCCAGTACATGATGCTTCAGCAGATCTACGGTGAAATGGAGCTTTTTCTCAGTTTTGGTCTTGGCTTTCTCCACTAAGTCGTCGATGATAGGCTCCAGACTGACAATCTGCTTGTTCAGTATCAGTTTCTTGTTCTCCAACTTCGAGATGGTCAGCAGTTTGTTGACGAGTGCCAGCAGATGTTCAGCCTCACTCTCGATGATGGAATAGTATTTCTCCTTAATCTGTGGTTTGTCATCGACCTTTCCGCTGTGCAGGAAACGGGCTCCCATGATGATACTCGATAGGGGCGACTTCATGTCGTGAACCATCGCATACGAAAAGTCGTTCCGCAGATCGGCCATCTGTTTCTGTTCGTCGAGATAGCGCAGCAGTCGAATCAAAATAGCACCAAAGAGAATCAGGATGATGGCGCTGGCGGCAAAGAGCGGACTCAGTCGTCGGGCGAGTTCTGGGTAGGGATTGTTGAGCGCCAACTGAATACCTTTTGACTGGTCACGACGTGTACTGAACACCCGCGTCTTGAGGGCTGTCGATGTCTCCTGACTATTACTGCGTCGCAGGATTTTTCCCATTCCATCGACTTCCAGGAGCGTGAAATCGCGGTTCAGCCCGACCACGCTGAGCAGACTGTCCATATACAGCGCCAAGGTGTCGAGCGAAACCTCTGAGTGATAGCGGCGGCTCAGTACATCGTTCATGCCCTCTACTGATGATACCAAGGAGAGGTCGCCTCGCAGTTCTGGCAGACTGAGGGTATCGCCTTTTGATACGATATCTGCCCTGTGGTAACTCTCGTAGAACATGGCCCAAGGCAGTTGGTTGCCAGCACGCTCTGAAATGTCGCGCACTGTCGAACTGTAGGTCATCCACATATAGATGCCCAACAGCAGCATCACGGCTACCATTGCCGCCACAGACACATATTTATATTTGTTCTTCGACATAATTGCCCGCAAAGTTAGTGTTTTTTCTCAAAACCGCAAAACTTTTCGGGCAAAGAGTGATGAATTCCGTTATAGTCTGCTCTTCTCCTCGTTACCTGCACCAGAACCCTTATATTTTGAATGCGAGACGTTGAAATTGTAGCTTAGCGTGAGTCCGACACACTGGGTATAACTGTACACGTCTTGGTCTGTCAATCCGATGGCATAGTAAGTTGTCATCTTTGTCTTGGACGTCCTGAAGATGTCGTTGGCATAGAGTGTGCACGACAGCCGTTCCTTGAAGAACGACTTCTGCAGACGGGCATTCACGGCGAAGTTGCTACCACGATACATGAATGCCCAATGGTTGCTGCCTGAATAGTTGGTATGCACCAATGCTTTCGTAGTTGGATTAATGATGAACCAGCTCTTCAGGTCGAAACTGAATTCACGGTATTGCTCCTCTTCTTCCTCGCTATGTGCGTCGATAGCTTCGTCGTCGAGGGGCAATGCCCGTCGCATGCGTTCCTGCAACTTCATCCGTTTCAGACGGTTCAGACACTCAAAGCGCACACAACTCCTGACGTAGGCAAGCAACTTCTCCTCGTGGGGCTGGATGTCTGTTGCCATCAGCCTGGCTATCACGTCGCCTACGGCATCGCGGGCATCCTCCTCGTCGTGGAGCAGGATGCAGGCTCTGCGCAACAGGTCGGTGTAGTGTTGGTTGTAGAGCACCTCTATCTGTTCGTCTCTCTTTGGCATCTGTTGATTTTTATCTATAAGACAATCGAAAGTCTGGTTTCCCAACCCCTTCGATACCGATTTGTTAGTTTAATTTGCTGCAAAGGTACAAAAAATCCGCCTTTCTGTAGAAAAAGCGGAAAATTATTATCGAAGCATCAGTCATATAGTTCAAATTTTTTTTTATTTCTGATGAATATTATCCATCTTAATCCTACTAAAGTATGGCTATCTATTTGAACATTAAATAATTAGATCAAATAATAATCCTATTTTACTTCTACTAATCCTCTACTAACCCTCTACTAACCATCTACTAACCCTCTACTAATCCTCTACATAAACTCTATTACCATTCTGCCAGAACCCTACCTCGCAGATTTTTTCCTACCTCCTTTCAAGTTTTTAGACTAAGTCTCGATTCGAAATTCTCTAGAGAATTTTGTGGTGAGGACTAGGCCTGCAGTTTCTCCCACCCTATGGGACTTGAAAATTCTCTAGAGAATTTTTCTTCAAGCACCTTAATTAATACTTGCCAATAGGCGGCATCATCTTTGCGCACCCCCTATCTAGCTCTAATATGGTGGGGTGAAAGTAGGATTTTGGTAGAGATATAGTAGAGGCTTGGTAGAGGATTGGTAGAGGGTTAGTAGAGGTTTAGTAGAGGTAAAATAGTGGGGAAATGATATATAATCAATTGACTATAAGACGTATGCATGTTCTATTGGTAGAATTAAACAGCAAATCTATTCTATGAGCTTGCCAGCCTGACGGAGTATGTTGGTAAAGCGCTCCATTCCAGCGGCATTTTTCTTCATTAATTCTTTTACGGTCTCATCGCCTTCGATAATTCCTGGATAGCCGTATTGAAGATAGAAGCGATTATTCGTAGTCTGCAATTGGTCGTCGGGTCCGTAGAAAGCGCATTGGAATGTCAGCTGGTCGAAATAGCCTACGCTGGAAAGCCAGGATACGGCACGGGCATCGAATAGCAGACCGTGTTCGTCGTAGAAATAGACACTATATTGGCAGCTGCTATCGTAGAAAAGGTGTTTGTCGAAAGTGAGATCATTGAAGATAATCTCACCTGTCTTTGTATTGAAACTCCTGATATCGTTGAGTGAGAACACAGGCATTTCGGCCTTGTACTGCAGTGGGGCACTGGCGCTTTGGCGGGCTATCGCATACAGCGAGTGGGGCATAGTATCAGCTGACTCTTTGTCTCCACAGCTGCTGAAAGTCGCAGCCAGCACAAGTATGAGGATCTGCCATAAAACTCCGTTCTTTTTCATAACACCTTGATTTTTACGTTACAAATTTAATTCATTCTATTAATATAATATTGGAAGAGGGAAAATATTGCATGAGGACGAATGGTTTTTATGATTTCTTAACCGTCATTCGACGAATTAACCTAAAGATAACATTCAAATAACATTCTTTTTTTGTAGTTAATCGTACCTTTGCAGCGTCTAACAGGCAAAACGTTTAATTTAAAAGCAAAGAGTTATGGAATCAATTATCACAATCGCCACCGTTTTAACGATGTATTTCAACGCCGCTAACGACGTGAATGCACCTTATTTGTATAACTCAGACCTGGAAGACGGCGTTATCCACAAGATCGAGGTCTATGAGCAGAAGTCTGACAATCAGATGTGTGCCAAGATGGAATATCGCTACGATTATGACGATCAGGGACGTTTGGCTACACGCGAGGTTGTCCGTTGGGATGCAGAGAAACAGACTTGGGTGAACGACTTCCGTCACACCTATAGATATTATAAGAACGGCTACAATGTGGAGACCAGCAGATGGGATGCAGAGCGCCAGACCTATGATGTACCCTCAGAAGTGACACTTTATCGCGAGATTGCCCCCAGCGTAACATCTGTGAAGACTTTCAAGATGAACGAGGCCAAGAATGATATGTATCTCGTCAACAGCCTGCTCTGCATGGAGCCTTTAGAGATGATCAGCGACCGTTTGCTGGCCCTGAAATAATAAAAACACTTAAATTGGTAATATAATCCGTAGTTTGGGTATCCAGATTACGGATTTTTCTTTGTATTTTTGCAACCGAATCATTAAACAAGACAATGGAAGTAATAAAAGACAAGAAATTCGGAGGCGAGCGTCCTCTGTTTGCCCAACACGACTTGAGACTAGAGAATGTAACGATCACTGACGGTGAGTCTGGCATCAAACAGTGCCAGAACATGGAAGCTTACGATTGCAAATTCTATGGTAAATACCCTTGGTGGCACGTCGATGGTGCCTATATCGAGAACTGCTATTTTGCACTGGGTTCTCGCTCAGCCATCTGGTACACCAATGATATGGTGATGAAGAACTCGCGCATCGACGGTCCGAAGTTCTTCCGTGAGATGAAAAACCTGGAACTGGAGAACGTGGAGATTACCGATGCCGATGAAACCTTCTGGAAAGTCGATGGACTGAAACTGAAGAATGTGAAGTTGCATGGCGGCACTTATCCCTTTATGTTCTCGCAGAACATCTATGTTGACGGACTGGAGAGCGACTCGAAGTATGTGTTCCAGTACTGTAAAAACGTTGAGGTGCATAACGCCAAGATACTGACGAAGGACTCTTTCTGGGAGTGCGAGAATGTGACCATCTATGACTCTGTGCTCGATGGTGAATATTTGGCCTGGCACTCGAAGAACGTACGTCTCGTGAACTGCCATCTGGCAGGCGAGCAGTTGCTCTGCTATACACATAACCTGGTGATTGAGAACTGCACCATCGACCCGATGTGCGACCGTATGTTTGAGTATTCTACTGTTGAGGCCGATATCAAGGGCCATATCGAGAACATCAAGAACCCGACGAGCGGACATATTATTGCCGATTCCATCGGTAGTATCACCATCGATGAAAACGTGCGTCAGCCCAATAACTGTGTGATAGAGACAAGAGGATGAAATACGATTTTGACGAGTTGATTGAACGACGCGGTACAGGCTGCGTGAAGTGGGATGAAAGACCTGAAGCGGTGGATTCTTCGGATGGTATCATCCCGCTTTGGGTAGCAGATATGGACTTTAAGGCTGCTCCCGCTATTATGGATGCCGTTATGAAGCGTGCAGCCCATGGGGTGTTTGGCTATACGGTGGTGGAAGAAGACTATTATCTGGCAGTCATCTCGTGGTTCCATCGTCGTCATCATTGGCGGATTCATCGTGAAGAGATCCTTTATACCACAGGCGTTGTGCCTGCGATGTCGGTAGCCATCAAGGCACTGACCATGCCTGGCGAGAAAGTGCTGATACTTTCGCCCGACTATAACTGTTTCTTCTCTTCAGTTCGTAATAATGGCTGCGAAGTGCTGGAAACAGCGCTGAAACGGGTAGGGGACACTTTTGAAGTGGATTGGGATGATTTTGAGGCCAAGTGTGCCGATGAGAAGACCACTGTTTTCCTGCTGTGTAATCCTCATAATCCCTGTGGACGTGTGTGGTCTGCAGCCGAACTGTCTCGGATGAACGAGGTTTGTATGAAGTATGGCGTGAAGGTCGTGAGCGATGAGATTCATTGCGAGCTTATGATGCCTGGACATACGTTCCAGCCTTTTGCGGCTGTCAGCGAAGACTGCCGTCGGAACAGTGTGATTCTCAACTCACCTTCCAAGTCGTTTAATATCGCAGGACTTCAGGTGGCTAATATCATCTGCTCACAGTCGGAATGGCGCCGTCGTATCGATCGCGCTATTAACATTAATGAGGTGTGCGATGTGAATCCCTTTGGTCCTGTGGCATTGATTGCTGCCTATAACGAGAGTGAGGATTGGATAGATGAACTGAACCTCTATCTATGGGAGAACTATCAGTTTTTATGCGATTTCATCGATAAAAACATCCCTCAGTGGAAGGTCTGCCGTCTCGAAGGGACCTATCTTCCCTGGATAGACATCTCTGCAATGGGAGTCACCTCGAAAGCACTGTGTGATCGACTTGTCAAGGAGGCCAAAGTGTGGATTAATCCAGGCTCGATGTATGGCCTGGAGTCGGGTGAGGGCTATATCCGTGTGAATATCGCCTGCCCAAGAAGTCGTCTCCAGGAGGCTTTGCAAAGAATCAAAATAGTTTTGGTATAAATGAATCTCCCTCAGACTTGCTGAGGGAGATTCTTTTTTAGTTGATCAGGAATACCTTTGTTTTCCCGTTGTAGGTAGCCTTGACCGTTGCGCGGCCTTCTACGATTTTAGAGATTTCGAACTTCACACCAGGAACGGTTGAAGAAGCCTTGATCTCATTGTTCTTATCGCAGAGTTTGCCATATACCTGATAGTGATTGGCCTCTGCATATCCGTTGAGGTTTGTGAACCAAATCGGGTTTTTCGGAATCACCAGGGCTTGTCCGTCGATAGAGATGGTTACCTGAGGCACCTGAGGAGCCTCGAAATTTTCACCAGCCTTTGAGAATCCTATGCCGTGAAGATCGAACAGACCTTGTGGACGCTGAGGACCACGCGGACCGCCCCAACGTGGGCGCTCGGGCGCCTTGACCTCTGGTCCCTCCGCCACGAGATAGATGGCATGTTTGCCTGTCAAGCCTTCCACATTTGGCACTGCCGTCTGATACATCATCGCAGCCTTTGGTGCATCGCCAGGGATATCGAATACGGCAATCTCCTTGCCCTTCCAGGGATCATCGAGCAATACATGGATCTTGAATGCCCCATGTCCGCCTGAGGTAAGGTTCAGGTTCAGCATGGCACCATCGCCTTTCTGTATGCCTGCAAACGGCTTAAGGCCTTTGCTGGCTGCTCCGAGTCCTCCAAATCCGAAGTACTTGAAACCAATGATTCCCTTGTTGGTGATCCCTGCGAGATCCATCGAGTTGTTCCATACATCGTGGTTGTCTTGCATCCACTCGTTGCTGTTGGTGCCTCCAGTCATAAAGCAGGCGATACCTGCAGAGTAATACTGATAGGGGGGCAGACCAAAGATCTGGAATCCCTCAGAAGTGACCTCTGCGCCTGTATAGGCGTTGCCGTCTTTGGCAACAACTGTCCACTCGTTATCTTTAACGAATGGGTCATAACCCGTAATCTTTACGATACCTCCCTTGGCCACGGGCTTCTTGTCCCATGTAATCTTCACTGGAGCAACCATTGCCTGACGGGCAAAGCCGAAGCCGCGTGGAGGACGGTGATAGAACACGTACCACTGACCATTGATCTCCTGCAGTGAGCCGTGAGTATTGTGGGCAGCATTGGTGGTTATGAGGTGTGAACCGTCTTCATCGAGTACCACACCACGTGAGTCAACCAATACTCCACCTGATCGCCACGGACCTAAAGGTGAGTCACCGAAGGCATAGCGCAGGGCGGAGTTGGTGTTGCCAAGACCGTATTCCTTACCTGAATACCCAGAGAACACCATTACATATTTATTTCCTACCTGACGGATGGATGATGCTTCGAAGAAGTTAAAATCGAGCGGGTTCTGACCTTGGTAGAGAGCTTTATATTCCGAACCTTCCTTGTCGAGCAGACGGCCATCAGCACTGCTGGCGGGAATGAAAGGATCGATAAGTTCTGTTCCCTCGCGCTTGGAGAACATCGTATTCTGGTCGAGTTCGCAAGCCGTTGAGTGCTGGAAACCATAGAAGACGTAAGCACGGAAGCCCTTGGCATAGTCTGGATCCTTCTTGTTGGAGATATTCTCTATAAACACGGAGGGATCGAAATCGATAAGTGAGCCTGGCAGGCACTTGCGTCCATCCTCTGTGAGGTTGATGGGAGTGAAAGGTCCATTAGGACGATCGCTCTTACAAACCATCGGCACACGTTGCCAACCACGGGAATGGGGATAGAGATAGTAGGTCTTCTTGCCTGTCGCTTTATCTTTCACCTCTACAAGATCGGGGGCAAACATGGTGTCCCACTGGCCATCGACATACCAAGAGAAGATCGGTCCTTCGTCGCGCCACTGGCTCAGGTCTTCAACGGGTGCCGACCACATTCGGATGTCTGGACCGCAATAAGCGGTGAACGTCACATCGTGAGAGCCAATGATATAGGCACGATACTTTCCTGGATTGTCAGGATCTTCAAACACACGGGGCTCGCCATCGGGCAAGTGCTCCCAGAGAGGTAGATACGGGTTCTGCGCCTGGGCTGATATGAGACCAAGTAACAGAAGCGGTAACATCAGTAATCTTTTCATAAATCTGTAATATAGTGTGAATTATTTAGCCGGATTCGGCATGTCGAACTTGATGGGCTCTGGGATGATGGGCTCGCCCATCTCAGAGGCTTCAGCGTCTTTATCATCCAACTTAAAGAGCATGAACTGGGGTTTCTCGGCAGTACATGCTTCCCAGCCGAGACCTTTGCCGTCGTTTCCGTTTGGATCGCTGTATTTGGCAAAGTTGGTCCATGCAGTGATCATTTTCTCTGCGAGATCCCAGTCGCCTTGGGTCCAAGGGCGCCAACAGTGCTTCAGACTCTTGAAGACGAACCAGAGATCGCTGGAGTGGAAGGCACCTTTCAGACGGTCGGTAATCTCAGGATGTTTCCCATCATCGGGCAATGGACGGGCAAACTCATAAGCCCAGGCCTTACCGCCTTTTTCCTGGCGAACCTTACAGAACTCAGCGATACCAGGACCCATAGAGCCCATATCGTTAAGGGTATAACCGATCATGTATGGCACATCGGCAATGCTTCCTTCCCGAGTAGCCTCGTCAAAGTTCTTCAGTGATACGTAACCATCGATGATGGGGCGCTGCATCAGGAACACGTCCGTCTTGTTCACCATATTATATAAGGTACCTACGGTGTATAGTATCTCTGTTGAAGCAGCACGTAGTTTCTTCAGGTCTGTCAATCCAGCCCAGTCCATCACTTTCTTGGTCTCTGCCTCAGCTTCTTTCAGCGTGGGATTATAGGTAAAGAACTTATTCACAGGTGTAGCCGGCTTAGCCTCCTCACCATCCTTTGCAGGGACGTTGATGCCACCACCGCTCATGATGATAGCCTTGTGGAACAGACCACGAGCCAAAGGAGATTCGCAGATAGTACGTACACTTCCGGCTCCAGCGCTCTGGCCAAAGATAGTCACATTATCAGGGTCGCCACCAAACTGGGCAATGTTCTGTTTGATCCACTTCAGTGACTGAATCTGGTCTAAGATGCCATAGTTTCCGGATACACCGTGGGGACTCTCAGCAGATAGTTCAGGATAGGGCATGAAGCCGAAGATGCCAAGACGATAGTTGATGGTAACGAGTACCACATCCTTCGAGGCCCATTCCTGACCGTCAAACTCGGGCTCTGTGCCCCAGCCTTCGCGATAACCGCCACCATGAATCCATAGGGCTACAGGCAGCTTCTTGTCTGTCACTCCAGGTGCTTTCGTATAGACATTCAGATATAGACAGTCTTCACTATAGGGTGCCTCGTCGCCGTAACCCCATTCAGATGCATAAAAACCAGGATAGTGAACGGCCTGATAGCCAGGATGACCGAACTTATCGCAAACACGGATGCTATCCCAGGCCACTACGGGCTGAGGCTCTTTCCATCGTAGATCACCAATCGGAGCAGCCGCATAGGGAATTCCTTTATAAGCATATACTCCTGGGGTTTCTGTCAGAACTCCTTGAATCTTTCCTCCCTCAATAGTCAGAATGGGGTTTTGTACTTCAGGTGCAGAGCAGCCAAATAGTGCCAATAATGGCAACATGAGCAAAAGTTTTCTCATATAAGCAAAGTTTTTAGTTGATAATACTTGCGCAAATTTATGAAAAAAGCCGGAATTGTCGTTGTGATTTTGAGATAAATAAATGGGCTTGAAACATTAAACGAAATAATTGTTACTCTAGTACAAACTATCCTATCTCGAATTATTGTATCTGCAACCAACAAAAAGTCGTCTATTAGTTTGGCTAAAAGCAAAAAATAGTTTATCTTTGCATCCGAAAACCACACGCCCTGATAGTTAAATGGATATAACAAGGCTCTCCTAAAGCTTAGTTCCGAGTTCGATTCTCGGTCGGGGTACATGTGTGTTTGTTCCAAAAAGGCCAGTTTTTAGCGGGTTTTGCGAATTTGAACGATAATTTTGTGAAAATGCACGGCCAATTTACCGGATAATGCTTAATTTTGCACCTGTCATATAATAGTTTTGATAAAAAACTAGATTAAGACAATTTTATATCTCTCACAAGTTTTTATGCAGGATGCTGGCAGTGATTGTTCGCATCCTGCTTTTTTTGGTAATCGCTGGGTGAACAGCCGGTAATAGTTTTGAAGTTACGATAGAAAGAACTTGCTGATGAAAAGCCCGACTTAGTGGCCACATCCGTCAAAAGCATATTGGGATTATGATCTATCAGATTGATAGCATGTTCGATGCGTTTCTGGTTGATATAATCAGAGAAGGATAATCCTATTTCACCGTTGATAGCGTGATAGATGTAATTGCGATTGGTGTTCAGCATACTTGCCAGATTGTTGATCTTCAGGTTGGGTTGCAGGAAGAGATGCTTCTCGTCCATCAGCTTTCGTATCTCCGCAGCCATGATATGCTCCTTTTCCGGAGTCAGCGGGATGATCTCCTGTTCAGGCTCTTCTTCCTCCGTCATCGCACTTTCTTCCACAAATTCTCGTGTATAGGTGTTCTGCGTGAGACCTACAAAGCCGAATAACAAGATCATGGATGAGAACAATAGTGCGGGAATGACTAAAAGCCAGATTGATTCTGTGAAGTAATTGCGGTTTGCGAAATTACTGAAAAAGGATATTGTTGATGCTGCCACAAAAGCTATCATCAAAGGTTTGATGAAGGTTACAACCTTATCCTCAGTGTTAGAGTAGTAGTTCTCCACCATCCTGTTATATTCGTTGATGTATTTCCAGCCGAAGTAGAGTACAAACGGGATCTCCA
>OMXO01000067.1 GCA_900315035.1 uncultured Prevotella sp.
TTTTGGAGATTTTATTTGGCGATTTCACTAAAAAGCCTTATCTTTGCAGGCGATAAACGTTTAATAACTTAATTCTTTTAACTATGGGAACCAAGAGACAAGAATCAAAGAAAGGAGAAATTGTGATTAACGAAAAGTACATACGATTTGACTGGGCCGTGAAGCGGATGCTTCGTGACAAAGCAAATTATGATGTCCTTGAAGGATTGATAACTGTACTATTAGGAGAAAAGATTACCATCGAGGAGATTCTTGAAAGCGAGGGTAATCAGGAAGCTGTGGACGATAAATTCAATCGTGTTGACATCAAAGCAAGAGATGCCAATGGAAACATCATCATCGTCGAGGTACAACTGACGACACAGCTATATTATCTTGAGCGTATTCTCTACGGTGCTGCCAAGGCCATAACCGAGCACATCTCTCTTGGGCAACACTATGATGAGGTCAAAAAGGTGTATTCTATCAACATCCTGTACTTCGATCTGGGACAAGGTTCCGACTATCTCTATCATGGCAAAACTGCTTTTGTTGGGGTTCATACTGGTGACATGCTCAAAATTAGCGTTAAAGAGAATAATGTCATCAAAATGAAAGCTCCAGAAGAAGTGTTCCCGGAATACTACCTCATTCGTGTCAACGAATTTAACGACGTGGCAACTACTCCACTTGAAGAATGGTTGGATTATCTGAAGAATGGCCGTATCAAAGACGACACGAAGACGCCCGGACTTGCTGAAGCCCGAGAAAAACTACTATACTTGCAGATGAGTCGTTCTGAACAGCTTGCTTACGAGCGGCATCTTCTCGCAATGGTAGATCAAGACTGTGCCTTTGGTGCAGCAAGGTTAGAAGGGCATGCCGAAGGGTTTCAACAAGGTAGAGCAGAAGGAAGGGCTGAAGGAAGGGCCGAAGGCATTATGAACATTGCCAAGAATCTGAAGTCTATGGGGCTCAAAACTGAAGAGATTATGAAAGCCTCAGGGCTTTCTGAAGCAGAAATAGATCAGCTATAAAGACTTTTTCCTGTCTATACAAAATTACGGGTCTCAGAAATGAGGCCCGTAATTAGTTTATCGAAAAAGAAGCGCTACTTACTTCACCAATATAACGAGGTACTTACTTGTTGACCAGAATGCATCTGGATTGGTAATGCGGAGCACATACTGCTTATTGGCATCGCGCTGCAGCGTGTAAGAGCTGGCGGGATGGCTTGTCAGAACCTCTGCCGACTTGCTGTAGAGTTTGATTTCCTTGTCGATACGGATATCAATCTTTGTGAAGTACTCCTTATTGAAGTTAGAGCGAAGCACCTCTCCGTCGCTCAGGATATTCTGCTCTTTCAACTCTTTCTTGGTACCAAATACGAACCAAGCAGAGTGGAGGGCCTTATCCTGCGTGCTGATAGTCTCAGCCTTCTGGGTGTTCTCCTCCTTCAGGTTGCTCACATTCGTGTTCAGGTCAGCCACCTTCTCGTCGAGTTCGGCGATATGGATATCCTTCTGCTCCAACTCAGCGCGGAGCGTCTGCAACTGCTGATCCTTAACTTCCATCTGCTGAGTCAGGTTATCGATAATCTTCTTCATTTGGTCGCCTTTGATAGAACCCTCGCGGACCTGCTGCTTCAACTTGTTGATCAGCTCCTTGTTCTGCTTCATCACCGACTGGATGAACTGAATGTTCTCCTTGATACGCTGCTTCGTATTGGTTCCTTCACCCTGCTGGGCAAGAGTCACACGGCTCTGAGCCTCCGTAATCTCACGGAATCCCTCTTCGATGTCACTCAGCGTGGTCATCATGTCATTGATCTCATTGTCTTTCTGGGCAATAATCTGTTCCAGTGAATCACGCTGCATTAAGGCAGCCTTTTCAGCCTGCTTTACTTTGTCTTGATTACAACTTGCCATCGCAATAGCGCCGACGGCTAAGATAAATAGTTTTTTCATACCTTATTTATTATTATATAAAAATTATTTCACTTTTTCGCACCCCGCAAGAACGATGACGATCTCGCCCTTGGGTTCTTTCTCCTTGAAATGGGATATCACCTCATCGAGGCTGCCGCGAACACTTTCCTCGTGAACTTTCGAGATTTCCCTGCATACACTTACCTGACGGTCGCCACCATAGACCTCGGCAAACTGTGTCAGCGTCTTAACCAGACGGTAAGGCGACTCATAGAAAATCATCGTACGCTCCTCGTCTTTCAGCGACTCGAGTTTCGTCTGACGCCCTTTCTTCTGTGGCAGGAAGCCCTCGAAAGCAAAACGGTCACAAGGCAAGCCACTCGACACCAAGGCTGGCACAAAGGCAGTAGCACCAGGAAGGCACTGAACCTCTACCCCAGCCCGCACTGCCTCACGCACCAGGAAAAATCCCGGATCACTGATTCCAGGAGTACCCGCATCACTGATTAACGCCACATTCTCACCTGCCAGCAATCGATTAACGATGCCAGCCGATGTACCATGCTCATTAAACTTGTGGTGCGACATGAGAGAGTTCTTAATCTCATAATGCTTCAGCAGGATGCCCGAAGTCCGGGTATCTTCCGCCAGTATGAGATCCACCTCTTTCAATATACGGACAGCACGGACAGTCATGTCTTCCATATTGCCTACTGGGGTCGGAACGATGTACAATATGCCCATATTGGGGGACAAATTTAGCGCAAATTATCAGAACAGACAAAAAAAAGGGCAAAAACTTTGCAATTTTTAAAATGTTTTGTAAATTTGTGCCCATTATGACAGAATTTATGACAGGCGAGGCCCGTCGCCCAGGCAGAATCGAAGTGATCTGCGGTTCGATGTTCTCTGGCAAGACAGAGGAGTTGATCCGCCGTTTGCGCCGTGCACAGTTTGCCAAGCAGAAGGTTGAGATTTTCAAGCCCGCCATCGATGTCAGGTATTCCGAAGAAGAGGTTGTCAGCCACGATCAGAGTCATATCCAATCAACGCCAATCGACTCTTCGGCAAGTATCCTGCTGCTATCCTCCGACTGTGATGTCGTGGGCATCGACGAGGCGCAGTTCTTCGACATGGGACTGCCAGACGTCTGTAACGAACTCGCCAACAATGGTATCCGTGTGATTATAGCCGGACTCGACATGGACTATAAGGGCATACCTTTCGGACCGATGCCAGCGCTATGTGCTATTGCCGACGACGTGACGAAGGTTCATGCCATCTGTGTGCGCTGCGGTAATCTGGCCTATGTGAGCCATCGCACAGTGGAAGGTTCCCAGCGCGTGCTTCTAGGCGAGACTCAGGAATACGAACCATTATGTCGTGAATGTTACCAAAAAGCAATACAAGAAGAAAATGACAAATGAAACCATTACCTTTGACCGCGTTGTGCGCTGGGTGGGAATAGGCTTGCTCGTATTGGCCATCCTGCTACTGCTCCACTATCTGAGCCATGTGCTGCTGCCGTTCTTTATCGCTTGGTTCTTCGCTTATCTGCTCTATCCGCTGGTGAAGTTCACAGATCGGAAACTACATCTGCCGAGAGCACTGAGCATCATCTTGGCACTGATTCTCGTCATTGCCGTCATCTCGGGCGTGGTATATCTCATCATCCCCCCGATGATTGAACAGTTTGAGAAACTGGGGCACCTTGCCACCGACTATATTCAAAAGTCAGCCCATATCACCTCTATTCCAGGTGCAGTATCAGAGTGGATTACAGAGAACCGCGATGAGATAGAGAAATTCTTCAAAAGCCGCGATTTCACCGACAGTCTGAAGACCGTAATGCCTAAGCTGTTCAATTTCCTCGGACAGACTTACAGCATCATCGTCAGCGTGATAGCCTCATTCATCGCTCTTTTGTATATGTTCTTCATCCTGCTCGACTACGAGTATCTGACAGACAACTGGATTAAGATATTCCCCAAGAAGAGCCGCCCGTTCTGGGAAGAGTTGATGAAAGACGTTGAGCGGGAACTGAACAACTATATTCGCGGACAGGGTCTGGTGGCTCTCTGCATGGGCGTATTGTTCTGCATCGGTTTCACCATCATCGACTTCCCGATGGCCATCGGTCTGGGCATTATGATTGGCATCATGGATCTCGTGCCTTATCTGCATACCTTTGCATTGATTCCTACTGTTCTACTAGCTCTGCTGAAATCAGCAGACACGGGGCAGAATTTCTGGATTATCCTCATCATGGCCCTCGCTGTATTCCTGGTGGTCCAACTGATATGCGACATGATTGTCACACCAAAGGTGATGGGCAAGGCTATGGGTCTCAACCCCGCCATCCTGTTGCTCAGCCTCTCTGTATGGGGTGCGCTGTTGGGATTCATCGGCCTGATTATCGCCCTGCCGCTCACCACTCTTCTTATCGCTTATTATCAGCGATATGTTACAAAAGAAGGGGATGCAAAGGAGCAAGAAGGGGAACAAACCGACTAAAAACGGCTAGAAAAGTAAAAATCCTCCAAATAAATTTGGCAGATTCAAAAAAAGGTATTACCTTTGCAGCCGATTTCAACGAAATCAACATAAGGTCGATCCGTTAGCTCAGTCGGTAGAGCACAACACTTTTAATGTTGGGGTCTTGGGTTCGAGCCCCAAACGGATCACCAAGAACAATCCGCAAGTCCTCCTTTGGTGGATAAACCCAGAAATCCCATCGATTGGCGTATTTGTTGCCACCAAATACGATGGTGAGGGTTAGTTTCTGGGGCACCTTGATGCTGTTTAGAGGCACTATTACCGACCCCAGCTGATTGTTCTTGCCTATAGGCATTCCCCCTTCATAGAGCTTTCCGCCAGAGATAACCTGCAGGCTATCACCCGTGATGTAATAAGAGACCCGGGCAGACTGGACATCACCATACAAGGCATTATAACATTCTACAGGTACCATCAGCGTATCGGCAGAAGTAAATTCTGTCTTGGAGAAATGAGCTATCGGTACGAGGGCTGAACAGAACTGATGTAACTGCGTTGCATCGACCCGATCGTCGAAACCCTTCAGAATGAAACCCTCGGTATCAGGTGAACAGAGATTCTGCTCCACCTTGGCCTTGACTTCTGCACTGTATGCGATTTCACTTAATGGGGGAATGATTCTCAAGAAAGACGGATGATGGCCAAATTCATCGGCAATCAAGTCGAGTTCTGGTTGGGGCTTATCAGTAAAGAGGTAGAGTCCCAACTTATCAGCAACAGCAAAGGCTGCCTCAGTAGGGCAACAGCCTCGGAAACACACCAGATTCAGACCGCAATCCTTATATTTCTGGAAGATATCGAGCCAGGCACGCTCATCCGTCGGCAGATAACCTCCTTCAAAACTATGTTCTTCTACAACACCACGCAGATAAAGCGGACGATTATTAAACATCAGTTGTTCACCGCTGAATGCCAGTTCCCGCATACCAAAGACCGTCTCACTATAGTCGTTGCCTGCAGAGATGCCTATACGATAACGGTGGGGATTGAATTCATCCCAAAGTGCCACTTTGTCTGCCACAGGCACATTGAGCACCATGAGCCGGCTATCTATCTCATAATCAATAGCAAGGAGCGATGCCGAGTCAACATCTTCGCGCTGAACCAGCACCTCTAACGGATAAAAGGACAGATCGCTATGGCTGCCTTCCAACTGCACCTGCGCCTGTACCAGCCCCTGAGAAGGAAGCGGGAACAGTCTGACTCTGCGGATGTGGATATCCTCCGAATGGGTACGCAGTTCCATACGACCCGTAATGCCTGTCACTTTCCCTTCAGAACAACCACTGACCACAATCGAGTTACGCTCTCCCAGTTTGAGAGCCTTCGTAATATCAAAGCGATGAGGTGTGGAAAGCGTGCTGTCGCTACCTATCTTATAGCCATTGACATAGACTGTAGTGGCAAACAAAGGGCGCTCCAAGTAGAGGAACACACGTTGCTTGTACCATGTGCCAGGCACATAGACAGAGCGGCGGAAACTCACTTTCCTACCACTAATAGGCAAGGAGCCCGGGAGCATCACTTCATCGGCATAGGTGGCAGAATCAGACATGGCATACTCCCACATACCAGAAATACTCACCGTTTCCTGGGCGCTCAGAGGCAGGAGCATGAAAAGCGACAATAAGAAGATACTTAGTTGTTTCATGGACAATCAGAATTTTGTACTGCCATTGTAATTAAAAATCGGAGCATCAGTCGGGACCTCTTCATCATAGAACATCACGGCAGAATCATTCGATTTCGGATGTTGCTTCTTCAGGAGGTTGATCATCTCTGCACCAGCCCAAAGAACCGGTCCATAACCGTGTGCAGCCATCACGTGACAAGGACGATAGGCATAGAACGAAGGATCGAAGCCCATACCTGTACCCACACACACCTTCTCAACCTGACCCTTCTGATTGACACTGGAGGCTACAGCATGCCATCCGAGTTGTGCCACTGGTCCATAGACCTTGGCATCGAGCCAGCCCTGATTGACACCATGGGCCAGACAATAAGTATAGATAGCGGTGGCAGATGCCTCGAGATAAGTATCGTTACGATCGAGCAACTGGTGCCAGAAACCATCGTGATGCTGTAACTTAGCCAGTCCTGCAGCGTGAGCCTTGAACAATTTCATAATCTCTGCCCGTTTGGGATGTTTGGCGGGCAGCACATCCAGCACCTCACACATCGTCAGAATAGCCCATCCATTGGCCCGTCCCCAGTGGAAGGCAGGATGTTCCTGCATCGACTCCACCCATCCGTGGCGAAAAAGCCCCTTCTCAGGTACGAACATCCGTTTGGCAAACTGAAGTACCTGACGAGCAGCCTCATCATAGTACTTGGCAGCGCCTGTCAACTTACCCATATAGGCTACTGTCGGGATGCCCATGAACATATCGTCGAGCCAAAGTGTGTTCTTCTGTGGACGGATACGGGCAAAGGTACCGTCGGCAAGTCGGTACTCCTTATTTAATATATAGCCGGCATAATTATCGATGAGCGGACGGAGCGACTTCTTCTCATCAAGCCCCATGACCTCTGCCTTGATCATCGAACAACAGATGGCTCCGCAATCATCAAGTGCATGAGGATCGATTACCCGACGGATATTGCCGTCGATAGCCTTTTCCTTCTCATAAATCTTCTTGAAGTAAGGTGCAATCCCCGCCAACAGCTGGTGACGGGTCGTGACATAGTCAAGATAAGCCTTATCGCCAGTAGCCTGATAGGCTGCCAGGACTCCTGAATAAGTGACACCCCACTCATAACTTGTCAGGCGGAAACTGCCCTGTTTCAGATGGGTCGTAGCCGTTACCTTACTATAGTCTGTCACTGGGACATCAGTATGTTTGTCCACAAGTTGGGCAGGCGTTTCCGAATCGATATACTTCAGTACCCGATCCATCACCTGTTTCACTTCCTCGGGCTTCGACACACCATATCCCACGCCATAGGCTGGTTTCATCAGGTGGAGCGGTGTATTATTATCATTGATTTGCTGGGCAGAGAGCGTCTGCACAGCTATCAGGCAGAAAAAAGAAATAATGGTCTTTTTCATTGGATGGCTTATTTGTTGTTCGATTTCAGAAAACGATTCACCTGGTCAGCAATCTGGCGCATGCCCTTCACAGAAGGATGGCCGGATATCTTGTCTATGTCTTTCAGTTCTATCACTGGAACAGCATAGTGTTTACAAATCGTTTTTACAGAACTGTTGATTTCTTCACTTAACTCGCTATTCAACAGGAAATAAATCTCTGTGTTGATGTAACGGTCGGTCATCCACTGGAGCATGTGAGCCAGTGCCGGGCGGAACTGATAGAGATCGGCCTTGGTGATATTCTCATACTTATAGTCGCCAATAGGTGCGCCTGCCCAACTATCGTTAGTAGCACCAAAAATAAAGATGACGTCTGGCTGTCCGAGGTTATCCATACGGGTATTAAACGAGCGGGCGCTGTAGTCATTGCCGTCGTAGCCGCTATAACTGATTGTAGCACCACTGTAGGAGTTATTAATACAGAGCCGCCAACCATTCTCACTGATAACCTGGTGCCACCACGTCTGGCGCACATTCTTCACATCGGTCTTCTGCGCCACGTTCTTGGCATAATACCACAACTCATTGGTAGCTGGTGTCATGAAATCCTCATAGGTTGAGTACGAGTCACCCAGAATAGAAACCGACTTGGTCTGGGCTGCTGCAAAACTGGTTACAAGCACAACCAGCATGGTTAAAGTAATCCTTTTCATACTGACAGTTTTTAGTTTTGGTGCAAAATTACAGAATATTTGGCAAAACAAACTATCTTTTTTGATTTTCCATCTGTAATTTGTGATTTTTTACGTTTCTCCACCTTGTGACAGCCATCTGACCCGTCGCCACATAATAACTATAGTTTTTGCGATAAAGACATCAATTTTTGACAATCTGGATGGCGGTTTGAAGGATTTTATTTATCTTTGTCAGCAGATTCAACAAACTAAGAACTATAGACAATGAAGAAACCATTTCTAACACTCATCGCCCTGCTGATGGCAAGCCTGTCCTTTGCCCAAAGCGAGAAAGCCAATGAAGTCATGAACACGCTGAGACTGGCCAACAATTACTTCATGGCGAAGTATGCAGACCCCACACTGCCCACCAACGTGAACAAGATCCGTCCATCCTCGCTCTGGACGCGAGCCGTCTATTACGAAGGTCTCATGGCACTCTATGAGATCGACAACGATCAGCGATATATCGACTATACCGACCGTTGGGCAAGTTTCCACAAGTGGGAACCCCGTAATGGTGTGAAGACCAACGATGCAGACGATCAGTGCTGCGGCCAGACCTATGCCGATCGCTACTTCCAGAGCGGTGGAGAAGAGAAAATCGCCCGTATCATTGAGAATCTGAACAACCAGATGAAGACCCCTAACCGACAGAAACCAGAGGCTGAAGGGTCTCTTTATGGCTGGTGGACCTGGATCGACGCTATCCAGATGGCGATGCCGCTCTATATGCAGATCTATAAGATCACAGGGGATCGCAAGTATGCCGATCACGCCATGCGGATGTACACATGGAGCCGTGACACCCTTGCCGGCGGACTCTTCAATGTCAAAGAAGGACTGTGGTGGAGAGACAAGGACTATGTGGCACCATACCAAACACCCGATGGCAAGAACTGCTACTGGAGCCGTGGCAACGGTTGGGTATATGCAGCTCTCGTACGTTGCATGAACTTGCTTTCTCCAAAGGACAAGTACTACAAGCTTCTGAAGAAAGACTTCTTGCTGATGAGCGAGGCACTGAAGAACTGTCAGCGCCCTGAAGACGGTCTTTGGAATCCCAGTCTTGTTTCGTATGCCGATTATGGTGGCAAGGAGATGTCGGGCACATCCCTATTCCTCTACGGCATGAGCTGGGGCATCCAGAAAGGTTATCTGAAGGCTGCCGTCTATAAGCCCGTCTGCGACAAGGCATGGGAGGGATTATTGCGCGACTGCGTTCATCCCGACGGATTCCTCGGATGGGCACAAGGCACAGGTAAGGATCCCTCTGCCGGGCAACCGCTCTCATATACGAAAGTACCTGATTTCGAGGACTATGGCACAGGCTGTTTCCTCCTCGGTGGTGTCGAATACTATAAGTTAGTAAAATAATAGACAATGAAGAGAATCGCATTATTATCAATCTTACTCTCTTCGCTGGCTGTTTCGGCACAGCGCACAACGGAGTGTCTGAACTTCGGATGGGAATTCCGTCTGAATGATGAGGGTTCTTGGAAGAAGGTGAATGTGCCCCACGATTTCCAGATTGAGCAGCCCTGGGTAGCACCCGCTGCCGACGAGAAGGCCGACAACACCGATGTTGCTGCCAATATCAAGAGTCGACTCTCCAGTCGAGGTTTCAAGGAGATGGGCAAAGGCTATTACCGATTACACTACACCCCAGAGAAATCATTGGAAGGTCAACGCGTATTGCTCGACTTCGAAGGTATCATGTACACTGCCGACGTTTTTGTCAATATGAAGCGCGTAGGCGGTACCGACTATGGTTACGTAGGCTTTGAAATCGACATTACCAACGACCTGAAATATGGCGAGGACAACCTGATTGAGGTGGTGGCCGACACCCGTGAGCCAGGCAACTCACGTTGGTACACCGGAGGCGGACTCTTCCGCAACGTCAGTATCGTCTCTACACCTAAGGATCTCTTCTTCGGACGCCATCCGCTCTATATCACCACCCGCGATAACAAGTTTGTCAGTGTTTCTGCCGAGTTCACCAATCGCACCAAGGATAAGGCCACGAACATCAAGGTGCAGATTCTGGATCCTGACGGTCAGACGGTTTACGACAACACCGTTAACCTGAAGCGGCACAAGATGGCCCGCACACAGGAGGAGCGTATCGCTACCGATATAGAGATCAGCCATCCAAAGATTTGGGATCTCGATACACCTTATTTATATACTGTCAAAGCCCAACTGTTGCGTGAGGACGGTTCTGTGGCCGATGAGACCAGCGATGACTTCGGCATCCGCACCGTCGCTTTCGGGCCTGACTTCGGACTGAAACTGAATGGGAAGAAGGTGCTGCTGAAAGGTTATGCCAACCACCATACGTTGGGAGCTTTAGGCGCCGCTGCCTATCCAAAAGCCATCGAGAAGCGTATCAAACTGATGAAACAGTTCGGTATGAACCATATCCGTACCTCGCACAACCCCTACAGTCGTGATTTCATCAAACTCTGCGATAAATACGGCATATTGCTCGTTGATGAGTTATACGACAAATGGACCCGCCAGCATACAGGAGGAAAGGTACCCTTCGAACAGCACTGGCAACAGGAAGTGCCAGAATGGGTGAAACGCGACCGTAACTCTCCCTCTGTTATCCTCTGGAGCCTTGGCAATGAACTGCAACAAGATCCGAACATGCCGTTCAACGACTTTGGCGTAACGATGTACAAGCTTCAGAAAACTCTGCTCCAGCGTTACGACTCCACCCGTCTCGTTACTGTTGCAATGCATCCACGCTATCGCAACTGGGAGACCGACTCCCTACCCCATGACCTGGCGATGCAGACTGATATTCAGGCCTATAACTACCGTTACATGTACTTCCCTGGCGATGGACGCCGTTTCCCTTGGATGACGTTCTACCAGAGCGAAGCCTCTATCTCGGCCATGGGCCCCAACTTCTTCGAGATGAATCTCGACAAGGTCATCGGACTAGCCTACTGGGGGGCTATCGACTATCTGGGCGAGAGTCAGGGATGGCCCGCCAAGGGCTGGAGCCAGGGTGTCTTCGACATCTCACTAGAGCCCAAACCAAAGGCTTACTTCATGAAATCGTTCTTCAAACCCGAAGAACCGTTAGTACATATCGCCGTCATCGACTCGAAGAACGACGTGATGTGGAATGGCGTACAGACGGGCAACGACGGTATGAGCGACCACTGGTGCCGTCAGCCTGGCACCCAACTCAGTCTTCTGACCTATACCAATGCCGATGAGGTGGAACTCAAGCTCAATGGCAAGAGTCTAGGCCGCAAGTCTAACGCCAAGAACGATCCCAAGCAGCGCAACCAAATCCGCTGGGACAACATCACCTATCAGGATGGCAAACTCGAAGCCATCGCCTACAACGGCGGCAAGGTTGCGGCCCGTCATCAGATAGAGACAACAGGCAAGGCCGTCAGACTCAGCGCCGCTGCTGAGGACAATAGTTGGAAAGCCGATGGCACCGACCTGATGCACATCCGCATCCAGGCAGTTGACAGCAAAGGTCGCCGCGTACCGATGGCACAAGACGAGCTCCACTTCAGTGTGGAAGGCGATGCCAGCATCGTGGCTGTCACCAATGGCGACATCAATAGCGAGGAACTGAACGTGCAGGATCACCGCAGACTCTACAATGGTTCCGCCATGGTGATTCTCCGTTCAGGAAAGTCGCCGTCGAAGATCACGCTGAAAACCAGCAGCCCCAACTTCAAAGCCATTATGACCAAATTGGAAACGAAATAGGAAAAAGAAAAGAAGGCAACCTCAAAGGTTGCCTTCTTTCGTAGCGGGAGCCGGGATTGAACCGGCGACCTCATGATTATGAATCATGCGCTCTAACCAGCTGAGCTATCCCGCCATTGCTGTTAAGCGGGTGCAAAGGTACTAATTTTTCTGGAACTACCAAACTTTTTCGCAAAATATTTTGGTTTTCACGAGAAAATTCTTAATTTTGCAGCATTGAGACACGTTAATCCAATAACAAATTCTAACCCGAAGCGTATGGGAAAACAACGAATTGACATCGAATACCCCTTGACAACCAAGTCCCCGAACATTATCTGGGAACAGATCAGCAGCACGCACGGTCTGGAGCGGTGGATGGCCGACCACGTTACCGAGGATAACGGCATCTTCACTTTCACATGGGGTGAGCCTTGGACTGAACAGGACATCAGGAAGGCACAGTTGATCGAATACGTGAAATACGATCACATCCGACTGAAGTGGGAATACGATGATGAGGAGGATGACACCTACTGGGAGATGCGCATCGCCAAGAGTGAGCTGACCAACTATCTGAACCTGCTCATTACCGACTTCGCCGACGACGATGATGCCGACGGTCTGAAGATTCTCTGGGAGTCGAATCTCGACAGGCTGCACAGGTCCAGTGGGCTCTGAGATATTTAAAAATTAATAATAATAGGTGAAAAAGGGCATAATCTAAGTTTTTTGCCGTACCTTTGCACGCTGATTATGTTCCGAATAAAGAAATTAGACATCTTCATCACGAAGCAGTTCGGATTGCTGTTCGTGGGAACGTTCTTCATCTGCCAGTTCGTGCTGATGATGCAGTTCCTGTGGCGCTATGTTGACGAACTGATCGGCAAGGGTCTCTCGCTCGATATCCTGGCACAGTTCTTCTGGTACATGAGCCTCATGCTGCTGCCCCAGGCACTGCCGCTGGCCATCCTGCTCAGTTCACTGATCGTCTTCGGTAACCTCGGAGAGAGTTCCGAGCTCACAGCCATCAAGGCCGCGGGCATCTCGCTGATGCAGGCCTTCCGTCCGTTGATTGTCATCGTGATGATCGTTGCAGGCATCTCTTACTACTTTCAGGATCGGATCGGCCCGCAGTCGAACCTCCACCTCCACCAGTTGCTCATCTCGATGAAGCAGAAGAGTCCGGAGTTGGAGATTCCTGAAGGCATCTTCTACGACGGCATCCCCGGTTCCAATATCTATGTCCAGAAGAAAGACCTGAACACAGGTATGCTCTACGGTATCATGATCTACCGTCAGACAGGCAGTTACGAAGACCAGGCCATTATCCTTGCCGACTCTGGCATGATGCAATCGACAGCCGAGAAGAAGCACCTGATCCTGAACCTCTACAGTGGTGAATGGTTCGAGAACATGCGCTCTCAGGACATTGCCAACAGCGCCAATATCCCCTACCGCCGGGAGACGTTCTCATCCAAGCGCATCGTGCTCGACTTCGACGGCGGCTTCAACTTAGCAGACATGAACGAGGTAGCAGGTGATGCCCGTGCCAAGAGTCTCAGTCAGATTCTCCACGACCTCGATTCTCTCAGAGAGTTCAACGACAGCGTAGGCCGTTCCTACTATACCGAGTCCAGAAGATATATGCTGCGGAAGATCTACCTGAACAAGGCCGACTCCACCAAGTTAGCGAAAGAGATAGCGAACGACGAGTTGTCTTACGACTCACTTTTCGAGCGGCAGAACAACGGCGACAAGCAGGCATCAGTAAAGAATGCCCTCAATGCGATCCAAGCCACGATGACGGATATGGAGATACGTATCGACTATGCAAGTTGGCTCCACCGAAACTATCGCCAGCATGAGATCGAGGCTATCGGCAAGTTCACGCTGGCCCTTTCCTGTCTGATATTCTTCTTCATCGGTGCCCCGTTGGGTGCCATCATCCGTAAGGGTGGACTTGGAATGCCCGTCATCATCTCCGTGCTCGTGTTCATCGTGTATTACATCTTCGATAACTCCGGCATGCGAATGGCCCGCGATGGTCAGTGGACGATCCTGTTCGGCAAACTCATATCGACAGCCATACTCACACCTATCGCTGTCTTCTTCACCTATAAGGCCAACAAAGACTCGACGGTGTTCAACATCGACCTCTACAAGAATTTCTTCATGAAACTGCTGGGTCTGCGCCAGAAGCGTCACATCTTCGGCAAGGAGGTTATTATCGAAGACCCTCATTATCAGGAAGATGCCGAGGCATTCGGAGTCATCTGCGAGGAGATCGAGGCCTACAGCGAGAACCACAAGCTGCTGCGCTGGCCCGACCCCATCAAGGTGTTCTTCCACGCTGGCGACGATCAGGAGATCGAGACCATCAGCGAGCGTATGGAGGCCGTCATCGAAGATCTGGGCAACACGAAAGACAGAATTGTTCTGGCAGAACTCAACAATCTGCCGATACTCGCCGTGCGCGCCCATACCCGACCCTTCCGCCAGAAGTGGCTGAATATCATCACCGGTCTGGTGATTCCCGTAGGCGCCTTCTTCTACATCCGCATGATCCGTTTCCGCATCCGTCTTTACAGAGACCTGCGCACCATCCGTCAGGTGAGCGAACGAATCATCCCGCGCATCGAGAAGTTGGCCGAGCAACAGAAAAAAGCAATCTGAACTACTCATATATATAATAAGGTATAAGCAGGAAAAAAATGGAAAAACTGAGATTGAACACGATAGAAGAAGCCGTCGAGGACTTCAAGGCAGGCCAGTTCGTCATCGTCGTTGACGACGAAGACCGTGAGAATGAGGGCGACCTGATCATTGCCGCCGAGAAGATCACTGCCGAGAAGGTGAACTTCATGCTGAAGAATGCGCGTGGCGTGCTCTGCGCCCCCATCACCCTCGACCGTTGCAAGGAGCTCGACCTGCCCCATCAGGTACAAGACAACACCTCCGTATTGGGCACCCCCTTTACCGTCACCGTCGATAAGTTGGAAGGCTGCACCACAGGCGTTTCCGCCCACGATCGTGCAGAGACCATCAAGGCACTGGCCGACCCGACCTCCCGTCCCGAAACCTTCGGTCGCCCGGGACATGTGAACCCCCTCTATGCCCAGGAGAACGGTGTGCTGCGCCGCAGCGGACATACCGAAGCCGCCATCGACCTCTGCCGCATGGCCGGTCTCTACCCTGCCGGCGCCCTCATGGAGATCATGAACGAAGATGGTACGATGGCCCGTCTGCCCGAGCTGGCGCAGTTGGCCAGAGAGTGGAACATGAAGATCATCAGCATCAAGGATATGATAGCCTACCGTCTGAAGAAAGAGTCGCTCATCGAGGTGGGCGAAGAGGTGGAGATGCCTACCGACTACGGCCACTTCCGCCTGATACCCTTCCGCCAAAAGAGCAACGGTCTGGAGCACCTGGCCCTCATCAAGGGCGAGTGGAAAGAGGATGAGCCCATCCTCGTGCGCGTCCATTCCAGTTGTATGACGGGAGATATCCTCGGCTCCAAGCGCTGCGACTGCGGCGAACAGCTCCACAAGGCGATGCAGACCATCGAGAAAGAGGGCAAAGGCGTGGTCATCTACATGCAACAAGAAGGCCGCGGCATCGGTCTGATGAACAAGATCGCCGCCTACAAACTGCAGGAGGAAGGTTTCGACACCGTCGATGCCAACGTCCATCTGGGGTTCAAGCCCGATGAGCGCGACTATGGCTGCGGTGCCCAGATGCTCCGTCACCTCGGTGTCCACAAGATGCGACTGCTGACCAACAACCCCGTGAAGCGCGTCGGACTCGAGGCCTACGGACTGGAGATTGTCGAGAACGTACCCATCGAGGTGACGCCCAATCCCTACAACCTGCGCTATCTGGAGACCAAAAAGAACCGCATGGGACATACCCTCCACCTGAAATAGCGGTCAGAGTGTCACTTTTTTCCGCCAAAAATCGAAAAAGTGGCATTATTCTTGCGCATTCAGAATTATTTTGCTTACTTTTGCACAAAATTTCGTAAAAATATGGCACAACTATCCAATCGTCTGCAGCGCCTGGCACCTTCAGCCACGCTGGCAATGTCACAGAAAAGTTCAGAAATGAAGGCTCAGGGTATCGACGTCATCAACATGAGCGTCGGAGAGCCCGACTTCAACACCCCCGACCACATCAAGCAGGCAGCCAAGATGGCGATCGACGAGAACTACTCACGTTACTCACCGGTACCTGGCTACCCCGACCTGCGTCAGGCCATAGCACGAAAACTGGAGCGCGAGAACCATCTTCACTACACCCCGTCAGAAATTCTGGTGTCGAATGGAGCCAAGCAGAGCGTCTGCAACACCGTCATGGCGCTGGTCAACCCCGGCGAGGAGGTGATTATCCCCGCCCCCTATTGGGTCAGTTACCCCCAGATGGTGAAACTCGCTGGTGGTGAGCCCGTCATCGTAGAGGCCGGCTTCGACCAGAATTTCAAGATGACCGCCGCCCAGCTCGAGGCCGCCATTACCCCCAAGACCCGCATGATCATCCTCTGCTCGCCCAGCAATCCTACGGGCAGCGTCTATAACAAAGAAGAGCTGAAGGCGCTGGCCGATGTGATCCTCAGCCATGACGACCTGTTCGTACTGGCCGACGAGATATACGAACACATCAACTATATCGGCAAGCACGAGTCGATAGCCCAGTTCGAGGGCATGAAGGAGCGCGCCATCATCGTCAACGGTGTCAGCAAGGCCTATGCGATGACCGGCTGGCGTATCGGTTACATCGCTGCCCCCGAGTGGATCGTGAAAGGCTGCAACAAACTGCAGGGCCAATATACCAGCGGCCCTTGCTCCGTCAGTCAGAAAGCAGCTGAGTTCGCCTACATCAGCAGCCAGCAGTGCGTCGAGGATATGCGCCAGGCCTTCGAGCGCCGTCGCGACCTCATCGTGAAGCTCGCCAAGGAGATTCCGGGCCTTGAAGTCAACGTGCCCGAGGGAGCCTTCTACCTCTTCCCCAAGTGCAGCAGTTTCTACGGCAAGAGCGATGGTGAGGTGACCATCAACAACTCCACTGATTTCGCGATGTACCTGCTTGAGAAAGGCCATGTCGCAACCGTCGGCGGCGATGCTTTTGGCGACCCCGAATGCTTCCGCATGAGCTATGCTACAAGCGACGAGAATATCATCGAAGCAATGAAACGCATCAAAGATACAGTGTCGAAATTGAAATAAATCAATAAAATTCGAGTTAAAAGTTCTTAATTAGGATTGTATCACACTTTAAATTGCTATCTTTGCGAGGTGATTTCGAATATTGACAATAACAAACTTAAATTTTTAATAACTAAAAAATTAAAATTATCACAATTATGGCAACAACAACAAAGGCTGCAGCCCCAGCTAAGAAATCGGGCTTCCAAGGTGTTAAAGCTGCATGGATTATTCTCGCAATTTGCGCTTGTGCAGGTTATGGTGTATGGTATTTCGTAATGGGTAACCCCGACAACTTCATCGGTGGCGACCGTTCAGGACACCCCGCAAACCTTCTCGGTACTGTGTATAAGGGAGGTTTCGTTGTAGGTCTTATCCTTACCCTTCTCTTCACCGTTATCTGCCTCGGTATCGAGCGCTTCTTCGCTATCAAGACCGCTTCTGGTAAGATGAATCTTGCTAAGTTCACCGCTGAGGTTAAGAGCGCTATCAAGGCTCAGGACTTCGCAAAGGCAAAGGATCTCTGCAACAAGATGCAGGGCACCGTTGGTAACGTCGTTATGGCTTCTATCAACATGTATCAGACCGTTGAGACCGACGATACACTGAAGAAGGCTGCTAAGATTGCTAAGATCCAGCAGGCTCACGAGGAGGCTACACAGCTTGAGATGCCTACCCTCCAGATGAACATGCCTATGGTTGCAACCATCGTATCTCTGGGTACCCTGACCGCTCTGTTCGGTACTGTGCTCGGTATGATCGGATCATTCCAGGCT